>JAFZCU010000195.1 GCA_017556145.1 Prevotella sp. | reverse complement strand
TTCAACTTCCTGATTAAGAAGGCTGCTTACCTGAACACTGGTGTTTGGGCCAAGAAGGCCATGAAGGAAGCCAAGTTGTTTGGTGAGGTCGTAGAGGTGGCTTCTTCAGCCGATGCCAACTACACCTTCATCCCGAAGGACTGGACCGTTCCTGCTGATGCCGACTATCTGCACATCACCACCAATAATACGATCTATGGTACGGAGATCCGCAAGGACCTCGACGTTGCTGTGCCCCTGATTGCCGATATGTCATCGGATATCATGAGCCGTCCTGTCGATGTCAGCAAGTATGATGCCATCTATGCCGGTGCCCAGAAGAACCTGGCTATGGCCGGTGTCACCATCATCATCCTGAAGGATGAGAAACTGGGTCGTGCTCCCCGTGAGATTCCCACAATGCTCGACTACCGTACACACGTCGACAAGGGTTCGATGTTCAACACACCTCCTGTAGTGCCCATCTACTGCGCCCTCGAGAACCTGCGCTGGATCAAGGCCCAGGGTGGTGTCGAGGCCATGGATAAGCTGGCCAAGCAGCGTGCTGAGATCGTCTATGGCGAGATCGACCGCAACAAGATGTTCGTAGGTACTGCCAAGGAGGAGGACCGTTCGCTGATGAACCTCTGCTTCGTGATGGCCGACGAGTACAAGGAGCTGGAGAAGGACTTCCTCGACTTCGCCGTATCGAAGGGAATGGTTGGTGTGAAGGGTCACCGCTCAGTCGGCGGCTTCCGTGCTTCTTGCTACAACGCCCAGACCATCGAAGGAGTCAACGCCCTCGTGGCTTGCATGAAGGAATTCGAGAAAAATCATTGACCATTGACCATTGAACATTGACCATTATGAAGACGGATAATCAGGTGTTGATCGACAGTAAGGCTTTCGCACTGCGTATTATCAGGCTTTATAAGTACTTGAAAGAAGATAAGAGTGTAATAGTCTTGTCTAAGCAAGTTCTACGGAGTGGCACCAGTATTGGAGCTAATGTTCGTGAGAGTGTCAATGCTCAAAGTCGAATGGATTTTATTAACAAATTAAACATTGCTCTAAAGGAAGCAAACGAAACTGAATATTGGCTTGAGTTACTGCATGAATCTAACATCATTGATGATAATCAGTTTGAATCGATCTATAATGATTGTGGTAAACTTGCAGCGACTTTGACTAAGATTATCAAAACAACAAAATCGGGAGCGGAGAAATAATGGTCAATGGTCAATGTTCAATGTTCAATGAATAAAATGAAAGTATTAGTAGCAACAGAAAAGCCTTTCGCAGCCGCCGCTGTGAATGGTATTAAAGCAGAAGTAGAAGCAGCAGGCAACGAACTTGCCCTGCTCGAGAAATATACTGAGAAAGCACAGTTGTTGGATGCTGTGAAGGATGCCGATGCCCTGATTATCCGTTCGGATAAGGTTGACGCTGAGGTGCTCGAGGCCGCTAAGCAGTTGAAGATTGTGGTTCGTGCTGGTGCTGGTTATGACAACATCGACCTTGCTGCTGCCACTGCTCACAACGTGGTGGCCGAGAATACCCCGGGTCAAAATGCTAACGCCGTTGCCGAGTTGGTGTTCGGTTTGCTGGTGATGGCCGTTCGTGGTTTCTACAACGGTAAGAGCGGCTCTGAGCTGCTGGGTAAGAAACTGGGTATTCTTGCTTTCGGTAACGTAGGCCGCAACGTGGCCCGCATTGCCAAGGGCTTCGGCATGGAGGTCTATGCCTACGATGCTTACTGCCCCGCAGAGGTTATCGAGGCTGCCGGTGTTCACGCCGTTTGCTGTCAGGATAAGCTCTTCGAGACCTGCGACGTTGTATCATTACATATCCCCGCTACACCTGAGACCAAGCAGAGCATCAATTACGAGCTGGTCGGTAAGATGAAGAAGGGTGGCATCCTCGTGAATACTGCCCGTAAGGAGGTCATCGACGAGGCTGGTCTCATCAAACTGATGGCTGAGCGTGAGGACCTGAAGTTCGTAACCGACATCATGCCTGATGCCAACGACGAATTTGTTAAGTTCGAAGGCCGTTACTTCTCAACCCCGAAGAAGATGGGTGCCCAGACTGCCGAGGCCAATATCAATGCCGGTATCGCAGCCGCTAAGCAGATCAATGCCTTCTTCAAAGATGGTGACACCAAATTCCAGGTGAACAAATAATGTTCAATGGTCAATGTTCAATGGTCAATAATTAAACATGGCAATAATCAAACCTTTCAAGGGCATTCGCCCTCCAAAAGAGCTTGTTGAACAAGTCGAGAGCCGTCCTTACGATGTGCTCGACAGTGAAGAGGCGAGGGCTGAGGCTGGCGACAACGAGAAGAGTCTCTACCATATCATCAAGCCCGAGATTGACTTCCCCGTCGGCACCAGCGAGTATGATCCTCGTGTCTATGAGAAGGCTGCTGAGAACTTCCAGAAATTCCAGGACAAAGGCTGGCTCGTTCAGGATGCGCGTGAACATTATTATATTTATGCGCAGACGATGAATGGCAAGACGCAGTATGGTCTCGTGGTATGCGCCCATACAGACGACTATATGGCTGGTCGCATCAAAAAGCACGAGCTCACCCGTCGCGACAAGGAGGAAGACCGCATGAAGCACGTCCGCGTGAACAATGCCAACGTCGAGCCTGTCTTCTTCGCCTATCCAGACAATGCTGTGCTCAACGCCCTCATCATGCGCTATGCCGCTACCGAGCCTGAGTATGACTTCATCGCCCCCATCGATGGATTCCGCCATCAGTTCTGGGTGATCAACGATGATCAGGACATGCAGACCATCACTGACGAGTTTGCCAAGATGCCCAGTCTGTATATCGCCGACGGACACCACCGCTCAGCAGCAGCTGCCCTCGTAGGCGCAGAGAAACAGAAGCAGAACCCCAACCACAATGGCACCGAGGAGTACAACTTCTTCATGGCCGTCTGCTTCCAGGCTTCACAGTTGACGATTCTCGATTACAACCGCGTGGTGAAGGATCTCAACGGCATGTCGTCTGAGGAGTTTTTGGCTGCCCTGCAGGTGAATTTCATTGTTGAGGACAAAGGCACGGAAATCTATAAGCCGCAGGAGCTTCATGAGTTCTCGCTCTATCTTGATCAGCACTGGTTCAGTCTGAAGGCAAAGGAGGGCACCTACGACAACAATGATCCTATCGGTGTGCTCGACGTGGATATCTCCAGCCGTCTGATTCTCGATGAGATTCTTAACATTGGCGACCTGCGCTCTTCTCAGCGCATCGATTTCGTTGGAGGACTCCGAGGACTCGGAGAACTCAAGCGTCGTGTCGATAGTGGTGAGATGCGTGCCGCCCTGGCGCTTTATCCTGTCTCGATGCAGCAGATTATGGATATCGCCGACTCGGGCAAGATCATGCCCCCGAAGGCTACATGGTTCGAGCCCAAGCTCCGCTCAGGACTCGTCATCCACAAACTCAGTTAAATATTGCATACAATAGAAAAACCGCGATACTTTTGGAAGTTTCGCGGTTTTTTCGTATCTTTGCGGCAGTTTTAAACTTATTATCATAACTTAATCAAAAACGAAATGAAAAAAGCTTTATTCATCATGGCCATGTTGGCATTTGTGGCAACAGGTTTCGCACAAAAGAAACTGGTGCTGTATTTCTCTGAGACACAGACCACGCAAAAGGTGGCACTGGCTCTTCAGAAGCAATTATCACTTCCTGACAAGGCTGTAGTTGCCATTGAACTGGTGGAGCCTTATACGGGCAATATGATGGAGACAATGCAGCGTGCACAAAGAGAGAAGCAGCCTGCTCTCAAGCCATTGAAGGCGAAGATTGCTGACTATGACATCATCTTCCTGGGCTATCCCATCTGGTCGGGAACCTATGCCTTGCCTATTGCATCGCTCCTCAAGCAAGAGGATTTTGCTGGAAAAACCATCGTGCCCTTCTGCACTTTTGGTAGCGGTGGCCTGGAGTCTTCGATGGCCGACCTCAAGAAGGCACTGCCCAAGGCTACGATTAAGCCCGGTTACGGTGTGCGTCAGGCCCGTGTGGCTGCTGCGGCTAAGGAGCTCGACCGATTCTTGAAGGAAAACGGCTATATAGCCGGTAAGGTGAAGACCCTTCCTGCCTATTCTGCCCAGCAGCCTGTGACGGATGCCGAAAAGGCCATCTTCGATGCTGCCTGCTCAAGCTATCAGTTTTCGCTGGGTACGCCTCTGACATTCGGCAAGCGCACGACCGACGACAGCATCGACTATGAGTTTAAAGTGAAGAGCCAGGGTTTTGGCGGTGGTGGCGAATCGACCATCTATGTCACGATGGGCAAGGAAGCTGGTGCCAAACCAGAATTCACACGGGTGGTCCGCTAAACTCAGAAGAGCAGCATAACTAATATCGGAATAGTGATCACCGAGGCCAGCGTTGTTACAAACGTTACCTCGGTGATCATTGTTGTATCTTTGCCATACTTGAGACAAAGGATAGTGCCATAGGTAGCTACGGGCATTGCGATGACGAGCGTGTTGATATTCACCACCAACGGGGCAAATCCCATCAGTTTCATCAGAAAATGTACACCTACGGGCAGTATTGCCAATCGCAGCAGCGTGGTGGCATAAACTGTAGTGTTACCCAGCATAGTTCGCAACGACAACTGCGACATCGATGAGCCGATAATCAGCAGGGCGGCAGGTACGGTAATATTGCCTAACATGGTCAGTGGTTGACTGATAACGGTGGGTATGTTGTCGATCCTGAGGGCCACGATAGCCATCGTCAGGTAGGCTGCCAGCATGGGGGTGCTATAGAGCACTTTCTTCTCGAAGCGTTCCTTGTCGCTACTGGCACCCGTGATGAGCATCGTACCAATGGTGAACACTGCGAAGGTGTTCACGACATTCAGCACAGCGGCATAGAACACGGCCTCATAACCGAAGATCGAGGCAACTACCGGATAGCCCATGAAACCCACGTTGCCGAAGATGAGTGCAAAGCCGATAGGTCCCTGATGACTCTTGTCTTTCGTCAGGTAGCGTGGCAACAGGAACCCAGCAGCTGTCAATAACAGATAGGTAAGAACACTGATCAACAGCAGAGGCAGGATATACCTTCGGTCGGGTAGTGTGCCCGTCATGGCTGACGATAGGATAAGTGCAGGGCAGGTGATGTTAATCACCAGTCTTGACAACTGACGGTCGAAATCACCTCCCAAATAGCCTAGTTTGCCCGCTATGAAGCCTACCACCACGAGGGCAAACAAAGTCAGCATGACCTCGGTCATTAACGGGGATTAGCTTGTTGTTTCAGATATTGCTTGAAATCTTCGAAATTCTTAGTCATGGGGACACTCTGCTTTTCGCCCTTCATGAAGGCAGCCAAGCGGTCGGGTATCTCAACGTCAATGCCCAAGATATCATCGACCTTCTCCTTGAACTTCGCAGGATGAGCGGTCTCGCAGAACACACCAATCTCACCTTCCTGTAACCCGTCGGCCAAAGCCTGATAGCCGCAAGCACCGTGAGGATCGAGGATATAACCAGTCTCTGCATAACACTGACGCATGGTCTCGCGAATCTGGTCATCGCTGTATGTGGCCCCGCTGATCAGGTTGGTGATACGATGATGCGTTGCCTCGCTGGTCAGCTTATTGTTCAGGCTGTAGAGATTGATGATTCGGGCGAAGTTAGAAGGATCGCCGACATCCATCGCATTGGCAAGCGTCTGCACACTGGCCTTAGGCTCGTACTTGCCTGACTGCAGGTATTTGTAAACAATATCATTTGCATTATTGGCAGCAATGAAACGCTTGACGGGCAAACCCATCGCGTGGCCAAAGAGGGCTGAACAGATATTGCCGAAATTACCCGAAGGAACACACATCACAAAATTGTCAGCCTTGCCAAGCGCCTTCATACGAGCATAGGCATTGAAGTAATAGAATGCCTGGGGCAGGAAACGGGCCACATTGATGGAGTTGGCAGAGGTCAGTTTCATGTGCTTGTTCAGTTCTTCATCCATAAAGGCTGATTTCACCAGTGCCTGACAGTCGTCGAAGACACCATCCACCTCGATGGCGGTGATATTTTTGCCAAGCGTTGTGAACTGGCACTCCTGAATGGGCGACACCTTGCCTTTGGGATAGAGCACATAGACGTGGATGCCTTCAACACCGAGGAAGCCGTTAGCAACGGCAGAGCCGGTATCGCCTGAGGTGGCCACAAGGACATTCACCTCTTCTTTCTGTCCCTCCATACGGATGTAATACTGCAAGAGGCGTGCCATGAAACGGGCACCCACATCCTTGAAGGCGAGGGTAGGACCGTGGAAAAGCTCGAGGGCATAGATATTGTCTTTTACCTTAACCACAGGACAATCAAACGAGAGCGTGTCATAGACGATGTCCTGAAGGGCATCGAGATCGACGTCTTCACCAAAGAAGGCACTCGCCACGTTGTAGGCAAGTTGTTGGAACGACATATCCTGGATGTTGTCGAAGAATATCTTCGGCAGTATCTTGATTTCTTCTGGCATATAAAGACCACGGTCTTCTGCCAGGCCTTTCACCACAGCCTTGTGAAGGTCGGCGATGGGGGCTTTTCCATTGGTGCTGTAATAATTCATAGACTTTAAACTCTAAAAAAAAACTATAAACTCTAAACTACTTAATTGCCATAAGGGCCTGCATGAATTCGGCATGACGGAGAAGGCCGTAGGAGCCGGAAACACAGGATTCCTCATCGTACTGTTGCACGTCGTCGGGCTTGATGCCACGATACCAGAAAAGGAATGGCACAGCTTGTCCTACGTGGATACGCATTTCAACAGGTGTGAGATGATCGGGCAATACTGCGATACAAACGGGTTCTTTCCACTTGCTAACCTCATTGTAAATCGGGGTGATCAGACGCAGGTCGAGATACTCGATGGTCTTGAGTTTCAGTTCCAGATCGCCATCATGGCCTGCCTCATCGCTGGCCTCCACATGTACAAACACGAAATCATCGCGCTGGAGAGCTCTGATGGCAGCCTCAGCCTTGCCTTCGTAGTTGGTGTCGGCCAGACCAGTGGCACCTTTCACACGGATAATCTTCAGTCCGGCATAGTGACCGATACCACGGATAAGGTCCACGGCAGAGATGACAGAGCCAGACTTCACTTGCGGATAGCGCTGCATGAGTGTTTCCATCGAGGGTCTGTAGCCACCGCTCCAGGGCCAGATGCTATTGGCCTGGCGCTCACCGCGCTTGGCACGCTCAATGTTGAAGGGATGTTCGGAGAGCAGTATCTGCGATTTGAGAATGAGTTCGTTCAGCAAATCGGCGGTCTCCTCTGGCGAGAGGCGTATGGAGCCAGCATGATGTACGGCATTCCATGATTCGGGTTTCACCAGCAGGGGGTACCACTCCTGATTAGGATGGTCATGGGGTGGGGCACAGACAATGTGTTTGTTGCCGCCCTTGATGATAAGCAGATGGCGGTACTGTATGCCAGTGATGAATTTGACACGCTCGAAGCCATAACGCTCATTGACAGGTGCAGCGAGCTTTTCGTTCAGATACTTAATCAGCACGTCGCCGTCCTCGGTTTCAAGGTTTCCACCGTTATGGGTGACAATCACCCCGTCCATTCCAGAATTGCCGTCGCCTAAACGCGGCTTGTCAACAGTGATAATGTTACAGCGCAAAGCCAGATCATCATCAGCCATCTCATAACCTATCGAAGCAGCCTCCAAAGGGCCGCGCCCTTCATAGACCCGGTTCAGATCGTAGCCGAGGATAGCAGTATTAGCCACTTCCGAGCCTGGAGGA
Organism: Prevotella sp.; assembly: GCA_017556145.1. Taxonomy (GTDB): domain Bacteria; phylum Bacteroidota; class Bacteroidia; order Bacteroidales; family Bacteroidaceae; genus Prevotella. The sequence continues at coordinate 2,638 of JAFZCU010000195.1, read as the reverse complement.
AAGCCCTCGGGCACAGTGATAAGACGTCCACAACGGCCTTCGCGGGCCAGACGGTCCATCATGGGTTTATTGGCGCATTGCAGCAAGGTCTTCCCACCAAGTCGTTTGACGGGAAGATCTGCCATGCCATCACCTAATATGATGATATGCTTCATAAATCAAATGTTTGCGATTGACATGATATTGGCAAATACACCGGCAGCTGTCACAGCAGCACCGGCGCCATAGCCCTGGATCAGCATAGGATACTCCTTATAGCGTTCAGTAGTGAGCAGTACGATGTTGTTGGAGCCTTCAAGTCCGTAGAACGGATGACCGTAAGGCACTTCTTTCAAAGCCACATTCGTTTTGCCGTTCTCCATTGTGGCCACAAAACGCCAACGTTTATTTTCAGACTCGAGCACCTTACGACGAGCTTCGAAGTCGGCATCGAGTTCAGGCAACTTTGCCCAGAAGTCATCAATCGAACCCTCGAAGTAACTGTCGGGCACGAAGAGATGCTTTTCGACATCCTCCTGTTCCACCTTATAACCAGCCTCACGAGTGAGGATCACCAGTTTACGAATCACATCCGTACCACTGAGGTCGATACGCGGATCTGGCTCTGAGTAACGCTGCTCCTTAGCCCTGCGAACGGTTTCGGAGAAGGGCACATCGGCAGCAATCTCGTTGAAGATGAAGTTCAGCGTACCGCTCAGGATAGCCTCGATCTTTAGGATCTTATCACCCGAATTACACAGGTCGTTAATCGTACCGATAATCGGCAGACCGGCACCTACATTGGTCTCATAGCGGAACCACACACCACGGTCACGGGCGGTCTGACGGAGTTTAATATAGCTGTCATAATCGCTCGAGGCAGCAATCTTATTAGCTGCCACCACAGAGATATTATGCTCTAAGAATGTCTGATAGAGAGATGCGATCTGACGGCTGGCGGTACAGTCGACAAAGACCGAGTTGAAGATGTTCATCTTCACGATCTCATCGCGCATGTGCTCTGTATTGGCAGCAAAGCCGGCACGCAGGATCTTCTCGTAGTTGTCGAGGTCGATGCCGTCACGATCCAATACGAAGTTATCGACATCCGAGATACCCACCACGTTCAGCTTCAGACGCTTGGTCTGCATCAGGAACTGCTGCTGGGTGCGGATCTGCTCGAGCAACATACCACCCACAGTACCGATACCGCAGATAAAGAGGTTGAGTACCTTGTATTCCGACAGGAAGAACGAGTCGTGCAGCACGTTGAGTGACTTACGCAGGAAACGGCCATCCACCACGAACGAGATGTTCGTTTCGGAAGCACCCTGGGCACAGGCAATCACAGAGATACCCGAACGTCCCAACGTTCCAAACAGCTTACCGGCGATACCCGGCGTCTGTTTCATGTTCTCACCCACAATGGCAATGGTGGCCAGGCCACTCTCCACGAGCATGGGATACATGGCACCAGTCTCAATCTCCTTGGCAAACTCGGCATTGAGCACCTCTGCTGCAGCCTGGGCATCTTCGTCGCGCACACCGATAGAGGTGGAGTTCTCAGAAGAAGCCTGCGATACCATGAACACTGAGATGCCCTTGTTAGCGAGGGTAGTGAAGATACGACGGTTTACACCAATCACACCCACCATCGAGAGACCTGTTACTGTGATCAGAGAGGTGCCCTTGATGCTGGAGATACCCTTGATGGGCTTATTGTCGTCTTCGATCTTATCTTTGATCAGCGTACCCGGATGCTCGGGGTTGAACGTGTTCTTCACCTTGATGGGGATATTCTTCACGCAGACGGGATAGATGGTCGGCGGATAGATTACCTTCGCACCGAAGTTACAGAGCTCCATCGCCTCTACGTAGGATAGTTCATTGATGGTGTATGCACTCTTGATCACCTTCGGGTCAGCCGTCATAAAGCCGTCCACATCCGTCCAGATCTCCAACACCTCTGCATTCAGCACAGCAGCGATGATGGAAGCCGTATAGTCACTTCCGCCTCGACCCAGGTTGGTGGTTTCGTGGGTGTCTCTGTCTCTGGCGATAAAGCCAGGAACCACATACACCTTGTTGTTTGTTGCTGTGCCACAGCAACTAATAGAACTGAAGGCGTCTTTCACCAACTCTGTCGTCAGGTCGGCATCAATCACGTGCTTGCCCTGCTTCTTCTGTGTGCGAATGAAGTCACGGCTGTTCATACGGATACCGTTCTTGAACATCGCAGCCACGATATGCGAACTCAGGCGTTCACCATAGCTGACAATGGTATCTTCTGTCTTCTTCGACAGGTCGTGAATCAGATACACACCATAGAAGATACTCTTCAACTGGTCGAAGAGCTGGTCTACATTATTAAATAAGTCAATGCGCTTTTTGTCATCCTGGATGATGGCCTCGATCATCTGGTGGTGGCGCGTCACCATCGCGTCGAATTCCTCACGATAGCGGTCGTCGCCCTGCTTGGCCATCTGCGATGTGGCGATCAGGCGGTCGGTGATGCCGTCAAGTGCACTTACTACTACTACGACAGGTTGCGTCCGAGCCTCTGTCTCCACGATTTTTTTCAAGCTAAGAATGCTTTTTACGGAACCTACGGACGTTCCGCCGAATTTCATTACTTTCATATTCCTATGCAATTTATCTT
>JAFZCU010000194.1 GCA_017556145.1 Prevotella sp. | reverse complement strand
CCTGTTGGCAGCAAGTGGCGACCAGACCCCTGGAACAGGTGATGCTGAGGAGATTTAAATGAGACCTCCCTTTATTCCGCAAGGAACAAGGAGAAGTTCAAAAAGACGGGGATGTGCCAATCGGCACATCCCCCCTTTTTTTACCCCTTTATGACTCCAGCCTCCACCTAAGGCGGAGAAATGGACAAATATAATTCAAAATTAAGCAAAATGGAATTTGAAGCTCTGAATTATGCCATCTCTGTATGTACAATCAACTCCTCTATTACTTTTTTGAGTCTAGGCAAATCGTCATTGATGGTTGAAACGATTACAGCCTCGTCAACGTTGCCATATTCATGAGAAATAATGTTTCGCATGCCATAGATAGCATGCCAGGGGACCTATGGATTCAAGAATTTCTTCAAATCGGTCTCTTATGGTTAATTCCTCTTTAGACATAAACCACATCGTTTAGAATGTTCGACTTTAATAGCGGACGGAGCGTAGAACGGAATCTTACTAGATCTACATTGCAATTGAATAAAGCCTTAAGCTTTTCTCGTAGCTCATACATGAGGGACAATGTAGGCTTTTCGACCTCCACAACGATGTCAATGTCGCTTTCCTCTGTATTTTCCTGTCTGGCCACAGAACCGAAAATACCGAGTTTTGTAATGCCAAATTGCCTGCCGAATGTTTGCTTGAATGCAGACAACTTATCTATGCAATCTTGAAGTACCAACATCGTCTATATCTGATTTTCGGTCACAAAGATAGGAATTATTTTCGAAACTTCCAAATAATGGGGTGAAAAATGATAGTTTCTGCCGTACTAATTCCGTTGTTCTATCTTTTATAATCTTACCAGTTGCGAGCCGCAGAGTTGCTGAGCGGGGGCGTTCAACTGAACGGCATAGACACCGGCAGCAAGTGGGGGCAGGGGCAGGAAGGCTTCGGTACCGTCGATGCGGACGGAAGCCTGGTGGATGCAGGTGCCGGAAAGACTGTAGAGCCTGACGCTGATGGTTTCGGTGACGGGGGCGTCGGACGTCAGACGGAGACCATTGCCTGACGGTCTGACTTGGAGGGCTGCGGGCTGGTGAAGGCTGAGTCCTTCAATCTGGTCGACCCCTAAGATGTCTAACAAGCCGCGATAGGCGTCGATCTCGCCATAGCCGTAGATGGCATTTGGATAGCTGAGCTCTGGGTCGGGATGCCGGCAGGTGCGACGGAATACCTGCAGAATATCGTCGGGCGTGAGCGTGGGACAGGCCTGCAGCCAGAGGGCTATCGTGCCTGCCACCATCGGTGTCGACATCGACGTGCCCGTTTCCACGCCCCAGGGATAGGTGTTGCCCTGAAATTCGGATTCCCGCATCAAGGCATTGCCTGCCGACAGGTAATGGCTGAGCGAGGAGATGATGTTGGTGCCCGGGGCTACCACATCGGGCTTGATGCGCCCGTCGACGGTAGGACCGGTGGAGGAATAGGGACTCACGCGGCCTTGCACCGTTCCCGCATGGACATTGTAGGAGCCGTTCAGCGTCTGGCCCTTCATGCGGTAGGTGGAGGCCCCGACGCTGATGACAGATGCGAAACTGCCGGGCGCCAGAATATTGTGGCCAGCCTGACCTGCCTGCCAGCGGGGGTCGCTGTCATTGGTCTGGAGGTCTGAATTCGACATACCGAAGACCTCTGCCCGGTTGTCGCCTTCAAGGGTGAGGGCCAAAGGCCAGAATCTGCGAAGGATCTGGCTGCTATGCAGGGTGAGATACCAGACTTCGTCGGGCGGCCATGTCGTCGGTCGCCGGTAGAGGTCCACGAAGAGGGTGTCGCCGTTGACATGGAAGGTGTCGGTCACCTCGGTCTCGTAGGGCAAGGCATCCAAGTCGATGGTATAGGTATGGGCAGGCACGCCCGGCTGGTCGCCATAGTTGTAAAGGTGCAGCCGGAGGGGGCCGCTGCCTTTGATGCGATAGTCGGTCTCATTGTAATAACAGCGCACGAAGGCCCCGTCCTCAGTGGCCTCTGCGCGTTTCTCGAAATAGCTCTTCATCAGGCCCTCGTTGCCTGCTGAAGCCACGATGATGCGGCCAGGTCCGGTCAGGCTGTCGAGCACAGCGGCAAACAGGCTGTCCTCATTGTCGAAATAAGATCGGTAGCCCTCGCTGAACGAGGCGACACAGGGTTTGCCCTGCTGTGCGGCATAGTCGAAGAGGTATTTGAATCCCAGGGCATCCAGGGCATTGGTATGGAAGTATTCGTCGGGGGAAGGTTCGAAGTAGGCGGTGTCTTCATCCACCCGGTTGCTCACCAGGCAGATGTCGCTGTCGAACGCCACACCGCGGTAGGGGGTGTCGTAGCCAGTGCCGGCTGCGATGCCTAAGGTATGGGTGCCGTGAACCATGATGTCGCAGTCGGTGGAACGGGCATGGGCCTGCACGGCCTCAGTGCCGACATAGTCGCGTCCGGCAGGCAAGGCGCTGCCGACGGTGTCGGGCGACAACTGGTCCCAGATGGCGCTGATACGGCTGTGTGTCAGCTGGCGGTCGTAGAAGTTGGGGTGTGTCAGGTCGAAGCCTACATCCATGAGTCCCACCACCACGCCGTCGCCGGTATAGGCCTGATGCACAGGGGTGGTCTCATAGACCGGCAGGGCATTGATGACGATGGCAGAGGTGTCGAGCTGCAGACGGGCAGAGGCGTTGGCCTCGATGCGCTCCACCTGCGCCTCTGCAGCCAAGGCTGCCAGACTGTTCAACGGGATAAGAGCGATTTGGATATTTCCCCATTGAGCGTAGACCTGACAGCCGTATTGCTGCAAAAGCGATGGTCCGTTGTGCGCCTTGACGAAGGCCAGGATCTGTTTGGGCGTATGCTTGGCATCAGAGCCTCGGGTGGGGGATGGCTGGCGCTGGCTCTCCATCAGGGCACGCCTGACAAAGGGCGAGAGCTTATTGGTTTTTCCCATCACAGCCATGCTGATGCAGAGGAGCATCAGCATGGCTGTTGTAAAGAGGCGGGTGATGGTTTTCACAGATTACTGCTGCATGGTCTTTACACCATTCTTAATGACAAGACCCTTATAGGCTGCATCCACACGCTGGCCTGCGAGGTTGTAGATGGCGTCGCTCGTCGGTCTGATGACCTTCACAGCAGTCGTGATGCCTGTGAGATATTCCTGCCAGGTGGGGAAGTCGGCACTCATCTGGGCCTTGATCTCACCGGCACTCATGCCAGAGTTCTTGATGAGCAGACGGGCGAAGTCGAACGGGGCATCGTTGTCGTTCCAGTCCCAGGCCTGGTTACCGCCCAGGCAGACGTACTTCAGCTCGGCACCGTTGGAGAAGAGACCCTTCTGGGTGCGCTCGGCAACCTTCGTGTTGTCCCACTCGTTCTTCAGCTCACCGTCGAAGTAGACCTTGGCATTCTCACCCTCGAAGACAGCGGTGTAATAGTGCCACTTGTGGTCTGCGAGCCAGTCGGCATCACCATGATAAATGGCATTCACTCCCTTTACATTCTGCTCATCGGTGTAATCGGTCCATCCGGCGCAGTTCACTTGCAGCACACCACGGTACTGGCAGGCCATCATCGGCCATGAGTTCGGATTGGCCTGCTGGGCGTAGGCAGTGAAGAGCGGTGTCCACAGGTAGTCGGCAGAGGCGGCTTCCTCCTGGGCGCGTACCCAGACGGCGATGGTCAGGGCCTCGGTCTTGTCAGAGTGGGCGAGGACATCCTCAGGCAGCAGGCAGTAGCTGGCGCGCTTGGCAGAGCCGTCGTTGTGGAAGAAGTCGCCAAAGGGGGCACCTTCCTCTTCGGTCTGTGCGAACTGTCCGTTGCCGAATGCCTTCTCACCCTTCCAGGTCACGCGCTCGCCAGTCTCCTCGTCCTCATAGGTCGAGAAGTTGGTAGTGTAGACGTAGGCTGCCTCGATACCGCCAATCAGGTCCTCAGCGGTCTTGCCCTCATGGAACTCGAAACCACCGAAACCAATCTGTGAGCTGTGCTGGAACACCCAGTATTCCTCGCCGGCCTCGACATCGAAGGTGAGCCAGCCCCAGAAGTTCTGGTTACCATTACCGATGACGTATTGGCGCTCAACGGCCAGGGCATCAGCGTCGGCCTTCATCTGATCCAGTTCTTCCTGTGTCTTCTCACCGGCAGCGACGGCATTTTCATAGTTGCCATAGATATAGACATGGTGTACGGAGTCGACCTGCTCAACGGTGAGCAGCTTCTTCTTGCCGTCGGCATCGTTCACACCGTTGATATAGCCGGAAGCCAGCAGGCGCTCAGCCTGCATCGTCTTGGCATTCACCACGAAGGTCTTGCGGTTACCCTTGTTGGCCCATACCTTCACCTTGAAGGCACCCTTGGCAGAAGCCGTGAACTTGTAGTAGAGACCGGTGACAGGCATGCCTGCGGAGCCGTCGGGCTCGTAATAGATATAGTCGGCCTTATAGTTGCCCTGCCAGACATCGTCCTTGGAGTTCTCCACGGCATTCATATCGACGTAGGGGTTGCCTGTGCCTGCGATGTACCAGAAATCGATATCGCCCTGGTTCTTGCGATCCCACTTGATGTCGTTCCAGGCTTCGACGGAAGCCACCTTGTAGACGTGCTTCTCGGCATCGATGACGTCACCGATGGTGATCTGCTGACCGCCACCGTCTGCGTTGGCGGGGGTTGTACCGCCTACAGCGGTCACGGTAGCCTTGCCGGCAGTCATGGTGATGATCGACTGACCGTTGGCAGCATTGTTGGCCACACCGCCGTCTTCACCGGCAACGGCAGCGAACTCGGGGGCGAGCTTACCATCGACGATGGCATTGTAAACGTCCTGCGCATTGGCTGTCAAAGCACAAAACGCAACACACACTAAAGTAAAAATCTGTTTCATAAGCGTTTAATATTTAGTTTGTTAATTATATGTAGTTTGTCAAAATCCAGTGCCCAAAGGTACACATTATTTATTGAACATTGAACATTGAAGATTGAACATTATTGTTTTTTAACGTTCTCATGTGACTCCTGGATGCCGAAATCCTGCTGCTGACGCTCCACTTCCTCGAGCATCTTGCGACGGTCGGATGCGTTGGGGATCACGGGGACGGTTCTGATGATGCCATTTCCTGTGGAAATCGGATCACGCAGAACCGTCCCCGTGATCTGCACCTCCTGGTAGCACATGCGGCCCTCGTAGGGGATGCTCTCGATGGTGAGGGTGTCGGCAGCGGGGGCGTGGATACCCTCGAAGGTGCTGCGGGCGATGATGCGGATGGGACCTGCCTGATGGGTGCTGCGCACGAGGATGGGGGCGGTGCCCCATTCCACCTGACGGGGATTGGCAGCGATGGAGGCATCACCGATGAGGCGACCCTCGCCCTCGACAGTGAACGTGACGTGCTCACGCGCCAGGCGACGTACATTGCCGTTATCGTCGGTAATCTCTGCCACCACAACGATGAAGTCGGAACCGTCGGCCACGAGTTTTTTGCCCATTTCATCGGCATAAAGTCGGATTTTCGTGCTCCTGCGGGCAGGCATCTTCTCGACCGTGCAGACCACCTTGCCGTCCTTGATACCCTCGGCCACGAACTTCACGCCTTGCCAGTTGCGCTTGTTATAGCTCAGTTCACGCGCCTTCCAAAAATCCCAGAAGTCCTTGAAGATGACGGGGGCGTTGGGCTGGCCTGCGGGATCGTGGATGACGGGGAGCGTAGCTGTTTTCCAGCCGTTGAGGGCGGTCAGGCGGACACTGTCGCAGTTGGTGAAGATGGTGACATCGCTGGGGGAGAACTGGGTCATCTCATGAGCGATGGAGAGATAGTAGGTCGGAGTATTCTGAGTATTCTGAGTATTCTGAGTATTCTGAGTAATCTGAGTATTCGGAGTACTCTGAGTATTCTGAGTAATCTGAGTATTCGGAGTAATCTGGGCCTTGAACATGTCGAGGGCGTATTTGGGCTGGCGGAAGGCATCATAGATGCCGCCTACGTAGGCATCGGGATGATAACCGCGCTGGTGGTCGAAGGGATGCCAGAGACAGCCCCCGATGAACTGGCGCTGGCCGTGATACATCTGACCGTAGGTGTCGGCAAGCGAGAGGGCTGCGGCCAGCATCGCATGCTCGCCCCAGCCACGGGCGGCACGGTTGATGGCGTTGTGGGCATACCAGTCGTCGACGTACTCACCCCACTCACGGGTGAAGATACAGTTGTCGAGATCGTCATATTTGCCGTTGGCGATGTTGTAGGCCCAGTCGTAGAGCACATCGTAGTTGCCCTTCACCCCGGCAGAATTCATGTCGGCAGCGGCCACGGGACGACCGGGATAGGGGAATTCCTCGCGGGTGACCTGCAGGGCCTTCAGGGCGAAGTCCTCAGGATAGCGAGTCTCGTTGAGGATGGGCTCCCACATGAGCACACAGGGGTGGTTGCGGTCGCGACGGATGATGTCGCGCGTGTTCTGGTGTACCATCTCGCCCCACTGCGGGTCCTTGTTCCAGAACTGCCAGCCAGGCGTGGGTACGATGATGAAGAGGCCCAGTTCGTCGCAGGCATCCATAAACGACGGGTCCTGCGGGTAGTGGGCAGAGCGGATGATGGTCATGCCGGCCTCCTTCAGGCGCAGCACGTCGCGCCACTGCTGCGAGTTGGGTACGGCATTGCCCACATAGGCGAAGTCCTGGTGACGGTTGCCACCCACGAGCTGGTGATAGGGCTTGCCGTTGAGCCAGAAGCCGTCCTTGCCCCGGAACTCCGCCTTGCGGATGCCCATGCGGACGATGCCGCCATCGAGGGATGTCTTGCCATCCATCACCTGGAGCTCGACGGTGTAGAGGTAGGGATCCTCGGGCGACCAGAGATGAGGGTTATGAATGGATAATTGATAATGGATAATGGATAATTGGGTTAGGGCGGTGGATTTTTTCAAGGTCTTGATGACTTTGCCATCAGCATCCTTGATGCGGGCGAGGAGGGTGACGGACTTGGATTTGAGACTACGGTTCTCGAGTTCCACATCGATGAAGACATCAGCCTTCTTTTCCGAGATGTTGTCGAAATGGATGAAGACCCCGCCGCCTGCCACCTGGTTGCGCTCGATGGCATCGGTGATGGCAATGGCCGACTTGCCGATGAGCCAGACATCACGGTACATGCCGCCATGATAGGCAAAGTCGAGCTGGTTCTGCGGCTTACCGGGGGGATAGTCCTTGTCGTCGCTGTTGTCGGCCTTCACGGCAATGAGACATTGGTCGCCCGCCTTCACGCCCTCTGCGGAGAGATCGATGGTGATGGGCAGATAGCCGCCTAAGTGTTCTTTGACGAGTCGGCCGTTGACATAGACCCACTGCTTGCCCATGATGGCCTCGAAGTGGACGAGCACCTGTTTGCCGGCCATGTCCTCAGGTACGGTGAAGTGCTTACGGTACCAGCAGACACCCTGGTAATTCCGGCCGCCACTGGCCTCGGAAGGCTCCAAGCGGTCGATGTGCGGGGCACAGACCACCTCCCACTTGCTGTCGTCGAAGGCCGTGGCTTCTGCCCCCTGGGCATCGCCCAACAGGAAGCGCCAGCCTTCGTTGAAGTTATACACGATACGGCCACTGCCCGCCAGAGGGTAGAACCCTGCCACTGACGTGGGCATAGCCTGTAAAGGTAAAAAGGTAAAAAGGTAAAAAGGTAAAACACCAATTACCATTACCAACCTTTTCACACGTTTCATGATTTTCCTTTCCATATTCTATTTACTTTTTTACTTTTTTACCTTTTTATTCTTTTACCTTTATCTCCACGTGTTTGATGCGTTGGCGGCGCCAGGTGTAGACCACATGGAGACGGCCGTCGCGCGATTGGATGATCGAGGGGTAGGAGTACTGCAGGATGGGCGAGTCCTCGAGGGTGATCCAATGGTTCCAATGGATGCCATCCGTGCTGCGGAGGATGGAGAGGGGCGTGCGGGCACCCTTCTCCTTCGTGGGTTCGATGGGCCAGTCGTTACAGACCATGGCGAAGGTGCCATCCTGCAGGGTGACCGCATCGATGCCACTGTTGTTGTTGGGGGTATCGATGAGCGCGAGTTTGCTCCACGTCTCGCCGTTATCGCTGCTGTAGGTGACGCCTATATGGCGACTGCGCGTGCGACAAAGTGCCTCCAGACGGCCGTCCGGCAATTGGATGATGGTGGGCTGGATGGCCTTCACACCGGCATCAGCCTCGACGAAGGCGGTGCGCCGCCAGGTCTTACCCATATCATCGGAGAGCTCGAAATAGATTTTCCACCCGTCACGCTCATCGCTCGTGGGCGCAATCAGGCGACCTTTGTTCAGGATGGGCTTGTTCTTGATGGGACCATAGATATCGTCGGGCAGTTTCATTCGCTTGCTCCAGGTCTTGCCGCCATCCTTGGAAATGACGCGCCAGCCCTTCCAGCCTGCCACATTGGGTCCGATCTTGAAATAGAGCTGTAATTCGCCCTGCGGTGTCTCGAACAGGACGGGGTTCCAACAAGCCTCGCGCTGACCTGGTTCGCTGCTGAGCTCATTTCCGTTGATAATGCCCACACCATCAGCCACTTTTACTGGCGCTGTCCAGTCCTTCGCGCCCTTCGGTTTGCGGCTCACCCAGATGCAGACATCGGGGTTGCGCTCCTTCGTACCACCAAAGTAGGTGGCCACGAGGTCGCCCTTCTTCGTTTCGACGATGCTGGCAGAGTGGCATTCGGGAAAGTCGGCCTGTTTGTAGAGGAACTCGTCGCAGACCACCTCTAGGCTGCGTTGAGGCAGGTTACGTTCAATGTCGTAAGTGCCCGAGCTCAATTCCAAGGTTTCATCATTGGGAAGACAGAGCGTCGCCTGGGTGTTGGCAGGTATCTCCACGTGCCAGTAGAGTCGTCCGTGCTCCTTCTTCCAACGGCTCACAATCTGGCCGTAGATGCCGTTGTAGCTGGCATCAATTTGGTCGATTTCATCGACAGAAAAGTCAGGTTTCATCGCAATATGCTTGAACCCGACATCGGCAGCACCGATACCTGCAATGTCTTCATAGAGCCACGAGAGCAGGTCGCCCAGCAGCATCACGTGGTTGCCGCTGTTCATCTCGGGCGAGGCGGTGTCGCCGTTCCACAGTTCCCAGATGGTGGTGGCACCGTGTTCTGCCATATAGCCCCACGAGGGGTATTTCTTGTTGGTGGCCAGAAGCCAGGCTAAATCTGTGCGTCCCATCTTGGTGAGGGCATGCATCAACCACCCGATGCCGATAACCCCACAGGTGACCGTGCCGAGGTTCTGGTCGGTGATAGCCTTTATAATCTGTTTCTCCACCTGCTTGCTGACGTATGGATCATCGATCATGCCGAAGTAATAGGGCAGCACATTGGCTGTGACAGTATTGTTGCCATAGTATACGCTGTCGGGATAGAGGACATGATCGGGGACGGTAGCCGTACCTTTCTTTATGGTGAGGAACTGGCGGTTGAAGGCTTCTTTCGTTTCTGCGGCCTCTTTCTCAAACCATTTCGCATCCTCATCCAGCTTCTGTATCTGGGCATAGCCTGCCATCATTCTGCAGATATAGAAATAATAGGCTGAGGAGATAAGTGTGACATCGGTCTTGCGGGCAGGGTCTTCACTATGGATGAGCTCCTCACGCTCAGGCGGTACGCACCAGTCACCGTATTTCCCGCAATAGATGAGGCCGTTCTTCTGGTACTGCGACTTCAGATGCTCCAACCAGTGTTTCACATGCGGATAGTAGTTCCGCAAGGGGGCATCGTCGCCATAATGACCGATGAGCATCGCAAGTGACATGGGCAGTGCTGCCGCCCACGCCACATCGTCGCTGTAGTAGTTCCAGAAGGCGGGGGCGACGTCGGGAATGCAACCGTCTGTACGCTGGGCCTCGGTAATATCGCGTGCCCACTTGGCATAGAGATTGTGGTTGTCGAAGAGGAAGGCCTCGCCAAAACAGCCACGGGTGCGGTCACCTAACCACGGCTGGCGCTCATCGCGCTGCGGACAGTCGATGGGCATGCCCTTGTAGTTGGAGAGGATGCCCCAACAGGCATTCTGATATACCTTATTTAATATAGGATTGTTTGAGACGAAGTGGCCTGTCTCTTCCATCTCGTCGCTGACGACTTCACCGATGAAATCGCTGATTTTTGCTTCTTTCAGCCCTGTGACCTCCACGTAGCGGAAGCCGTGGTAGACGAAGGTGGGATGCCACCAGCGGCCCTCCTTGCCCTCGTCACCATTGCAGACATAGATGTCGGTAGAACGGGCATTGCGCAGATTGTCGCGATAGAGGGTGCCGTCAGCGTTGAGTCTTTCTGCATAGACAATGCGAATGGTATCGCCCTTCTGACCACGTACCTTGATCTTCAGCCAACCGGCCATATTCTGACCGATATCGACAACGTTTCCTTTTACGGACAGCGGTTTGAGTTGTTTGAGGACCTTCATGCCAGGCATCATCTGCGCACGGAGGTAGGCCTGGGGGATGTCCGTACGCTCCGCTTTTTGCCATTTTGAATCGTCGAAGCCTACTTCGCTCCAGCCCTGCATTTCCATACGGGCATCGTATTCCTCACCATCGTATTCGTTGTTGGCACGAATCGGACCATTGGCCGTTACCTTCCAACCCTTATCGTCCGTCTGCAGGCGTTGGGTGGTTCCGTCTGTATATTCCACGATGACATTGATGCGACACTTGGGGAAACCGAAGGTGTGAATCTTATAGGGTTTGTGCTGCTGCATGGGGAAGAGACGGCCGTTGCCCAAAACGATGCCGAGGCAGATACACTTTGCCGTTCCTTCACAGACGAGGGGGTAGTTTTCAATGCTCTCGGTGACATCGTAGGCGTTGTAATAGATGGTCTTGCGGTAGTCGGAGGGAACAGGTTGTAACACACCATCGCCCATGCGCTGTCCGTTGACATAGAACTCATGCAGTCCGAGGCCGGCAACATAGGCTGTGGCTCGTTTCACCCCCTTGTCCTTTAACTGGAATTCCTTGCGCAGATAACGGGCTGCCATGCGTGTGTGCATGCCTCGTTCCTCGCCTGGCAACAGACTTTCCAAGCCCATCCAATAGCCGCTCCAGTCACTCTCTGTCAGCAGACCCACGTTCCACATCGCCATGTCGCTCCAGTCGCTCTCACCCTGGGTGGTGGTGACCTTCACGCGCCAGTAGCAGCGGGTGTTGCACTTGAGCGGCTTGCCCTCGTAGGGTATCCACTGCGAACGGCTACCGTTATTCGGCTCATTAATTCTGCTGACGTTGACTTCGTCTTCGTCCGTCACGACTCGGCCATCTTCGATCAAGCTCGGATGGCTCTCACTGCTCCGTTCTTTGATCTCCTCCCAGAGGTCGCCCTCCAGCGCCTCTGCCTTCTCGCGGGTTGAGGCCACGATGATGTGGTAACCCATCTGCTCTACGTCGTTCACCGATGCCTCGATGCGCCAGCCAAGTCGTGGCGTGGGGGTATCGAGACTCATGGGATTCACCAGCCGCTCCGTCCGGAGGTCTGTGACGATGATGGCAGGGGCTGCAACTTTTTTCTTTGCAGCAAAGGCGGCCGAACTCACCACCGCCAGCACCATTAATATGATTATTTTCTTCATCTGAGTATTCCGAGTAATCTGAGTAATCCGAGTATTCCGAGTAATCTGAGTATTCTGAGTCATCCGATCTTTATTCATTCAGGTCGCGGGCTTTGCCTCCCAGTGTCCTGTTGGCAATCCTCACCTGGTCTTTCTGCAGATAGTCTTTCTGGGCGTCGATGGCGATGAGCACCCCATCCATTCCCGACGTACCGTCGCCTACCCGTAGCCTTTCAATACCGAAGCCTTTCTTGTGATGACGGAAGGTGAGCACCTTCGAGTCGTATTCGCCCAAGTAGCGCAGGATGCCTGTGCCGGCATTCATCCACCAGACATTCTTCTTTGCGCCGCTGATCTTCCGGAGGTCGAGCTTCATGTCACGACTCGTGTAGTTGTAGACCAGCAGATAGTCGTTGCCGCGTGTGGCTATCAGACGGTCGTATTGCGAGCCGTTGTCCTGGATGATGCTCTGATCGGGTATGCGCTCGAAATAGGGGAACGAGAGGATCAGCTGACGGAGGAACTTCATCTGCTGGAAACCGGGGTCGTTGAGGGCCTGGTACCAGGTCTTCACGTCGCCGGCATCGCCATAGCTCGTGGGATAGCCGGGCTTCAGCATCTGCATGATGGCATTATGGCCGTAGGTATGGCCGCAACTGCCGGCAAACACGCTCCAATAGGCATAACGCCGCACGTCGCAGGCCTGCCAGTGGGGTTCGGTCTTGTCGTGCAGTCCCATGGGGATATCTTCGTAGGAGGGCTCGGCATCGAGCACGGGTTTGATGGGTTTGTAGGCCCAGGTGGAGTCGACATACATCCAATTGTCCTCCTCGGTATTGTCGGGGATGGGGTAGTCGGCATTGCCCATGCGCTGGCCGTATCTGCGGTGACCGCTCTGGAAGGTGTGGAAATCCATCCAAGGGGCCTTGCTCCACCATTTGGCAGAGGTATAGCGACCTCGGGGGTGATAGGTCATCAGGTGGTTATGGTCGATGGCCTTGATACTGGTGGCGAGGGCATTCCATACCTCGGGCTTGATGTCGCCCTGGATGTCGCCGCCCATGAACCAGATGATGTTGGGCTTGTCCTTGTAACGGTTGGCGAGGAAGGTGCCGTATTCTTTGGCCTCGTCGACACTCAGTTTGCCGTCCTTCACCAGTCCGCCCCAGATGCATACCATGCCGATATAGATGCCATTCTGCCGTGCCAGGTCGATGATGTAGTCGAGGTGGTCCCAATAGGTGTAGGTGCCGGATATTCTGGATAAACCGGACTTGCCGGATGCAAAGGCCTCCATGTCCCAGCCATTAATGTGCGAGGGCTGGCCGTAGATGTTGATGGCGGGTACGGCATCGATGACCTGTATCTGTACCACGTTATAGCCCTCCTCCCGACAACGCTGCAGGTACCACTCCGCCTCGGCACGGTCCAAGCGCTCGGGCAACAGCCACCCCGTCTCACCCTGCCAGAAGAAAGGCGTCCCGTTCTCGTGCATCAGGAAACGTTGGTTGTCGGAGACTTTCAGTCGTCCGTTGTCCCATGGCTTCTGGTCTGCCCACACGATGGTGGTCACCATCGTCAACAGGGCTATCAGCATCATTTTCTTTCTCATATTCTTTTTTACCTTTTTATTTACCTTTCCACCTTTATCTCACCGCCAGCCTTTGTACGGAGTTCGTAGAGCCAGGTCTTCTGAAGGGCCGGATTGGGGGTGGGGTCCTTGACCGCCTTCAGTCCCTTGCCCTTTAAGGGCACGAGGGAACGCAGACGACAGGTTCCGCCATTGTCTGACCGGATGACAGCCTGCGAGAGCCGACCGTCCTTCCAAGTGAGGTCCACCTCGAAGCCACCACGAGCCTTGAGACCTTTGACAGCGCCCTCTTGCCAGACATCCGGCAGTGCAGGTAGCAGATAGAGGAAACCGTCGTGGCTCTGCAGGAGCATCTCGGCAATGCCTGCCGTACAGCCAAAGTTACCATCGATCTGGAAAGGCGGATGGGCATCGAACATGTTGGGATAGGTGCCACCCGTCTGCTTGACGGTGCCGAAGATCAGGAAGGTGTCGGCCGTAAGCGTCAGCTGGTCCTGAATGAGTTTGTAGGCGTGGTTGCCGTCTAAGAGTCGGGCCCAGGAGCAGACCTTCCAGCCCATGCTCCAGCCTGTGGACACATCGCCACGGGCGTTGAGCGAGACCTTGGCAGCCTGCCAGAGGTCGGGGGTGCGGTAGGGGGATATCTGGTTCGAGGGATAGAGACCGTAGAGGTGGGAGAAATGCCGATGGTCGTCGTTGGGATCGTCGAGGTCGTCGAGCCATTCCTGGAGCTGTCCCCAGCGGCCGATCTGCATAGGCGGTAGTTGTACAAGCTGGGAGCGGAGGGTGTCGAGGATGGTCGGAGTAATCGGAGTAATCGGATTATTCTGATTACTCTGAGTATTCTGATTACTCGGAGTATTCAGAACCTTGGCGGCAGCGAGGACATTGGTGTAAAGCTCGGTGAGGAGCTGGTTATCCATCGTGACACCTGCATCGAGGGCGGTGGGCCGGCCCTTGCCACCATGTTCCGGCGACTCGCCCGGACAGATAACGAGATAGGGGAGCGAGGGATGTTTCACAAGGGTCTGGGTATAGAAACGGGCGGCATCAAGCATGATGGGGAAGGCCTCACGCAGGAAAGCCTTGTCGCCTGTGAAGAGATAATGCTCCCACAGATGACGACAGAGCCAGGCAGCGCCCATGGGCCAAAGACCTGTCTGCGCGTGGTCTACGGGTCCCGTGATGCGCCATTGGTCGGTGTTATGGTGCAGCACCCAACCGTCGGCACCATACATGTCACGGGCGGTCTCGCGACCTGTCTCGGCAACCTCGCGGATGAGTTTGAACAGCGGTTCGTTCATCTCCGTGAGGTTGCAGACCTCCGAGGGCCAATAGTTCATCTCAAGATTGATATTCGTGGTGAATTTCGAGTCCCACGAAGGAAAGAGCTTATCGTTCCAGATGCCTTGAAGATTCGCAGGGTTGGTGTTGCCGGGCTGCGAGGAGGCAATCAGCAGGTAACGGCCGAACTGGAAATAGGTGGCGACGAGGTGGTTGTCGGAGCGGTGAGAGAAATGACTGATGCGCTGGTCGGTAGGGACGTGGGGATAGCGATCTTCGCCCAGGTCGAGGCTCACACGGTCATAATAGTCGTGATAGGTCTTCTCATGGAGGGCCTTTAATGCCTCGTAACCAAGGGCCATGGCCTCTTGCAGACGTTTCTGCGATTGCGCCACCTCGTCACCAGAGATGTCCTTGTAACTTTTCACGTTGGTGCCGATGGTGAGATAGAGGGTCGCCTCGTCGGCATCGGTCACACTGATCACACCATCGTTGCAAGCGGTCTTTCCGCCAACGGTCTGCACGGCCATGCGTCCCTGAAAGCGTACCTTGCCTTTCAGACTCTCGTGCTTCGAGGAGACCCCATGCAGGTATGCGGTCGCAATGGTCTCACTTTCCAATTTTAAAGCTTCACTTCCCATGAGCACATTCTCGTGGGGCGAGGTCATGTTGGCGGTGAAGGTAATCTTACCTTTCTCACTGGCAGTCAGACGGATGGCGATGACGGGGTGGCCTCCCAATGGGGTGATGACCTCGCGTTCATAGCGCACGCCATCCACCTCATAGTGTACCAGCACACGGGCATTGTCGAGATCCAGCAGGCGTTCGTAGTGGGTGTAGGCAGCATGACCGGGCATCGAGAGATACAAATCACCGAAAGGCTGATAGGGCATACCCATGTTCTTACCAGCGCCTACGGGCATCACTTTCTCATTGGCTAAGGTCTCGGCTTCTTTGTATTTCCCCTCGAAGATGAGCTGGCGCACCTGGGGCAAATATGATTTCGCCTCAGGATGGAGCACCTGGTTTGGCTGTCCTGCCCAGAGGGTTTCCTCGTTGAGCTGGATATGTTCCGTAGCGGGTGTGCCGAAGACCATTCCTCCGATGACGCCATTGCCGACGGGCAACGCCTGGGTCCAGGTCATGGCGGGCTTGTCGTACCACAGCCGGTAGTCAATGCATAATGCATCATGCGCAATGCATAATAAGAGGGCGATGAGGAGGAATCGTTTCATTTCAATATTGATTTGAGAACTGCTTCGGGCTCTATCGTCACTTTTTGTTCATCGATCATGCTTCTGTCGAGGGCGAAGACATCGGCAAAGAAATCATAGACCGCCTGACGTTTGTTGGGACCGAAGTCGTGACGCTCGTCGGGCAGGTGGATATTACGGACGTTGTCCTTGGCATCGTAGAAACCGAAGATGCGCTGGATGAACGGATATTCGAGTGTGGGGTTCGACGAGGTCCAGTCGCCCCCGTCGCTCACCAGCAACAGCGGTTTGGGTGCGATGATGGCGGCGAGTTCTGCCTCACAGGTGCCGTCGCCAGCCAACTGCACCGGCATGCCGCTCTCACAGGGACAGCCCCCGTCGAAATGCGAGGCGACATGTACCACAGGTGCTGAGGCTGTGATACGGTCGTCGAGGAGTGCCAGCAACACGGTATGGGTACCGCCGCCACTGCCGCCATTGGCCGCTACCCGCGTGGGGTCGATATCCTTGCGACTGGTCAGCATATAGTCGAGCAGTTTCAGACCACAGGCTGCCTGGAAAATATGGGCACGGGCGGAATGATGGTCGCCTACCTCGGCTGCCGACTGACTGTAGCCATAGAGGTCGAAGTCGACACAGACGGCTCCCATCCTGGCCAACGTGGCGAGACGCTGCTGCTCGTCGTCACGATAGCGCGAGGGCCAGTGACCGTCAGGACAGATGATTAGAGGTGAGAGGTGAGAGGTAAGAGGTGAGAGGTTTCTCTTTTTCTTGATGGGGGAATAGATGGTGCCGAAGACATGCTGGCCTGGGGTGAGCTCGATACAGATGTTCTGGGTGGTATAGCCATCGTGCTTGCGCACTTTCGAGAGGATGGGTTTCGCATCCTTCACGCAGGAGTCGAGGAAGACATCGATCTGGAGTCGCTCGCGTACCTCTTTCTTTAATATCGCCCGACGGGCTTCCCATTCCTGGGCGTTGTGGTATTTCGCTGCAAGGTAGTCGAGCATCTGCCGGCCCTCATCCTCATGACGACGCGGATATTCGTAGAGCTTGATCTTATAGGTGTTGCCGCTCTGCTTCCACCAGTTCCAGTCGAAATGCTTGCAGATGTTGTCGAGTGTCTGTTCCAAAGAATAGGGCCGGATGCGGAAGTCGGCATAGGTCAGCATGACGCCTGCCGTATCGACATTGGCATCAAACTTGAACTTGACGTTAAACCGTTTGGCGACATCGTTCATCACCTCACTCACAGGTCTGCGATACTGCGTCTCGTATGTCTGCGCTTCACTTGAGAATAGTGAAAAGCTAAAAGCGAATAGTACACCAATTAGTCTCATTCTATACATTATCTTTTTATGTATGATAAATTAATACTCCGATATCTTTGCGATTGGCGACGGGTGTCCCGTCGACCATGAGGGTGAGGCCTGTGCCTTGATGGTAACGCTGGCCGTCCTTGTCCCAGATGATGGTAAGCACGTGACCACGATAGCTGACGCCGTCGAGGCAGAAGTAGTCCCACTGGTCGTGAGGCAGGAGCGGGTTGATGACGATGCTGCCGTCGATCTGGGGACGGAGGCCGCAGATGCCGGTAATCATCAGGTCGTTGAAGGTGGAGTGGTTATAGTAGCGGCTGCGCTCACGGTCGCCCATGAGCCAGGCACCGGTGGTCTCGTCGAGGTATTCACCGATATAGGGGCGTCCGCGATGGTGCTGACTCTCGACATAAAGCTCCATCTGGTGGAAGAAAGCATTTTCCAGATCTTTCTGAATACTCAGATTACTCAGATTATTCTGATTATTCAGATAATTGGCGAGGGCCGTGAGGGTCTGCGAGGTGGCGAAGGGCCAGATGGCACCATCCCATTCGCAAGTGCCGACGCCATGACTGCGGAACGCTGGATGACGGCGCTCGGCAGTGGTCAGACCATAGGGAGCGGAGAATCCTTGTTCGTCGAGGAGCTGCTGCCATACCACATCGTATTCCGAGGGTAAAGTGAACATGTTGAAATACCAAGGCAGGTAGCCGATGGCCTCGCGCACCTGTGCCAGCGTATCTTTGACATCACCCCGACGGGTCTCAAAGAACAGGTGGTCGGGGTTCCAGAGGTGTTCACATATCAGGTGCCGCAGTGTGTCGGCCTTTTCCTTGTAAAGGCGGGTCTTTTCGACATCGTACTCTAAGTTGTTCATCCAGGCGAGGGCCTCGGCGTTGCCGTACATATAGCTGTTGATGGTGGGACGGGCGTATTGTTTCTTGCGTCCGCCGCTGATGCTCTCTTCCATACCGTCCTGCACGTCGCCTTGCCAGTAGAGACCTGAGGGCAGACGGTTCGTCTGCTCCCAACGTTCATATTCCTCTTCGAGGCGGGGCTTCAGTGAGAGGAGGAAAGTGGTGTCACCCTGTACCTTCCACATCTCCAGCGCGGCATAGGGATTCCACGACGAGAACTTGTTCATCTTCGTCATCGCCTGGCCGTCGTTACCGAAGTACCACGTGCGGAGGATCTGATGCAGATAGG
Source organism: Prevotella sp. (assembly GCA_017556145.1). Classification (GTDB taxonomy): domain Bacteria; phylum Bacteroidota; class Bacteroidia; order Bacteroidales; family Bacteroidaceae; genus Prevotella. The sequence goes on along the minus strand of JAFZCU010000194.1, from coordinate 13,788 downwards.
TGGTGTCGCGCAGCCAACGGCTCTCCATGATATGGTGCCCGATGGCGCAGGCAATGAGGTTATAGCGGTCGGCATAGGAACGATCTACCAAGAACTCTGTCATGCCGTAGCCTACAGGGGTTCGTTTGATGTGCTTTCGGAGGGTCCACCAACGGTAATAGTATAGCTCGCGGAAGTTCTCCTGCGGACAGTCGAAGAGGGGGATGTTCTCGCGCATCCACGCTGACGAGGCGGCATTGGGGATGGTAGTGATGATGTTTTCATCCTCCATGGTATTGAAATGTTCCGCATAATGGGCGAAGTCGTCGTAATGGAGAACGGCTGTGGCACAGCCGTCTACAGAACGGGAGATGATGCGGGCGACGTGCCACGTCGCCATACGGGACAAGGCATCGGCTAAGGGCATGTCGAAGTCCTGATCAGCGGGGGTGTTGATATCAGGCTTGTCGAAGAGCGGTCCTGTGCGGAAGACAATGCGGGAGATGCTCTCGACGGGCGTATCGAATTGGCGCTCACAGGCTTTCTTGCCATTCAGATAATAGGTGGCGCGATGTAACGAGGTAGAGAGAACGGCCTTGATGTGATAAGTGGGGCCGGCCTCGTATTGCTTCAGTAGAGTACCGAATCGGGCGCCACCCTTGACGCGCATGGTACCAGTGGAGTCGACAACGATACGTGAACCGACGGTTCCTGCATCGTTGAGGAATTCGATGTCCAGTTCGCCATGGGTGGTCTGGGCAGCGCTCAAATCAAACTCCACCTCGAGTTCCTTGGTATTGGGGATGATACGCTCCACCTTTGCATAGTCGTAAGGATCGCTATCGGAGAGGGTCAGCACACCGTCTTTCAGTGTCACAGGACATAGGCGGGGGACATACAGGTTCCAGTCTGTCAGATCTGCCAGTGTTCCTGTCTTGGGAAAAGCCTCGGCATGCGTGGTGGCGTTCAGACGGACGGGCACAGGGATGCGGCTGACCCATATATCCTCCTTGTTGTTCGAATAGGTTACCCAAAGGTCTTCTAAGAGGTGAGAGATTTCATTATTCTCTATGCCTCTGACGTATTGTGGGCCATAGCTCTTATATTGTCCCCCGTGTCTCAGGGGCGTCACCTCGCCATTCACTAACGATAGCGTTGTATAATCGAGTCCGTCCTGACTGAGAGAGATGGCGAGCGGCCAACGGTATTCTGACGGGTTATAGACTGTGGCATAGGTGCCGTCGGAGAGCCGTTGTCCCCAGATCTTCGCGTTTGAGTTGACAAAGCCTGGTGCACGGTCGCAACCTAACTTGCCGTTCACGTCGACCAGTCGCCAGGTGTTACCGCCATCTGCCGAGAGACTCGTCACGGCATGCTTCCACAGCGCCACCTTCCTCCCATCGGGCAGGGTATAGCCACTGAAGGCTTTATAAGGCTTGTTCAGCGGGATGAGCTTCTCATCACGGTCAGCCTCCTCCACCCATTGCATCCGTTGCATGGGGTCTGCAATCATCGCGTCGACGGCAGCGACAAAGGCTTTGTCCTTTGACCGCTTATAATAAGGATAGATGGTATTCTTCTCGCTGAAGTTGTGATTGTAATAGACGAAATAGATTGGTCCGAAACTGCCATCGGCTTTCACCTCGCGTACCACACGTCCGATGCCGTTGCCGTCGTTGGGATCGTCCTTCATCGTCAGACAGATGCCATAGTTACCCGTCGCAATCAACCTCTCGCTTTTCACTTTTCCTTTTTCACTTCTATAGACGAACCATCCAACCCTTTGGTGCATCACCGCCTTCAGGTTATGGGCAGCGGGGAAATCCTTTCCTTCCTTCGTCCAACCCTCAGGCACCGGATATTCTGGAAAAAGTTCCACAGGCTCAGTCCAGGTATATCCATCCTCCGAGGTCTGCAGCATGGTTTTGCCCGGTGCCTCATGCTCATGGCGGGGATCCGTCAGATAGTGCATCCAGAACTTTCCAAAACAGTAGGCCATCATCGGTTGATGGTTATAAGTCCAAGGCTTCCCGCCACGCATCGTCTGAATAGTATGCACACCCACCACGGGTTTCAGTCCGCCATCGTGTCGCTCGGATCGGGCAATGGTCTTGCCGCTGTAATGTACCACGTCACGATTGTACTTGATCAGACCTTCCACCAGCTGCTCATCAGCCATGAATACCGTACCGTGCTTATGGCCCTCGGGGAAACTGACTGTTCCCGTCTGGTTCTGGAAAGTCTTGAAGTCCTTCGTGCGGTGGGTCCCGTAGATCTTCTGCTGGTATGAGTCGTAATAGATGTAATACCAATCGCCTACCTTCGCGGTGGATGGTCCTTCGGTAAACTGTTCTGTGAAGGGCTCGGAAGCTGGACTCCAAGGGCCGTAGGGCGACTTGGCAAACGCCACCTTGAGATTCCGCATCGGACGGGAGTTGTCTTTCACCACCATCACATAGTCTTTTGTCCCACGTTTCACGAGTGTGGCATCGATGGTAGAGAAACCGGGGTCGTAGAAGAGCTGCGGTTTCGAGAAGGTCTTGAAGTCCTTTGTTGTGAGATAATACAGACGGTGGTTGTTCTTGTGGTCTTCCTGATTGTCTGGAAACCTGCCCGGCACGCAGGAGGCCCAAATGACCAGAAATTGACGTTTTACTTCATCATAGAACAGCTCCGGTGCCCAAGTGTTGACAGTGGCTGTGTCCATCCCTGTGGCGATGAAGCGCTGGGGCGTCCAGTGTATCAGATCCTTCGACGAGCTGTAGCCGAAGCCCTGGTCTCCCCGCCAGCTGCTGGTCCAGACGAGATGGAAGGTGCCGTCAGGACCTTTTACAATCGAAGGATCGCGCATCACCTTCTGCACACCCACCTCAGGACGGAGGAACACCCCTTGGATGGAGTCCCACCGGATGCCGTCGTGGCTATAGATGAACCGCAGTCCTTCTGTAGCAGGCTCATGGAAGGAGGTGGACACATAGATGTCCTGTCCTTGCAGCAGGGTCGCGCACCACAGAAGGATGTATGCTAAGGCAATTTTCTTGCTCATGTCGTCAGTCTATTTATAACAAAGACGTAGGAAACATGGTTTTGTAATCATTTCTTTTAATAATGTACACGTATGAGGTTGGCTTGTGTAAGTGCCTGATGATAAATAAAATGGAGCCATAGGCGCATTTTTTTTGGAAAAAACTTGCGAGTTTCAAAAATAATGCCTACCTTTGACCCCAAACTGCTAAAATATAATTTAAACAACGCGAATTATGAAGAAATTGAATTATCTTTTCGGTGCTGTTGTGATGGCTTTCGCAATGGCTTTGACATCTTGTTCTTCTGAGGATCTTCCTGTTTCCGACATTTTTGATGGCGATGACCTGTCGACGGCTATTGCCAATCACACTGAGGTTGGGAGCTATCTCTCGTTGACGCTTCCGGCAGGTGTTTCCCTGACCATGAACGAAGTCATCGAGTTAAACGCTCCAATGACTATTAAGGGTGATGCCGCTAATCCAGCCAAGATCAAGGTCGGTGAGCAGGGTAGGTTTATTTGCAACGGTAGTGGTATTACGCTTGAGAATGTGATCATCGATGCTTCAGACCAGACTCAGCCGTTAGTGACATTAGGTGTTGACGAACCTGAAGAGTGGGAATTTGCTTCTTTGTTCTTCATCAATGTTGACATCACTAATATGAAGAAACCCCTTACCGCCACAGGTTGTAAGAAATATTATTTCATGTTGAATATTGAAAACTGTCGTATGCAGCTGGGAGCTGATACCTTCATGTTCGACTATTCGAAGGGTAGTGTGGCAGTTCAGTTCAACATCGTGAATTCTACCATCTGGTCGGCTGAGCCTACTTCGAAGTCGCTGTATCATTCACAGGGAGGACAGAAAGGTACTGAGTACACTGCAGAAACCATTCAGGAGTTCAATTTAGAGAAATCCACGTTCTACAACCTGGCCAAGAGTAAGAATTTCTTCACGCATCGTCAGGCTAACCAGAAGTTCTTTGCCTACACCATGAAAGACTGTATCTTCGTGAATTGCGGCAAGTCTGGCCAGGTCGTCAAGGGTATCAACCAGGGACAGAGTGGTACGAATCCCATCTGGGACATCTCTGGCAATGTCTTTAACTTCGATGGTGCAGATACCAGCGCAGACGAGTCTACTGGCGATGAAGAAGAACCTGTAAGGAACAGCAAGGCCGTTGTTGTGAATTTTGCCGATGCTGCCAATGGTGACTTCACTCAGAACGATGCTACGGCAGGTGATCCCATCTGGTTTAGGAAAAACTGATTTTCAACGATACCGTCTCAAGAGGCCGCTCCAATTCTGTTGGGGCGGTTTTTTCGTCTGTGGGGTATGAGTACAAACGCCTTTCCGACGGGTCTTAATAATGGATAATTGACAATTGATAATTGATAATTAGGAGATAATAAACGCGTTTAGGAAAGATGAAGAAATTATTAGTGTTATCGTGCTCGTTGTTGCTGACAGCGACAACCGCTTTTGCACAGTATCCTCAACTCACGGACGAGGCGAAGAAACTCATCGAGGAACAGAAGACACAATGGACTGCTCATAGCGATTCTGCCTGGGCAGTGGCTTTCCCCATCGTGGTGAAGGAAGCCAAGGAAGGCCGTCCCTTCGTGCCTTGGGCCGGTATGCCCTACGACCTGCGACAGGCCAAGATCCCAGCCTTCCCGGGTGCGGAAGGTGGTGGCATGTTCTCCTTTGGTGGCCGTGGGGGTAAGGTGCTTACCGTGACCAACCTCAACGACGATGGTCCCGGTTCTTTCCGATGGGCGTGTGAACAAGGTGGTGCCCGTATCATCGTGTTCAATGTTTCCGGCATCATCCGTCTGAAATCACCCATTTACGTGCGTGCTCCGTACGTCACCATCGCCGGACAGACGGCACCTGGCGAGGGTGTCTGTATCGCAGGTGAGTCGTTCCAGGTGGATACCCATGATGTCATCGTGCGCCACATGCGTTTCCGTCGCGGCGAGACTAATGTGATGAACCGTGAAGACAGTTTTGGTGGTAACCCTGTTGGCAATATCATGATCGACCACTGCTCGTGTGAGTGGGGACTCGACGAGAATATTTCCTTCTACCGTCACATGTTCGATATGAACAACGGCAAGCCCAAGGAGAAGAAGCCCACGGTGAATGTGACCATCCAGAACACCATCTCAGCGAAGGCCCTCGACACGTGGAACCATGCCTTTGGCTCGACCATTGGTGGCGAGAACACCACGTTTATGCGTAATCTCTGGGCCGACAACACGGGTCGAAACCCGAGTGTGGGATGGGCAGGTGTGTTCAACTTCGTCAATAATGTCGTCTACAACTGGGTGCATCGCACAGCCGACGGTGGTGAGTACAAATCGATGTTCAACTTCATCAACAACTACTATAAGCCTGGTCCTCTGACACCCAAGGACACCCCCATCGGGCATCGTATCACCAAGAGCGAGAGCCGCTCAGAGGGGCTTTTCCCCTTCAAGCAGTTCGGTCGTGTCTATGCTGCGGGCAATGTGATGGAGGGCTATCCTGAGGTCACCAAGGATAATTGGAACGGTGGTATCCAGACTGCTGATAAGGATGGTGAGATGGACGAGACGGAGTTGGCACTGATGCGCTCTGACGAGCCGTTCGAGATGCCTTTCGTCACCATCATGGGAGCTGAAAAGGCCTTCGACTGGGTTCTCTCGAATGCGGGAGCCACTGTGCCCTGCCGTGATATCGTCGACCAGCGCATCTGCGAGGAGGTTCGCACCGGTCAGGCCTACTATGTCAGGGACTATGAGAAAGAACTTGCCAAAATCGAGAAAAAGACAGGTATAAAACAGAATCCCTTTGGTGATATGTGGGGTTTGCATGAGAAGTCGCAGAACGAGCAGGGCTTCTTCAAGTACCGTCGTCTGTCGCAGGATTCCTACAAGCAGGGTGTCATCACTGACCCCCGTCAGATGGGCGGCTATCCTGAGTACAAGACTTGGGAACCCTATAAAGACAGTGATAATGATGGTATGCCCGATGCATGGGAGACGGCCAACGGTCTGAATCCCAACGACCCCGGCGATGCCGTGAAGGACTGCAATGGCGACGGTTATACAAACATCGAGAAATATATCAATGCCATTCCCACCCGTTCGAAGGTGGACTGGCGCAATCTGAACAACAACTACGACACCCTTGCAGCGCAGGGGAAACTGATGTAACTCACTATGACAATTAAAGAACTGACACTTTTAGCGGAGCAGAACCGCAAACGACTCGTCGAAGTCGTCTATAGGGCCAAGGCCGGTCACATCGGGGGCGACCTGTCGTGTCTGAACGTGATGACCGCCCTCTATTTCGACATCATGAAAAACCTGAATCCCCAGGAGCCCAAGGCCAGGGACAGAGACCGTTTCGTGCTTTCGAAGGGCCATTGTGTGGAGGCCCTCTACGTCACCCTCGAGGCCAAGGGATTCCTCCAGCCGGAGGTGCTCGACACCCTCGGACGGTTTGGCTCTATCCTCAGTGGTCATCCCACCATCGAGGTGCCTGGCATCGAGGTGAACAGCGGTGCCTTGGGACACGGTCTGAGCATCGGCACGGGTATGGCCATCGCTGCAAAGATGGACAAAAAAGACTGGAAGACTTACGTCCTTATGGGCGACGGAGAACAGGGTGAGGGTTCTATCTATGAGGCTGCGATGGCTGCCAACAAGTATCATCTCGACAATCTTGTGGCCATCATCGACCGTAACCACCTGCAGATCTCCGGCAATACGGAGGATGTGATGCCCATCGATTCCATCAAGGATCGCTGGACGGCTTTCGGCTGGGATGTGACCAGCATGAATGGCGACGATATGGACAGTATTGTGAAGACCTTCCACGCCATCGACTATACGAACGGCAAACCTCATCTTATTATATCAGAGTCGACGAAGGGTCGTGGCGTGAGTTTTATGGAAGGTATTGCGAAATGGCATCATGGCGTGCTCAACGAGGAGCAATGCCTCGCCGCTGTCGCTGAAATAGAGGCTCGCATTGCTACAATGGAGAAATAAATCGTAAATAGAAATGATTGCATGTAGAAAACAATTTACTGATACGTTGCTCGAACTGGCACGTGAAGACAAAGATATCATCGCCGTGACCACCGATGCCCGTGGGTCTGTGACCCTCGGTGACTATGCCAGCGCATTGCCTGAACAGTTTGTGGAGTGCGGCATCGCCGAGCAGGATGCGGTGGGCATCTCGGCAGGTCTGGCCCATTCTGGAAAGAAAGTGTTTTGTTGCGGTCCCGCCTGTTTCTATGTGGCCCGTTCACTGGAACAGGTGAAGGTTGATCTGGCCTATTCCGGAAATCCCGTCACGGTTCTCGGCGTTTCGGGTGGTGTGGCATACGGTGCCTTGGGTGCCACCCATCACTCGTTGCACGACATCGCCGTCCTGCGCACATTTCCCGGCATGAGCGTCTGTCTGCCATCCGATTGGCGCGTCACCAGGAAACTTGTGAAGTTCCTCGTCGACTACGACAAACCCTGCTATGTCCGTGTTGGCCGTGCGGCTGTGCCTGATGTCTATGAGAATGATGACTTCCCCTTCGAGGTGGGCAAGACCATCCGGATTCTGGATGGCAGCGATATCACCATTGTGGCTACAGGTGAGACCGTTTACCATGCCTGGCAGGCTGGTCTGAAGCTGAAAGGGCAGGGCATCTCAGCCCGTGTGCTCGACTGTTCGTGGCTCAAGCCCTTCGACACAGAAGCCATCTTGGCAGCAGCCCGTGAGACAGGCCGCTTCGTAACTGTTGAGGAGCACTCCCAGTTCGGAGGCTTGGGTGCCATGGTCTGTGAGACCATCTCAGAGCATCCGGTTCCCGTACGTATCCTTGGTATTCCCGACGAGAACGTTGTTCATGGCACGAATGTCGAGATTTTCCACCACTATGGACTCGATGCTGAGGGCATCGTGAAGTCTGTGGTAGACTTTGTAAGTGAAAAGTGAATAGTTGCTACCGCTGTATGAATTATATAATAGCTATTGACCAGAGCACATCATCAACAAAAGCCTTGCTGTTTGATGAGCAGTGTCATGTGGTGGCCCGCTCCAGTGTGGACCATCAGCAGTACTACCCGCAGACGGGCTGGGTGGAGCACGATGCCGAGGAGATTTATAATAATATGGTGGAGGCCATCAGAGAACTTATTTCCGGATATTCCGGAAGTTTCGGAAATACCGGTTTCTCCCTTGCCATCACCAACCAGCGCGAGACTGCCGTCGTATGGCATAAGCATACGGGTAAGCCGATAGCAAGGGCTGTGGTCTGGCAGGATACCCGTGGGGCTGAGCTTTGCAGACAACTGAGATGCGATGCACAGACCACAGAGATGGTGATGCAGAAGAGCGGTTTGCTCATCGATCCCAATTTCTCCGCATCAGGTGTGAAATGGTTGCTCGACCACATTCCTGATGCCCGTGAGCAGGCGGAGCGGGGCGATTTGCTGTTAGGTACCATTGAGACCTGGCTCATCTGGAAACTGACAGGAGGCAAGGTGCATGCTACCGACTATACCAATGCCTCGCGCACCATGTTGTTTAACATCCATACACTGCAGTGGGATGACGACTTGCTCAAGTTGTTTGACATCCCCCACTCAATGATGCCTGAGGTGCATCCCTGCGATGAAGTCTATGGTGAGACCACCGTTGAAGGTCTCTTCCCTGAGCCCATCCAGATTGCTGGCGTGCTGGGTGACTCCCATGGCGCACTGGCAGGTCAGATGTGCTTTGCGCCAGGTTCCGGCAAGGTGACTTATGGCACAGGCTCGAGTGTGATGGTGAACATCGGTGAGGAACCTCAGCCAGCTCCCCAGGGGCTTGTGACCTCTGTGGGCTTCTCGGCTTTTGGCAAGACCTACTACGGTTTCGAGGGTAATATCTACAGCACGGGTGCCACGTTGAAATGGATTGCCGACCAGCTGCAACTCGTGGGTCATCCCTCAGAGATGGAAGCTCTCGCTACAAGTGTTTCCGACAATGGCGGAGTCTATATCGTGCCCGCTTTTGCAGGACTCGGTGCTCCCTGGTGGCAGAACCATGTGAGGGGAGCGGTCTTCGGACTGACCTTTGCTGCTACAAAGGCCCACTTCCTGCGTGCCGCCCTTGAGAGTATCGCCTATCAGATTAAGGATCTGGTTGATGTGATGGCCAAAGCAACAGGTGGACGACTTAATGAGATTGCTGCTGATGGCGGACCCACGAAGAACCGCTTCCTCATGCAGTTCCAGGCCGACATGCTACAGACCCCCGTCGTCTGTACCGAGGTTGACGATGCCTCGGCGTTGGGTGCAGTCCTCATGAACGGTTTCGCCCGCGGCCTTTGGAAGAGCTTCGATGAGGTCGTCGCCTTCCGTAAGGTCACCATGACCTATCAACCCCAGCCTGCTGATCCAAAGCTCTATGACGGTTGGCGTCAAGCCGTCGGCCAATTGGTAAAATAATCAAATTGTAAATAGTAAATTGTCAAATTGTAAATAACGAATATGAAGAACGGTAAGACCTGTTTTGGCGTGATCATCGGAACCCGCGCCTATTTTAATTCAGAACTCGCCAGGGATGTCCGCAAGCAGCTGCTTAAGACGATGGATGAGTTAGGTTACGAATACATCATCCTCCCTGAAGACGCCACGCCTACGGGTAGCTCGAGCATCGAGACGCGCGAGGACGGTCTCAAGGTCAGTAAGCAATTCCGTGAGCATCGCGATGAGATCGACGGTATCGTGGTATCACTGCCCAACTTCGGCTTCGAGATCGGCATCATCAATGCCATCAGCGATGCCGACTTGAACGTGCCCGTGATGGTGCAGGCCTGCGATGACGAGAACGACAAGGTTGACCTCGACTCCCGTCGCGACGCCTTTTGTGGTAAGATCTCCGTGTGCAACAACCTCTATCAGTACGGCATCCCCTTCACCGATACCACATTGCACACCTATAGCATCTATAGTCCGCTGCTGGCACAGGACCTGAGGAAGTTCGCCGCCATCTGCCGCGTGGTCAATGGCCTGCGCCACTGCCGTATCGGACAGATTGGTACCCGTCCTCTGGGTTTCAATACGTGTCGTGCCTCCGAGAAACTCCTGCAGCGTGCTGGCATCACAGTCGTGCCTGCCGACCTCTCCGAGATTCTCTTCGCTGCCCAGAAAATCAGCGATGACGATCTGAAGTTCAAGGAGATGTGCGGCCGCATCCGCAATTACGCCCTCGTGCCAGAGGCCTACCGCGAAAAGCTCAATCTGCAGGCGAAGTTCGGTGTGGCTGTCGAACAGTGGATTGAAACCAATGATGTGCAGGCCGTTGCCATCCAGTGCTGGGACTCGTTGGAGCAGAACTATGGTTGTGCTGCCTGTATCACCATGTCGATGCTCAGTGACAAACTCATCCCCGCTGCCTGCGAGACCGACCTCGCTGGCGCCGTGTCGATGTATGCCCTTGCCCTCGCCTCTGAGAATGCACCTGCACTGCTCGACTGGAACAATAACTTCGCCGAGGACCGCAACAAGTGTGTCTGCACCCACTGCGGCAACTTCCCCCGTCAGTTCGTGGGCAATGAGGATCTGAAACTCGGTCCTCTCGGTGTACTCGGACGCACGCTGGGTAAGATCAATACTTTCGGTGCTGTCTATGCCAAGGTGAGTGAGGGCCCCTTCACCTTCTTCCGTATCTCCACCGACGACCCCAAGGGCTGCATCAAGGCTTATTTGGGCAAGGGAGAGATTACCAATGATCCCTATGGCATGGACGGCTGCATTGCCGTGACAAAGGTCGACAACCTGCAGCAGCTGATGAAGTACATCTGCAAGAACGGCTTCGAGCATCATGTCGCCATGTGCCGCACTGATGTCGTCGACATCCTCAACGAGGCCATCGACACCTACCTCGGCTGGAACCTCTACGTTCACGAGTAAGTTCCCTTATTTGGCCGTGACATCCCTTTTTCGGGCTATGTCACAATAAAAAGCGGGCGTTTTGCGTTATTATAGCGTGAAACGCTTCATTCTTTTCACAGCGTTGCTGCTGATGGCCATCGGAATGAGGGCGCAGCAGGATGTGGCCTTCGCCCATTATTGGGCGATGGAACCGTCGTTTAATCCCGCTGCCGTAGGCAAGGAGAACAAATTGAACGCGGCCGTGGCCTATGCGATGCAGTTTGCCGGTTTCGAACATAATCCCAAGACGATGTATGCAGCAGGCGACATGCCTTTCTATGGTCTTGGCACCTATCATGGTGTGGGTATTCAATTGCTCAACGATGAGATCGGACTCTTTTCGCATAAGCGTGTCGGTGTGCAGTATGCCTTGAAGATGAAACTTTTGGGGGGCAGGCTCAGTGTAGGCGTAGAGGGCAATATGCTGAGCGAGGCCTTTGACGGATCGAAGGCTGAGATGCCGGACAACGACAACGACCCTGCCATCGTGAAGTCGGAAGTCACGGGAATAGGTATCGACTTCGGTGTCGGACTCTATTACACCCGCAAGAACTGGTATATCGGCATTTCGGGTCTGCATTTGAATTCACCCACGGTTGAACTGGGTGAAACCAGTGAATTAGAGGTACCTGCCACATTTTATTTGACCAGCGGATACAATATTCGGCTTAGAAATCCGTTTCTATCAATACAAGCCTCTGCTTTGGGGCGCACGGATGGCGTCGTGTGGCGTGCCGACGTGACGGGTCGCCTGAAGTACACCCATGACAAGAGGATGATGTACGCAGGTGTATCGTATAGTCCGATGAATTCAGTGACAGCGATGATTGGTGGCAACTTCCATGGCATCCATCTCGGCTATAGCTACGAGGTCTACACCACAGCCATCAACATTGGTAATGGCAGTCACGAGTTGTTTGTTGGTTATCAGACAGATCTGAACCTTTTCAAGAAGGGGAAGAACCTGCATAAGAGCGTGAGGATTCTTTAAAAGGTAAAAAAGTAAAAGGTAAGAAAAAAGAAAATATAGGATATGGAACAAAGAACAGTTCAAACAAGTAAAAAGAGTTGGGCAAGAAGGTTTTTACCTTTTTACCTTTTTACCTTTTTACTGTTTCTTTTATCGGGTTGTTTTGGTAGCAAATTAGCCTCTTCACAGGGTGGAGAGGTGACTGGTACAGGCGGTAGAGCTTTTGCAGAACCAACGCCTTATGGTATGACCCTCATCAAACGCGGTCATCTGAAGATGGGTATCGAGAAACAGGATAGCCTCTGGGGCAAGCAGACACCCGTCCGCGATATCTCCGTCGACGGTTTCTGGATGGATGAGACCGAGGTCACCAACTCGAAGTACCGTCAGTTTGTCAACTATGTTCGTGACTCCATCCTCCGTGAGCGTCTGGCTGATCCGAATTATGGCGGTGACGAGACCTATAAGATTGAGGAAGACAAGAACGGTGAGCCTATCACACCTCATCTGAACTGGAAGAAGCCGTTGCCTCGTAAGCCGAATGAGGACGAACAGCGCGCTATCGAGAGTCTCTACGTCACCAACCCTGTGACGGGAGAGAAAATGCTCGATGCCTCGCAGATGAACTATCGCTATGAGGTCTATGACTACACGGCAGCTGCTCTGCGCCGTAACCGTCTGAATCCTGAGGAGCGTAACCTGAACACGGATATCGCCGTGGATCCCGATGAGGAAGTGTGGATCTCGAAGGATACCGCCTATATCGACGACGAGGGTAAGATTGTCAGAGAAACGCTCGAACGTAAGTTGACGGGTCCCTGGGACTTCCTCAATACCTATATCGTGAATATTTATCCTGACACAACCTGTTGGGTGAATGATTTCCCAAATTCCGACAACGAGATGTACATGCGCTATTACTTCTCGAATCCTGCTTATAACGACTATCCAGTGGTGGGCGTGACGTGGGAGCAGGCGAATGCATTCTGCTTCTGGCGTACGGAATACCTGTTGAAGGGACTCGGTGCTGCTGCCCGGTTCGTCCAGCGCTATCGTCTGCCGACAGAGGCTGAGTGGGAGTTCGCTGCGCGCGGCAAGGATCAGAACGAGTTCCCTTGGGATAATGAGGATGTGGCCAGCGGCAAGGGCTGCTTCTATGCCAACTTCAAACCTGATGATGGAAACTATACTAAGGACGGCAATCTGATTACCAGTAAAGTGGGTATCTATTCTGCCAACAGCAACGGGCTATACGACATGGCCGGCAATGTGGCGGAATGGACCAGTACCATTTATACGGAGGCTGGTGTGGAGGCGATGAACGACATCAACCCGCAGCTGAAGTATAATGCCGCCATCGAGGATCCCTATCGTATGAAGCAGAAAAGTGTACGTGGTGGTTCTTGGAAGGATCCGGAGTCGTATATCCGTTCGGCCTGGCGCTCCTCGGAGTACCAGAATCAGCCGCGATCGTATATCGGATTCCGTTGTGTGCGCAGTCTGGCTAACTCTACCAGCGAAAAGGTAAGGGAAAACAATCGCAAGAAATAAATCGTAAATTGTAAATCGTCAAATCGTACATTTTATGACAACCTATAGTAAATTCAATCTTGTTTATCGCCTGCAGAAGTGGATGGACAGTGTACCGGGACAGACGTTCTTGAACTATGCCTATAGTTGGGGCGCCTCGATTGTGATCTTAGGTACGCTCTTCAAGCTGACTCACCTGCCTGGTGCAAACTTCTTCCTGTTCTTAGGTATGGGTACCGAGGTGTTCGTGTTCTTTATCTCAGCCTTCGACCGTCCCTTTGACAAGACGACTGATGGTATGGAACTGGATACGCAT
>JAFZCU010000041.1 GCA_017556145.1 Prevotella sp. | reverse complement strand
TAGGCATCTTGTCTTTCTTATCTTCCATATATATAATAATAAAAGTTTGCAGCACTCAATTGAACAAACTGTTCATCTGTTCGTTCGCGTGTAACCATTACACTTAATATAGCAAAAAACATTGTTGTCTTTTCTTGAATAAAAGATGACACTCTGCAATAGCGTTGGGCAATGGAAATGGAGAAATAAAACATTAACAAATTTTCACGAGCTAGCGAGGGCGAAATTTGGAGGTTTCGAAAATTCTTTGTATATTTGCAGTGTAATCATAAAACTATTTGAAGCAACTAAAAAACTAATGATATGATTCAAAAGACGCCTCTTGTTAGAAGACTAACGCTGTTTATCATTTTCCTGATGTTACCGTTCGTCGTGTCAGGAAAAACTGGTAAGGAAATCATTCAAGAGAATGGTTTTAAAAGCAGCGTTTCTCCATTGCTGCCAACTATGTGGGCGCAATATGGCGGTGGCGAGAATGCTTTTCTTCCCTACGTCAATGACCAGCAAGCAAAGACAGGATGCGGTGCGACTGCCTTGGCTCAGATCATGAAATTCTGGAACAAGCCTGAAAGTGGCAAAGGGGTCAATTCTTATCATTGGGACCATCCTGTCACGAAGGAATTGATCAGTCGATATGTTGACTTCACTGAATCCCACTATGACTGGGGCAACATGATTGAACTGTATTTCAATAATGAAAACCGCACCCAGAAGCAGATTAACGCGGTAGCTAAATTGATGTATGACATTGGCATTGCCCTTGAGATGCAATATAAAGCCACAGATTCGGGTACCGCTACGCAAATAGAATACATCTCAACGGTCTTGAAGAAGAACTTCGGTTATAATCCATATTTGCGCATAGTGAGGTATGTGCCCGGCGGATACACGATGGACGAGTGGCTCACCGTTATCTACCGCGAGTTGTCGGAAGGACGTCCGATACTCGTAGGTGCTAACAACTACTCTGGAGACAGACATATTTTTGTGGCAGATGGATATGATGAAAATGGAAAAGTGCATTTCAACCTTGGCCATGCGAATGACAGTGAGAACAAGTATTATGACTTGATTTCTCCTGGCCGAGGTTCGACAGATTGGCTCTATAACATGCGTATGATTATAGGCATCTGCCCTGAAGAGATGCCTGCTGAAACTAGTCAGATTCACGTGTCGAAGCCTGGAACAATTTTGGAAGCGATGGGAGGTGAGGCGGAAGCGAAGAAGACTTGCCGATTGAAAGTGACAGGACAGTTGAACAAAGCCGACATTGATGTGCTGAAAAGACTTAGTCGCGCTGACATTGCACAACCTGACATATCGGATATAGGCCAATTGTCATACATAGATCTCTCCGAAGCATCAATGGAGAATGACGAATTGCCAGATAGTGCCTTCTGGTATGTGGATAATCAAAAAAAAGAACTGTCTTGTTTGACATTACAGACCATCAAGTTCCCTTCCAATTTAAAACGAATTGGCAAACATGCATTCCATTCATGCTTGGGTTTATTAGAAGTCTCGATACCTTCCTCTGTTACAACAATAGGAAATATGGCATTCTTCGGGTGCAGATATTTGGAAAGCATCGTTTTACCTGAATTGATTAAACAGATAGGAGGGAATGCATTTGCGAGAGCGAAAGTCGACAATCTAGAAATTGCTCCCAAAAACCAGTATTATTATGTTGACAACAATACGATATTCACCGCCGACGGAAAGAAAATCATCGCATATACTGGGAAAAGAAAATGCGATTATGTTATTCCCGAGGGTGTGGAGACAATAGACGGCGATCGTGTTTTCACCTTAAAATCGAACTTGACATCTCTCACGATTCCTGCCTCCCTGACTTCTTTCAATGGTACGTATTTCAATTATTGTCCAGGTATTACTGACGTTTACTCCTACGCAACGAGATCAAATGTTCAAGGAGGACTAATGAAATGGATTGAATCCAACAAGATAGTGTTGCACATCCCCATTGGATTTAGAGAAAAATACGAAGAAGCCTATAGACAGATCAACAATAAAGATTGGAGTGGTGTGGGGACTATTGTTGAAGACATTGACCCTAGATTCCTGAAAGTGGAAGAAGTGTTTGAGCGACCCTCCCTTAAGAATCAGAGTGTTTACGACATGAATGGAAGGAGAATACCAACCTCTCTACAACGGAACAAGCAGATTTATATTATTAATGGCAGAAAAGTGATATATTGATTTAGTCCAATTTTTGTCCTGGGGGCGAAAACTCTTCGACGCCCTCAAAGACCTGCCCGCCATCGACGAACTGCTCTACGAGCACAAAGGCTCCGCCACGTGGATTCACGTCGCGTGGGCAGAAAACCCTCGTCGAAAGATTAATCCCTTTTACTACACTTGATTGTTGGGATTACTATGAATCCAACCATCGCTTGACGATGGCGACTTTTTCTTTACTGATGATGATTTCCTCGTCGGGGGTGGCGGTCATGTGGATGCGCATTTTGCCGAGGAAATAGGTGGAAAGTTTCTGGACGGCCGCGGCATTGATGATGAATTGGCGATTGACGCGCATAAATCGCTGAGGGTCAAGTTGACTCTCTACTTCTTCGAGGGTCATGTTCAGTGTGTGACGCTTGCCTTCCAAAGTACAGAGGCGCACCACACCGTCGCGGATGGCAATGTGACTCACGTCGCTGACAGGGATTATTAGGAATTCGTCGACACGATGGGGGATGAGGAAGCGTTCGCGATAGCGGATGGTCTGACTCTTCACCGACTCCAGCAATTGGGCGATGGCGTCGGTTGTGGAAAGGCCATTGACCATTGTTGGTTTCACTTTCGCCAACGCTGCGTGGAGTTCCTCGCCGTCGATGGGTTTCAGCAGATAGTCGATGCTGTTGAAGCGGAAGGCCTGGACGGCATAATGGTCGTAGGCTGTGGTGAAGATGACGGGAATAGACGTCGGTATCGTGTGCAAAGACTCGAAGCTGAGTCCGTCGCCCAGCTGGATGTCACTCAGAATGAGGTCTACATTGCTGTGCGAGTCATCTGTAAAAAACGCCTTCACCTCAGCATTGCTGGCGCATACGCCCACAATCTCGTGTTGACCTTCGGTCTTCCTCTGTCGCGACTCGGCAGAGCTGATGCAAGCATCGCTCTGCTCTCGCTGCTCCATCGGTTCGCCTTCGAGCATCCTTCGCAGGCGGTCGGCGCTGCTCTGTTCGTCTTCTATAATCAGTATCTTCATCGTTCAATAGGAATTAATGGAATCGACACGCAATACTCGTCAAGCGTGTCGATAATAGCGACTTTTTGCGAGGTCAGCAGACGGTAGCGCTCTGTGATGTTATGTTGTCCCAAGTTTGTACTCTCTTCCGTAGTGATGGGCTGTTTCTTATTGCTTACGCTGATGCGCTGGCCCTCGGCAGTCACGTCGATGATCAGCGGGCGCGTTTGCGTATGTTCGTTGTGCTTGATGGCGTTCTCTATCAGCATCTGCAGGGCGGCAGGTGGCAGTTTGCCTTGCAACTGGGCCACCTCGTCGGCAATCCTTACTTGAATGCTCTCGCCAAACCGCTGCTTGAGCAGTGTCATATAGCGGTCGAGGTAGGCTAGTTCCTCTTGCAGCGTCACCGTGTCGTGGTCGAGGTGCGACAGCGTGTAGCGGTACACCTTCGAGAGATTCATCAGATAGCTGGATGCCCGCTTGGGGTCGACCTCTATCAGGTCGGCCAGGATGCTGAAATTGTTGAAAACGAAATGTGGACTCAGCTGGTTCTCCAACGCCTGCAAGCGGAACTTGTCTCGCTCCCTTTCGGCTTTCTCGCGTGACCGCCAGTAGTAGAGCGTCACCACCGTTGTAAACAGGCAGCAGCCAGCATAGTCGATCAGTACCATCCATGAATTCCAGGGCCATCCGTATTTCAGCATTTCCCTGAATTCTTTGTCGGTAATCAGCCACAGGGCATAGTAGAACATCAGTCCCAGCACTGAGAGCCCCAGCACCAGCAATATGCCATGTATGATTCTTTTTATCTTCATTTCGTTGGCAAATATACTAAATATTTACTATTTGACAATTTACTATTTACTTTTTAATTGCAATTTGACCATTTTTCATTCTTCACTCTTCATATTCAATTTCACTTCTTCTCGATGACCATGAGCCCGCCTAAATCCGACAAGTTGATGTCATCGCTGTTGATGAGCTTCTCTGGCTCAGCCTTCTGGGCATCCCAAGTGGAGGGTATCGAGCCGCATATCTGGCCCAGCACGGAGGTTGCCCGTTTCTGCAAGAGCATATCGAAGGTCTGCATCGCCTTGTGGAAACGCTCGTTTGAGTAGAAGGCGTTGGCTTCCTTTCCCACAAACGAGCCGATTTCCTGTTCGATGGTGGCGACCACTTTTTGGAAACCGCCACCTTTTATGTAATCGTTGCACAGCACATTCAGATAGTGATAATATCGTGCCTTATACGATTCGTTGGCCAACAGGTTCATGAAAAACGTTCGTTTGGTGAGTTTGCTAGTGAAAGGCGTGTCGATGGGGAAGTTCACAATCTTGCTCACGTCTTCCTTGCTCCAAGAACTCTCTGTCATCGGCATGTCAATCCACTGCTGACTGAAAACCTGCTCCATACTGTCGCGCTGCTCCTGGCTGAGCGAGTCGAACCATGTCTTCCATTTCTCAGGGTCGAAATCGTCGAAGCCCTCGAAATCTCCTTCATCGTCAGGATAGCCGCCCCACGCCAGATTATAATCCCAAGGGATGAGACTGATCTTGCCGTCAGCCTCGCGCAGATAGTAATTCTGTACGTTCTTGCCCGTCATACAGTCGTAGTTGACAACGATGGTCTGCAGTGCCATGTATTTCATCACGCTTTCCACATCCACATGCCCGTCGATGTCTTTGCCTTCATCCACACTTCGGAGTGCTGCCACCACGCGCAAAATGGAAGCCTCGTCGCCTCCCACCTTGGCAAAGTTCGAGATATCGGCATATTTTTTCATGTCCTCGCCCGTGTAGGCCAGGTTGTGATAGGGCTTGTAGATGTTTGTCTTTTCGTCGGGATAGTTGCGTTTGCAGAAATGTTTGTCTATAGCCTCCACCATCAGATAGCAGCCGAAGTGTTTGCCATTCAGGGAAATCCGTGCATAGTTCGCCAACGGTGCTGGTAGTCCGATGTGACGGCACATGTCATAGACTACGGCATCCTTCATCTGCGTGGCATCCCAGATGTTATTGTTTAGTTGTAATTTGGTCATGCCGTGATACTTCTGTCCCTTCCTATACTTGTTCAGTTTCAGCGTGAAGCTGTATCTGTCAGACTTCATGTTTGTAACGTCATCCAAGCTGCTCGCCCCCTTGGTACGAATGGCTACGCTGTCAAACTGCTCCCCGTTGATGGCGACGGAGCAGACATGATACTGTTTGTCACGGGCATGTTCGATGATGTTCTTCCACGTGCTGTCAGACATGTTGATCTCGACTGAGGCAATCTCACCATGAGTAAACAGAGATTCTGCATAGCTTTTCTTTGGAGTTGTTTGAGAATTCATCCCCAAGCAACATAACGACAGTACAATAACTGTCAATACAAAACAAACTTTCTTCTTCATTTTAGCAAATTTTTGGCTGCAAAATTACAACCTTTACGTGCGAAATAAAAGAAGAAAGTAGGTGAAACGGGAAAAATCGGGTGTGAATCGGAGGTCTACTATGCTTTCTTGCCTAACGACATAATCTTCGTAGGACAGGCCAGTGTGCATTTGCCGCACTTAAGGCAGTCGGGATGCAGATAACCTGACTCCAGTCCTCGGCTGTCGTAGGGCGTAAGCTGCATGGGGCAGACACGGGACCTATCATGCAAATGAGTGCGATAAGTCCCACAACGGGGAAGAACCACCCGACGATGATATAGGCGATAATAATCCAATAGAGGTCTAATCCTGGTGTCGCAAAGTGACGATGGAATGGTTTTTTCTTATTGTTCTGATCCATTATAATCTGTGTTTACTGAATTTGCCGCAAAAATCATGCCACAGCTGAAAGCGTGGAGATGGTCACCCATCACGGTTTTTAGAATAGAAAAGACCTTATCGCCCGTACAATGACTGGTGTAGAACTGCGTATTGGAATAGTTTTCTTTGAGCCTTAGAGCCAAGGCTGTAAGCTCCTCTTCGCTCTCATGATCGTCAAGAAGATGGAAACCACCTACTACAGCCTTGACGGGATAAGGGCAAGCCGATAGGATGTTCTCCAAACCGCTATGAGCACAGCCTGTAAACAGTAAGCCATCGACATATAGAGCAAGCTCATGTCGGAAATCATCGTTTATATAGTCTCCGTCCGCATTTTCTATAAACAGATGCTGGTTGCCTTGGGGTATTGGGTGACTTTGTGGTATATGGGCAATAACGTGTATGTCATCACAGACTTTACATGTTTGGTCAACCATTAGGAATCTGTCTTTAGAATCCTCTGGCCACTCCGTCGTGATGCTATGGAAATAGCGGCGTTTAGAAAAGAATTTACCGCTGACGGCATGAGGTGAAACGATGACCTTGAACTTCGTTCGAGCCTGCTCACGCTCGGCAGAATCCAAGCACGCTTGATTCTGCTCTCGCTCAATCGCAGCCTTGTTGTTTATCTCCATGAAATGCTTCAGTCCACCTGCATGATCGCTGTGTCCGTGGGAGATAAACACATAGTCCACCGTACTGAGGTCAATGCCCATTTGCATTCCCGCTGTCGCGCCTACCCGTAGCCTTTCTGCATTGCGGATAAACACATCGCTTGCTCCTGTGTCGAGCAAGATGCGATGCTTGTCTGTCTCTAACAGGATAGACAAGCCATGCTCCGTCTGGAGCTGGTCGTTGCGAGTGCGATTATCTGATAATACCGTCCACTTCATTTGCCAAACGACGGAACGTAGTACACAGGCTTTTCTTCGTGATGGCTGCAGTCGTGATGATCGCAGGATTCAAGCGAATCTTTCAGTTCTCCATTCTGATATGCCTTCAGCACATCATTAACCGAGCCGTTACAGCCTCTGATGACTGCGATGCCGTGTGCAGAAAGCTTGTTGTAGGCTCCCATGCCCATGTTGCCAGCCAGCATGAGGGTGATGCCCATCTCCTGCATGACTGATGCGATGTTCGACTTGCATCCGCATCCTTCAGGGGAATCCAGACGCTCTTGCTTTACAACTTGGTTCTGTTCGTCGAGTGTTACTACAGTATAATAGGCACAGTGACCGAAGTGGTCATCAATCATGCCTTCACGTGTTGGAATTGCTATTATTTTCATCATATTCTTTTCGCAAATTTTATCTGCAAAGGTAGTGATATTATGGGATTTTTTGCTAAACTTGCATCAACTTTTACGATAGTTTATACAATCTCTATTTTATAACCTGCCAATAGTCCTTCCACGCCATAGCGGGAGAACTTGGCATGGCTTAGGCGATTATCGTTGGGGGTGATGATATAGCCGCGAGCTGTGGTGAAATCGGCATACTCCAAGTTACAGCGAATGAATTCAGCTAACCGCAGTTCACATTCGCAGAATACGGCTTTCTTCAGGTTGCAATCGGCAAAGTCCACCTCTTCCAATTGGCATCTCTCGAAGCGAGTGCCCAGCAGGCTTAGGCCATGAAACGAGGCGTATTGCAACTGGCAGTCCTTGAAACCTGCACGGAAGGTAAATCTGTTGGCATCGCTGAAGTTGATGCCAGTCATCTTGCATCCGTCAAAACGGACACCATTCCATGACGTTCCTCGGCTCTTGCACAAACTGAGGTTGCATGCTATAAACTGGCAGTCCTCAAACAGCACATCGTCGAAGACTATTCCCGTGAAATCGCAGTGGTCAAAAGTCACTCCGATATATTCGCGTTCCAACTCCTCACTCGTGAAGTCTATGTCTTTGAACTCATCTTTCATAGATTGACACGTGCTGTTTTCAGGCCTTTGCCTTGTACGGTTATCGTTGCCTTACCCTTCTTTCCTGTGCTTCTGACAACAAGCAGAGCACGACCCTTCCATGCCTTGTGAGTGCTGTCGGTGTAGCGGTCGCAGTCTTTGATGTCGGCATTGCCAAAGCCAATGAGCGTGGCAGAACCGCTAACGCTGGCCGTCAACTCGTTGTTGGCGGTGAGGTTCACGGTGCCATTGCCGTCTGTCAACTCTCCCGTGATGAAAGCCAGATCCTGTCCGTCGGCCTTGAGCGTTGTGCGGTCGGTTGTCAGGCGGATAGCCTTGGCTTCATCGGCTGTCTGTAG
>JAFZCU010000040.1 GCA_017556145.1 Prevotella sp. | reverse complement strand
TTCTGTAACAGTTCGTAGGCATCTTCGTCGATCTGGAAGAGTCGCCCACACAGGTTGATGGTAATATTCTTTTTCATGACTTCAAATTTTCAAGTTTCCAATCCTTCATCTCTTTCAGATAGTTGACGGTGTTAGAGAGTTCCATCCAGGCGCTGTCGAGGCCTTCGAGGAATTGATCTCCCTCGGTGCTGAGGGCATAGTACTTACGAGGCGGGCCCTGTGTTGACTCCTGCCATTGATAGACGAGCAGTCCGTCGTTCTTCAGACGGGTGAGGAGAGGGTAGAGCGTGCCCTCGACCACCAGCAGCTCGGCATCCTTCAGTTGTTGGATGATGTCGCTGGCATACGAGGGGTGGTGCTTCAGGAGCAGTAGTACACAGTACTCCAGCATGCCCTTTCTCATCTGCGATTTAGCGTTTTCGATGTTCATATATCTGCATGGATTTAGAATTCCGCTGCAAAGATAGGCAAAATATTAGTACCTTGTATTGCAAAGTACCAAGTTTTTGCAAAGTATTATATATATTTAACATTTGAAACATTTTCGGCTTTTGCGTACATTATTATAAAAAAAGTCGTATCTTTGCAAAGGAATTAGAAAACAACAAAAAAAGACGATCAATATGGAAGAGATTAAGACGCAGTTGCCCGATAATGCGTTTCGGGAATTGAACGAAGGTGAGAAGTATGAACCGCTGATGTCGCCCAAGGGTCATTATCCTGAGGTGAACGGGTGGTCAGTGACGTGGGGTATCCTGATGGCAATGCTTTTCTCTGCAGCCGCTGCCTATCTGGGTTTGAAGGTGGGTCAGGTGTTCGAAGCAGCCATCCCCATTGCCATCATCGCGGTGGGCGTTTCGACTGCAGCGCGACGGAGCAAGGCCTTGGGCGAGAATGTGATCATCCAGTCGATAGGTGCTTGTTCAGGTGCTGTGGTGGCAGGTGCCATCTTCACGTTGCCGGCCATCTATATCCTCCAGGCGAAGTATCCGGAGATGTCGGCCTCGTTCATGAAAATCTTCATTGCCTCGCTCTTGGGCGGCATCATCGGCATTCTGTTCCTGATTCCTTTCAGAAAGTATTTCGTGAGCGATATGCACGGCAAATACCCGTTCCCAGAGGCGACGGCGACGACGCAGGTCTTGGTGAGCGGTGCGAAGGGCGGCAATCAGGCCAAGCCCCTGCTGTTGGCAGGCATCGTGGGCGGACTCTATGATTTCATCGTGGCGACGTTTGGCTGGTGGAACGAGAACTTCACCTCGCGCGTGGTGGAGTGGGGTCAGTCGTTGGCAGATCAGGCCAAGCTGGTGTTCAAAATCAATACGGGTGCTGCCGTCTTGGGTCTGGGCTATATCATCGGCTTCAAATATGCACTGATCATTACGCTGGGTTCGCTGAGCGTCTGGTGGCTGATTGTGCCAGGCTTGTCGTTGTTGTTCGGCACTGAGGTGCTGAACCAGTGGGATCCCTCGATTACGACGGCTGTGGGCGATATGTCGCCAGAACAGATCTTCAAGGCTTATGGCAAGTCGATTGGTATCGGCGGCATCGCGATGGCGGGCATCATCGGCATTATCAAGTCGTGGAGTATCATCAAGGGGGCTGTGTCATTAGCGGCGAAGGAAATGAAGGGGGGCGGGGAGGCTGCTGTGGCACAGCAGCGGACTCAACAGGATTTGCCTTTCAAATTTATTGCCATCGCCTCGATTGTGACGATTGTGCTGACATTCCTGTTCTTCTGGTTTGGCGTGATGGACGGCAATATGCTGCAGGCGTTGGTGGCCATCGTGCTGGTGGCAGCGATTGCCTTCCTCTTCACGACGGTGGCGGCGAATGCCATTGCTATCGTGGGCTCTAACCCCGTGAGCGGTATGACGCTGATGACACTCATCCTCGCCTCAGTGGTGATGGTGGGTGTTGGCCTGCAGGGCACGAGCGGTATGGTGGCTGCGCTGATCATGGGTGGTGTGGTGTGTACCGCCCTCTCGATGGCAGGTGCTTTCATTACCGACCTGAAGATCGGCTACTGGCTGGGAACGACGCCCAGGAAGCAGGAATCGTGGAAGTTCCTTGGTACGCTGGTGTCGGCAGCAACGGTGGGTGGCGTGATGATGCTGCTCAACGAGACCTACGGCTTTGCCAGCGGACAGTTGGCAGCGCCTCAGGCTAATGCGATGGCAGCGGTGATCGATCCGCTGATGAACGGGGTGGGGGCACCTTGGGTGCTCTACGCCATTGGTGCGGCTATTGCCATCATCCTGACGCTCTGTAAGGTGCCTGCGCTGGCTTTCGCACTGGGTATGTTCATCCCGTTGGAACTGAACGTGCCGCTGTTGGTGGGTGGTGCTGTGAACTGGTTTGTCACCACCCGTTCGAAGAATAAGGCTGAGAATGAGGCCCGTGGCGAGAAGGGCACGCTGATTGCCTCCGGCTTTATCGCTGGTGGAGCGCTGATGGGTGTGGTGAGTGCCCTGCTGCGCTTTGGAGGCTTCAATCCCGTGAGTGAGTCGTGGCTGGCTAACCCGCTTTCAGAGGTTCTCTCGCTCCTTGCGTACGTGATATTGATATACTACTTCATCCGTGCTACAAAACCGGCGAAGTGACATTTAAAGACATTTAAATATTTGGTTTCTTGCGCTTTTATTTGTATATTTGCAGCGTAATTAAAAGATGATATGAAGAAGTTTTTATCGGATCTCACGGTTCAGTCGGTGGAAAGGATTCATGAGCGCTATGTGCTCATCAAACTGACAGACGACAAGCCTCTGCCTGAGATGCTGCCCGGACAGTTTGTGGAAATCCGGGTGGACGGCTCGCCTACCACCTTCCTGCGCCGACCTATCTCAATCAATTTCGTGGATACAGAAGCCAATGTGCTCTGGTTGTTGGTAGCGGTTGTGGGCGACGGCACCCGCAGGCTGGCACAGCTGCAGGCTGGCGAGAAGCTGAACTGTCTGCTACCTTTGGGCAATGGCTTTACGATGCCTCAGAAGAAGGAAGAGCGGATATTGCTGGTTGGCGGAGGCGTGGGTGTGGCGCCGTTGCTCTATATGGGGGCGCAGATGGCGCTGAAGGGCTGTGAGCCTACTTTCCTGCTGGGTGCCCGTACGGCCAGGGATCTGCTGATGCTGGATGTGTTCAGGAAATACGGACGTGTGTATGTGACGACAGAGGACGGTTCCGAGGGTGAGAAGGGATTTGTGACCAATCATTCGCTGCTGCAGAAAGAGCAGTTCGACCGTATTGCCACCTGTGGCCCTACACCGATGATGAAGGCGGTGGCCCGCTATGCGCGTCAGGCAAATACGACGTGCGAGGTGTCGCTGGAGAACCTGATGGCGTGCGGACTGGGTGCCTGTCTCTGTTGTGTGGAGAAGACCACAGAGGGTAACCTGTGTGTGTGTAAGGAAGGACCAGTGTTTGACACCAAGAGATTGCTTTGGTAGTGAAGAATTGAAAATTTGAAGAATTGAAGGATGGCTGATTTAAAGATAAAACTGGGCAATTTGGCGCTGAAGAATCCCGTGATGACAGCCTCGGGCACCTTCGGTTACGGTCTGGAGTTTGCCGACCTCATGCCCCTCGACGGCATTGGCGGCATTATCGTGAAGGGCACCACGCTGAAGCCCCGCGAGGGCAACGACTATCCGAGGATGGCGGAGACGGCCAGCGGCATGCTCAATTGCGTGGGCCTTCAGAACAAGGGTGTGGACTATTTCTGCAAGCATATCTATCCGCAGATCAAGGACATCGATACGAACATGATTGTGAACGTGAGCGGTTCGTCGCCAGAGGACTACGCCGAATGTGCGGCCCGCATCGACGCGTTGGAGAAGATTCCCGCCATAGAACTGAATATCTCGTGTCCGAATGTGAAGGACGGTGGTATGGCTTTCGGCGTGACTTGTGCAGGAGCCTCGAGTGTGGTGAAGGCCGTGCGTGAGCGCTATCACAAGACGCTCATAGTGAAGCTCTCGCCCAATGTGACGAATATCGCAGAGATTGCCCGTGCTGTGGAGGCGGAAGGTGCCGACAGCGTCTCGCTCATCAATACGCTGATGGGTATGGCCATCGACATTGAAAAGCGCCAGACCTTGCTGAGCATCAATACGGGCGGACTCAGCGGTCCTGCTGTGAAGCCTGTGGCCCTGCGCATGGTCTGGCAGGTGGCCAAGGCGGTGAAGATACCCGTTGTGGGTTTGGGTGGCATCTGTTCAGCGAAGGATGCCATCGAGTTCCTGATGGCTGGTGCGACGGCGATAGAGATTGGCACCGCCAACTTCTTGGATCCTACCGTGAGCATCAAGGTGCGCGATGGTATCAACGACTGGCTCGACCGTCATGGCTGTCAGTCTGTACAGGAGATTATCGGAGTAATAGACTAAATTGAAAAGGAAATGGAAATGAAGAGGTTTTGCCAATTAATGCTGGTATTCTGGCTATGCAGCCTGTGTGCACTGGCGCAGGGAGATGATGTGTGGACCCTTAGCGGCAAGGTGACGGATGCCAAGACGCGAAAGCCGATGGCACATGTGAGCGTGACAGACCGCAGTGTGGGCACGGTGACGAATGAGGCGGGTGAGTTTGTCCTCAAGCTCCCGAGTGCCCCTGAGACCGTGACCTTCTCCTGTCTGGGCTATAAAACGCAGAAGCTCTCTGCCAAAGCGCTGGGCAGTGTCCGGGTGGAAGTGAGGCTGGAGCCCAGTTCCGTGATGCTCGACGAGATCGTGGTGCAGGGTGCCGATGCCAAGGAACTTGTGCGGAAGGCGATGGCGAAGATCGTCGACAACTATCCCAACGTGCCCAACCTGTTGCGTGGCTTCTATCGCGAGACGGTGGATAAGCGTGGTCATTTCACCTGTATCTCAGAAGGTGTGGTGGATGTCTATAAGACCGGATACGATAAAAACGACTGGCGCGACGGTGTGGCCATCATCAAGGGACGGCGCTTGTTGAGCCAGCGGCCTGGCGACACGCTGTCGGTGAAATTGCAGGGCGGTCCTGTGCTCCCTATCATACTGGATGTTGTGAAGGAGAGTGAGGTGCTGCTGAACGAGGAGGAACTCAACAACTATTCCTTCCGCTATGTTACGATGAGCAAGGCTGACGACCGTAACCAGTATGTCGTGGAGATCACGCCCCTGCTTGTAGTGCCCTACGCCCTGTATCACGGACGTTTGTATATCGATCAGGAGACGCTCGCCTTTACCCGCATCGAGCTGAGCCTGGACATGCGAGATACGGACAAGGTGACGCAGATGATCCTGAAGAAGAAGCCCACAGGCCTGCGCTTCACGCCCCATGAGTTGTCGATCTATATCGACTACAAGACGGATAACGGCATCACACGCATCAACTATATCCGTAATGTCATCCGATTCCGCTGCGACTGGAAACGGAAACTCTTCAAATCCAACTTCATGGTGACGTCGGAGATGGTGGTGACCGACCGTCAGGAGGGTAAGGATCTCAAACCCATCAAATCACGCGATACCTTTAACCGCAAGGACAATTTCTATGATAAGGTCGTTTATTTCAACGATCCGGATTTCTGGGGCCACGACAATATCATCGAACCTACGGAGGATCTGTTGAAGGGTATCGAGAAGATCAAGAAGCGTATTTCGCGCAATTGAGGCTAAGTCTGGTTTCTTGTGGTGGAAAAAACTGAGGGCTGCTAATCAGCAGCCCTCAACCAACACAAAAACTAAACTAGACTTAACTAAACATAACGGGATTTTCACAAACCCTCGAATGCTGTGCAAATATAATGTTATTATTTTAAAGTTGCAAGCATTTTAACGAAAATTTATCGTATTCCGCTCCGTTTTTACACCTTTTTACTCTGATAGAGCATAAAATGGTCTAAAATGGTCATCGCTGCCATCGCTTCTACCACAGGTACCGCTCTTGGTAAGACACACGGATCATGGCGTCCTTTGGCAGTCAGTGTTGTGGGATTACCATCAATGTCGACGGTGTTCTGTTCCATCAATAATGTGGCAACGGGCTTAAAGGCCACGCGGAAATAAATGTCCTGACCATTGCTGATGCCGCCCTGGATGCCACCGCTGTGGTTGGTGGCTGTGGTGATCGAGGATTCGGAATATTCAGAGTTTTCCGAGTTCTCCGAAATAAAGATATCATTCTGCTCAGAGCCACGCATGGTGACACCCGCGAAGCCCTCGCCATATTCAAAGCCCTTGACGGCGTTGATGCTCAGCATGGCAGCGCCTAAAGCTGCATGCAGCTTACCGAATTCAGGCTCTCCCAAGCCAGCAGGACAGCCTTTAATGACGCAGGTGATGACACCCCCGATGGTGTCGCCCTCGCCCTTCACTTGGGTGATGAGGGCTTCCATCTCTGCCGCTTTCTCCGCATCCGGACAGCGCACAGCATTGGTCTCCGTCAGTGAGAGGTCGTAGAGATGATAGTCGCGCTTCAGGGCGATGTAGCCCACCTGCGAGGTATAGGCCTGTATGCTGATGCCCAGTTGCTGGAGTGCCAGCTTGGCCAGCGCACCGCCCACACAACGGCTGATGGTGATGCGGGCTGAGGAGCGCCCGCCACCACGATGGTCGCGGATGCCGTATTTCTCGTAATAGGTGTAGTCGGCATGCGAGGGACGGAACACGTTGCGCATATTCTCGTAATCCTGCGAGTGCTGATTGGTGTTGCGCACGATGAAGCCGATGGGACAGCCCGTCGACTTACCCTCGAAGACCCCGCTGAGCAGCTCCACCTGATCAGGCTCCTGGCGCGAGGTCGTAATCTTGCTCTGTCCTGGGCGACGGCGGTTGAGCTCTGCCTGGATGAAGTCCACGTCGATGTCGATGCCTGCAGGCATACCGTCGACAACGCCACCAATGGCCTCGCCATGACTCTCGCCAAAGGTCGTCAGCCTGAATAAATTGCCAAACGTATTCATATTTCTCACCTCTCAACTCTCAACTTTCAATTCTCAACTCTTAATGACAGTGCCCGCATCCGCAGTCGTCACCATGCTCGTGGTCGTGGCCGCAGCAGCCTTCGTCACAGCCTTCGCCTTCGCCATGATGATGCCCGCAACCATGACAGCCGCCTGTCAGCATCTTGATGGTCTTGTTGATCTCTTCCTCTGTGGCATCGCGGTTCTCGCGAACGGTGCCTGTGAAGTTGAGCGTCTTGCCAGCCAGCGGGTGGTTGGTGTCGACGGTGACGCCGTCTTCCTCAACCTTCACGACTCTGGCCATGAACTGATGATCCTCGCCGTCGGTCAGGGTGATGATGGCCTCTGGGAAGATGTTGTCGTGGTCGAAATGACCGTTGATTGAGAAAACCTCGCGCTCCAGCTTATGAACACCCTGCGGCTCGTAGGCACCGAATGCCTGTGCCGGCTCGAGCACGAAGTCGAACGTATCGCCTTTCGCATGCTTGGTCACCTCCTGCTCGAAAGCGTCGAGGGCGATGCCAAAACCAGTGATAAACTCGAAGGGACGCTCAGAGCCTGTTTCCTCCTGAAGATGCTTGTTGCCGTCGATAATCGTATACAGCTGATACTCTACTGACATGAACTTATTGGGATTCTTATCCATACCTTATTATATATATACGTTTCAGGTTGCAAAGGTAATCATTTTAATCCATAATCGTGTCTTTTTTGGTTGAAAATATATATTTTTCCATATTCGTGCTATTCTTTGACATGTGTCAACAAAAGGGCTGTTTGCGCACACAATTCTACAAAAATGCTTGTGAGTGTCCGAAAACCGCCGTACCTTTGCACCGTCAAAAGACATTTAAGTCAAAACAATTAAAGTTTAAAGTAGGGGCTCAGGATAACAGATAACACACGCCCCGAGTAAAGAAAAGAAAGGGAAAAAAGATGAAAAAGATGATTTTGACAATGGTAGCAATGCTGAGTATGACAATGGCATTTGCTGAAGGTGAGAACGTAAACAGTGTGAACAACGTAGCCGCTTATGACATGAGCTGCAATATGAACAAACTTGCACAGGCTCTGTCACTGTCTGCTGATCAGAGAGAGGCTGTTGACAACATCTATCAGACCTTCGCAGCTGAGATGATGTTTGCTGCACAGTACTACAGCGACGACCAGCGCAAGGAGATGGTGAAGAAGGCCATCGACAAGAACGTGGCTTGGATGAACTACGTGCTCAACGACAAGCAGCGCCATACTTACCTGAAGCTGCTGAACGCCACCATCAATAATCGTGGTTTGAACAAGTAAGAAGAACTAAATTAATCAATCAGGAGGAGGCATTCCGAAGGGGATGCCTCTATTTTTGTGCCCAAAAACTTGCAGGTTTCAGTTTTTTTTGCTTATTTTGCAGGCAGAATCGTTATTACTAAACAATAAGCAACATGAAAAGTCTGAAAGTTATTTTGATTTCCGTAGTCGCAGCCGTGTTTGTCAGCTGTGGTACTACCAACACGGTGCCCATCACGGGGCGTCAGCAGACGCTGATGGTGAGCGACGGTGAGGTGCTGAGCCTTTCCACCCAGCAGTATCAGGAGTTTATGAAGACAGCAAAGCTCTCCACCAACCAGACGAATACCGCGATGGTGAAGCGGGTAGGGCAGAACCTGGCCAATGCTGTGGTGAACTATCTGAATGCCAACGGCTTGTCGAATGATGTGCAGAACTACAATTGGACCTTCAATCTGGTGCAGGACAAGCAGGTGAATGCCTGGTGTATGCCTGGCGGACTGATCTGCGTCTACGAGGGATTATTGCCCGTCACGCAGAACGAGGCTTCGCTGGCCATCGTCTTAGGTCATGAGATTGCCCATGCCGTAGCCCGTCACTCGGCAGAGCAGATGAGCACGCAGATGAAGCAGCAGTATGGTCTTCAGATTGGCACGATGGTGGCAGGTGCCCTGGGTATGGGAACCAACACCCAGTCGATTGTGCAGGCCATTGTGGCACAGGGTTTCAACTTCAAGAATCTGAAATATTCGCGTAACCACGAGAACGAGGCCGACCACATGGGCCTGATCTTCGCAGCGATGGCGGGCTATGATCCGCAGGTGGCTACGACGTTCTGGCAGCGCATGGCAGCGCAGTCGACGAACCAGACGGCTGAGTTCCTGAGCGACCACCCCTCTGATGCCACCCGTATCCAGAATATCCAGGGTTGGATGCCTGAGGCCTTGAAGTATTACAAGCCGAAGACCACCACCACAACCACAACGGCAAAGAAGGCGACTTCCACTACCAAGAAAGCCACGTCGACAAAGAAGTAGTAATAGAGTAATAGAAGTTAAAGGGGAGTTAAAAGGGAGTTAAAGGGAAGTTAAAGGGACAATACCTTGTGCCTTGATAATAATGCAGAGGAATGGAGCAGCAGGACATATGTCCCTTTAACTCCTGAGCGAAGCGATAACTTCCCTTTAACTTCCCTTTAACTTCCCTTCTGTTATTGTGATCTTCCCGCCTTTGCGAAGGCTACCGAAGAGAATCTCTCGCATGAGCAGTGGCTTGAGCTTGCCTGTGATGACGCGATCCATCTCGCGGGCACCATACTCCTGCGTGAAGCCCTCCTTCAGCAAGTATTCGAAGGCCTCGTCGCTGAGCGTCATCACCACCTTCTTCGCCGTTAGCTTCTCCTGCAGTTCACCCAGTTTCTTGCGCAGGATGAGCGTCGCCATCTGACGGTCCATATCGTTGAACACCACCGTTCCGCTCAGACGGTTGATGAATTCCGGCTTGAAGGTCTTCTTCACCTGCTTCAGCATCGCCTCCCCGCGACTCACGTTCCCTGAGAATCCGATGTTCGCCTGAGCGGCATACTGCGCTCCCGCATTCGAGGTCATGATCACGATGACATTGCGGAAATCAGCCTTTCTGCCCTTGTTGTCGGTGAGCTTGGCATAGTCCATCACTTGTAAAAGAATATTATAGATATCCTGATGGGCTTTCTCAATCTCGTCGAGCAGCAATACGCAGTTGGGCGTCTTGCGGATGGCATCTGTCAACAAGCCACCGTCTTCATAGCCCACATAGCCTGCTGGCGAGCCGATAAGCTTCGCCACCGTATGCTTCTCCGTATATTCGCTCATGTCGAAACGCACGAGTGAAATGCCTAATTCCTTTGCTAATACACGGGCTACCTCTGTTTTGCCGACACCCGTAGGCCCCACGAAGAGCAACGAAGCAAGGGGCTTGTCATCGTCGAGCAGTCCGGCCTTCGATAGCTGTACGGCTTCCACCACCTGGCGCACAGCCTGGTCTTGTCCGTAGATCTTGCTGCTGATGCGCTCGTAGAGTGTCTCAAGGGCAGCATTGTCATCTTCTTTCATCGCCAAAGCATCCACTTTACAGGTCTTGGCGAGAATGTCTGCCACGAGGGCCTTGTCCACCGTCTGGCGCTTCTGGCCGTAGAGATGGTTCATCTCACGATAGGCGCCTGCCTCATCAATCAGGTCGATGGCCTTGTCAGGCAGAAAGCGCTCGTTGATATACTTGGCGCTGGCGCTCACCGCAAATTCCAATGCCTTGTCGGCATAGTACACGCCATGAAACTGCTCATAGCTCTTCTTCAGCTGTTTCAGGATCTCGAGCGTCTCTGCTGCCGAGGGCTCTGCGATGTCGATCTGCTGGAAGCGTCGCACCAGGCCTCTCGACTTCGAGAAATGACGGTTGTATTCCTCGTAGGTCGTCGAGCCGATAAAGCGTATTCTGGCCGATTCGAGATAGGGCTTGAGCATGTTCGAGGCATCCATCGTGCCCTCGCTGTTGCCGCCTGCCCCCACCAGGTTGTGGATCTCGTCGATGTAGACGATGTTGTTGTCTGATTCGCTGATGATGCCGTCCATCACCTCCTTGATGCGCTTCTCGAAATCCCCGCGGAACTGTGTGCCTGCGAGCAGCGTTCCTAAGTCCAGCTGGTATATCTTGCTGCCTTTCAGGCGCTTGGGCACCTGATAGTTGTTGGTGTCGATCCACGCAGCGAGCCCATAGACGATGGCGGTCTTTCCCACGCCCGGCTCTCCGATATGCAGGGGATTGTTCTTCTCCTTGCGACAGAGCACCTGGATGGTGCGCAGCAGCTCGTCCTTCCTGCCGATAAGGGGATTGTGCAGCATGTAGGTATCGTTCAGACAGGTCACCATCTTGCGCCAAGGCTCCTTGTCCTCCTCCGTGCCTTCCTCCACGTCGTCGCCTGTGCTGGCCTGATCGTGGTCTTCCTCATAGCGTCCCACCAGTATGCTCATGAACTCGCTCTGCCATTCGCCCAGCAGGTTCTTCAGCAGATAGGCGGCAAACGACTCCTTGAGGCCGAGGATACCCCTCACGATATGGGGCACGTAGATATACTGTGCGCTCGAGTTCTGCACCGTCTGGTAAGCGTTGAGCAGGGCCGCACGCAGCTGTTCGCTGGTGCCGATGGTGTACTGGCCTATGTCTTCGGGCACGCGCTCCATCTTCTCGAAATAGTCCTTCAGACTCTTGTTCACGATGTTCAGGTCCACCCCGCAGTCGATGAGTGTCTTGTTGAACTCATATTGCTTGAGCAGGGCGTAGATGAAGTGTTCGGGCGTGGTGAACTCGTGGCGGTAATGCTCTGCCGTTTCGTGCATGTCGTGAAAGGCTTGGTTCACCTTATGTGTATAGTAGATATCCATATCGTTTCGTTATTCTTCGGGTTCGTAGGTCAGTCGCAGGGGGAAGCCCTCGTCGCGGGCCATCTGTGTGGCCTTGTTCACCTTCGACACAGCGATGTCGTACGAGTAGATGCCCACTACGGCCTTGTCAGAGTGGTGCACCTGCAGCATCAGGGTCTCGGCATCGGCCTGGCTCTTGAAAAACACCACCCTGAGCACCTTCACCACAAACTCCATCGTGGTAAAATCGTCGTTGAAGATGGTCACCTTGTAGCGGCGCGGCTCGTTGAGGTCCACGCGCTGACGTTCTTTTATGCTTGACTGTTCTTTTGCCATACTGCTGGCAAAATTACATAAAAAATGAAAAAATAAAGAGAAAATCAAAAATTTTTTCTATCTTTGTCCCAAATTTCGCAAATGAAACGGATTTAGATGTCACACAGAGTACATAATTTATTCTCACACAGATCTGTGTGGTATAAAAATATAAGTAGAATTAGATTTATAGATATGAAGAGATTATTTTTGAGTTTTTTGTGCGCTGTCGCTGTTGTGGGCGTTCAGGCGCAGACCAAGAGTGGGGGCATTTCGAAAGAGATGCTCCAGGAGTTCCAGAAAGAGCAGAAGCACTGTGCAGCCGGCAAGGCCCTGTCGAATGCCCTCTCTGGTGTGAGCATCGATGTGCTGGCCAAGAACTATCAGGCCGCTGCCACGCCCATCGACAAGAACTTCAGTATCGAAACCCGTAAGCAGTCGATTACCAATCAGAAGTCGTCAGGCCGCTGCTGGATGTTCAGCGGACTCAATGTGCTGCGTTCCAACTACACCATGCAGCACGACTCCGTGAGCATCGAGTTCTCGCAGGCCTACCTCTTCTTCTGGGACCAGCTTGAGAAGGCCAACCTCATGCTGCAAGGCGTCATCGACACCGCCAAGGATCCCATCGACAACCTGCGTGTGCAGTTCTTCTTCCATTATCCCATCAACGATGGCGGCACGTTCTGTGGCATCGCCGACCTTGCTCCCAAGTACGGCTTGGTGCCTGCCGATGTGCAGCCCGAGACCTACACCAGCGAGAACACCGCGAAGGCCCGCAGCCTCATTGCCTCGAAACTGCGTGAGTTCGGACTCCAGCTGCGCGACATGGTGGCCAAGAAGCAGAAGCCTGCCGAGATCGCCAAAGCCAAGACTGCGATGCTGGCGCAGATCTACCACATGCTCGAGCTGACGCTGGGTGCTCCCACGCAGACGTTCACCTACGCCTTCAAGGACAAGAACGGCAAGCCCCTCGGCCAGCCGAAGGCGTACACGCCTCTGTCGTTCTATCAGGAGGTGGTGGGAGGGCCCCTCAACGGCACCTTCATCATGGTGATGAACGATCCGCGACGCGAATATTTCAAGACCTACGAGGTGGAGTATGACCGCCATGTCTACGACGGCACCAATTGGAAATACCTCAACCTGCCGATGGACGAGATCGAGCAGTTGGCCATTGCCTCGCTCAAGGACGGACGCAAGCTCTACAGCTCCTACGACGTGGGTAAGCTGCTGGATCGTCCGCGTGGCTATGCCTCACTCGACAACTTCGACTACGGCTCGCTCTTCGGCACCACCTTCGGCATGGACAAGGCGCAGCGCATCTCTACCTTCGACAGCGGCTCTACGCATGCCATGACACTCACAGCCGTCGACCTCGATGCCGCAGGCAAGCCCATCAAGTGGAAGGTCGAGAATTCCTGGGGCACGGACAGTGGCCAGCAGGGCTACCTGATCATGACCGACGAGTGGTTCCGTGAGTATATGTTCCGTCTCGTGGTGAACAAGAAATACGTGCCCGAGAACCTCCTCCAGGCCTTCGACACAAAACCGATTATGGTGATGCCCGAAGATCCCCTCTTCCTTCCAGATGAATAGATAAGAAGGGAAGTTAAAGGGAAGTTAAAGAGAAGTTATCGCTTCGCTCAGAAGTTAAAGGGACATATGTTCTGCTGCTCCCTCAAGATAATCTTCTGTGATCCTATCAATGCTTTATGTATTGTCCCTTTAATTTCCCTTTAACTCCCCTATAACTTCCCTTTAACTTCCAAATAACAAACAATATGAAAAAAACTTCCCTTATGTCAATCGCCCTTGCATCCGCTTTGACGATGCAGATCAGTTCCTGTCAGCAGCAGCGTGAGAACCCCCTGTTGCAGGAGAGTACATTACCCTTCGGTGCCCCCGACTTCAGCAAGATCGACAGCACCGACTACATGCCCGCCTTCGAGGCCGCCATCCAGCAGACGCGCGACGAGATTGCAGCCATCGCCGACAATCCCGACTCCGCCACCTTCGAGAACACCATCCTCGCTCTGGAGGAGAGCGGCAAGGCCCTCGACCGCGTGAGCCGCGTGTTCTTCGCCCTCGTCGAGGCCGACAAGACCCCCGCGCTCGCCGACATCGAGAAGAAGGTGCAGCCCATGCTCACCGACCTCGGCAACGAAATCTCCTTCAACAAGCCCCTCTTCGAGCGCATCAAGAAGGTCTATGACACCCAGTATGAGTCGCTTCAGGGTGAGGACAAGAAACTCACCGAAGAGACCTACAAGGAGTTCGTGCGCAAGGGTGCCCTGTTGCCCGACGACAAGATGGCCCGCATGAAGGAGATCAACCTCCGCATCTCCGAGTTGCAGACAGAATGGGGTGAGGTGCTCCCCGACGCCACCAACGACGCTGTGGTCTGGGTGGATAAGAAGGAAGACTTGGCTGGTCTCAGCGAGGCCGACCTTGCCCAGTGCGAGAAGGATGCCCAGAGCCGTGGCGGTAAGGCCCCCTATGCCATCGTCATTGTGAACACCACCCAGCAGGCCATCCTCGCCAGCCTCGACAACCGCGACCTGCGCAAGAAGGTATTCGAGGCCTCCGAGCATCGTGCTGACGGCACAGGCAAGTACAACACCTTCCCCCTCGTCTGCGAGATTGCCAAGCTGCGTGCCGAGAAGGCCGAGATTATGGGCTATCCCAACTACGCCTCCTATTCGCTCGAGAATACGATGGCTAAGACCCCAGTGAATGTCTATGATTTCCTGATGAACCTGATTAAGGCCTATGTGCCCAAGGCTGATGCCGAGACAAAGGCCATCGAGAACTTTGCCCGCAAGACAGAGGGTCCCGAGTTCCAGTTGCAGGCTTACGACTATTTCTACTATTCTGCCAAGATGAAGAAGGAACTGCTTGACGTCAGCGACGACGAGGTGAAGCCCTACTTCAATGTCGACAGCGTGCTGAAGAACGGTGTGTTCTATGCCGCCAACCGTGCCTATGGTCTCACCTTCAAGGAGCGCGACGACTTCCCCCTCTACCATCCCGACATGAAGGCCTTCGAGGTCGACGACAAGGACGGCAAGCCCATCGCCCTTTTCTATTGCGACTACTACCGTCGCCCCAGCAAGCGCGGTGGTGCGTGGATGGACGGCTTCCAGAAGCAGAGCCGTCAGCGTAACGAGATGCCCATCATCTTCAATGTCTGCAACAATGCCAAGGCCCCCGAGGGTAAGCCCTCGCTGCTGACGTGGGACGAGGTGACCACCATGTTCCATGAGTTCGGCCACGCCTTGCATGGCATGCTCTCCAACTGTCAGTACAACAGTCTGAGCGGTACCAGCGTCTATCGCGACTTCGTCGAGATGCCCTCGCAGTTCAACGAGTCGTTTGCCTCCATCCCCGAGGTGTTCGATAACTATGCCCGCCATTGCGACACGGGTGAGCCCATGCCAGCCGACATGAAGGAGCGCATGCTCTAGAGCATCACCTTCCAGCCTTGCTAAGCCCTGGGTGAGAACCTAGCTGCCACCTGCCTCGATATGGCTTGGCACATGCTCGCCTCGAAG
>JAFZCU010000193.1 GCA_017556145.1 Prevotella sp. | reverse complement strand
GGCATCTGGTTGTACAGATATTCACATGTTTCCTGGTACGTCATTTCTGTATTTGCTGATTGTGATTAAACGGAATTAATTGAAATAGTTCTTAAAGCGTTGGAAGATAGAATCCTTCGTTTGCTTGTCACCTTTGAAGTTGTCGCTTTGACGGAACTGATCAATGGCTTGTTTCTCTTCCCGGCTTAAGGTCTTGGGCACGTAGACGCTGATGTTTACCACAAGATCGCCTTTACCGTTGCCATAACCTTGCACGGCGGGTAGACCTTTTCCGCGTAGACGCAGGGTCTTCCCTGGTTGTGTACCGTTTTCAAGCTTAATTTTCAACTTGGAGCCTTCGATGGTTGGAACCTCTACCTCGCCACCAAGCGCTGCAGTCGGGAAGTCAAGCAGCAGATTGTATATCAGATCATTTCCGTCGCGGATGAATGTGTCGTGATCTTCCTCTTCAATGAATACTTGTATGTCACCGTTGATGCCGTTGTGCTTGCCGGCGTTTCCTTTTCCTGGTACATTGACGACCATGCCTTCGGCTACACCTGCGGGAATATTGATTTCAACGACTTCTTCACCTTTCTTTACACCAGTACCTCCACACTCATGGCATTTGTTCTTGATGACCTGACCTTCTCCTCCACAGGCCGGACATACGCTCTGTTGTTGCATCATGCCGAAGATGCTTTGTGTAGTATGGGTGATGACACCACTACCATGACAAGTCTGACAGGTCTCCTTGCCGCTGCCGGCCTCTGCTCCGCTACCGTTACAGTGGGGACAGTGGATATCTTTGCGTACCTTGAATTTTTTTGTCACGCCAGTGTTGATTTCCTCAAGCGTTAACTTCACTTTCAGGCGCAGGTCACTACCGCGGTGTTGCTGTGGACGGCGCTGTCCGCCAAATCCGCCGAAACCATGACCACCGAAGATGTCGCCGAACATGGAGAAGATATCGTCCATATTCATGCTGGTACCTCCGAAGCCACTGAAGCCGCCTCCGAAACCGCCTCCCATCGGACCGTCAAATCCGAACTGGTCATATTGCTGACGGGTCTTCGGGTCGTGAAGCACGTTATAGGCTTCTGCGGCCTCTTTAAACTTCTCCTCAGCTTCCTTGTCGCCGGGGTTCCGGTCAGGGTGATATTTGATAGCAATCTTTCGATATGCTTTCTTAATCTCGTCTTCTGATGCGCCTTTCTCTACGCCCAGTACTTCATAGTAGTCGCGTTTCGCCATGAAACAATCAAAACATTAAATATTAAACATTATTGTCCGACCGCAACTTTTGCGTGACGGATTACTTTGTCGTTCAGTTTATAACCCTGCTGTAGACAATCAATGACTTTACCTTTCTTGTCGTCACCCATGCCTGGCACCATGGCTACGGCCTCATGAACATCGGTGTCGAAGTCTGCATTATCAGTATCGATTTTACTAACGCCTTGGGTTTCCAATACTTTCATGAACTTCTGGTGAATGAGTGTCATTCCTTCGCGAAGCACCTCTGGGTCATCAGTCTTGGCTCCGTTCTCGATGGCACGCTCCATATCGTCAAGAATAGGCAGAACTGCTGTGATGAATTTCTCGCCACCATTCAGAATCAGTTCTGCGCGCTCTTTCAGAGTACGTTTGCGATAGTTCTCGAATTCAGCTACGCTTCGCAACCATTTATCCTTCAGCTCTGCTATTTCCTTTTGAGCCTTCTCTATTGGATCTTGCTCCTCGGTCTCGTCAGAGTTCTCGGTCATACCGGAATCCTCAGGATTGACGGCCTCTTCGGTCTCTGCCTCTTTGTCAGTTTCCTCAGATACCTGCTCGTCCAGGATATCCTCATTTTCGATATTCATATCTTTTTCTGTCATAA
The DNA here is from genome assembly GCA_017556145.1 of Prevotella sp. Taxonomy (GTDB): domain Bacteria; phylum Bacteroidota; class Bacteroidia; order Bacteroidales; family Bacteroidaceae; genus Prevotella. Next base: position 6,214 of record JAFZCU010000193.1, on the reverse strand, counting down.
CTACGTGGTTTTATTAATTCTGCTTTCCTAATTGCAAAAATCGTGCCGAATTAGGCGTACATTTTCTCTTTTTGCTCTTTGATAGCCTCGTCGTAGATATAATCATCGTAGCTCATCAGTTTGTCGATGGTTCCTTTCGGAGTCAGTTCGATGATGCGATCTGCCACGGTATTGATAAACTCATGGTCGTGAGAGGCGAACAGGATGTTGCCTTTGAACTGTATGAGATTGTTGTTAAATGCCTGAATAGACTCCAGATCGAGGTGGTTGGTCGGCGTGTCAAGGATGAGACAGTTCGCATTCCTCAACTGCATACGTGCAATCATACAGCGCATCTTTTCACCTCCGGAGAGCACACAGACCTTCTTCAGGATATCCTCTTCCTTGAACAGCATCCTACCTAAGAATGACTTCATGGTTACCTCGTTGCCTGGGCCCCACTGTGAAAGCCAGTCTACCAGGTTCATCTCTGACTGGAAGTACTCCGTATTGTCAAGTGGCAGATAGGCCGTGGTGATGGTTACGCCCCATTTGTACGTACCAGCCTGTGCCTCGCGGTTGCCGTTGATGATTTCGAAGAGTGCCGTCATGGCTTTCGGATTATGCGAAAGGAATACGGTCTTCTGTCCCTTTTCGATCGTGAAGCTGACATTGTCGAACAGTACGGTGCCATCGGTATCTACAGCCTTCAGTCCTTCCACTTCAAGAATCTGTGTGCCAGGTTCACGCTCCATAGAGAAGATAATACCTGGATATTTGCGGGTTGAGGGCGTGATTTCCTCAACATTCAACTTCTCCAGCATCTTCTTGCGCGAGGTGGTCTGTTTTGATTTTGCCACGTTGGCAGAGAAGCGGCGGATAAACTCCTCCAACTGCTTCTTTTTTTCCTCGGCCTTCATCTTCTGGTTCTGTGCCTGACGTAGGGCAAGTTGTGATGATTCATACCAGAAAGAGTAGTTACCGCTAAACAGCGTCACCTTGCCAAAGTCGATGTCGACGGTCTGTGTCGAGACCGCATCGAGAAAGTGACGGTCGTGAGAGACCACAAGCACACACTGCTCCAAGTTCGACAGATATTCCTCCAACCACTGTACTGTATCCAGATCAAGGTCATTGGTAGGCTCGTCGAGCAGCAGGTTATCGGGGTGACCGAACAGAGCCTTGGCAAGCATGACGCGCACCTTTTCGTTGTTTGAGATTTCCGACATCTGCTTGTAGTGCTGTCCCTCAACAACTCCGAGGTTCTGCAGCAACTGTGCTGCCTCGCTCTCAGCTTCCCAGCCGTTCATCTCTGCAAAAGCCATCTCCAACTCGGCGGCACGTACACCGTCTTCTTCTGACATTTCCTCCTTGGCATAAAGTGTTTCGCGTTCCTTCATGTTCTGCCAAAGGGGCTGATGTCCCATGAGTACGGTGTCCATCACGGAGAACTCGTCGTATTTGAAGTGGTCCTGCTCCAGGACACTCAGGCGCTCACCGGGGTGCATCTCGATAGAACCCTTGTTGGGCTCCAATTCACCGCTGATAGCACGAAGCAGGGTGGACTTTCCTGCGCCGTTAGCACCGATGATGCCATAAATATTCCCACTTGTGAACTTCAGATTGACGTCTTTGTAGAGCGTCTTTTTTCCGAATTGTATTGCCAGATTTGTGACTGTAATCATCTCTATTTTACCTTATTATATTATAATTGGGCTGCAAAGGTAGTGAAAAAAAACGAGACTTCAAAACAATTCAGTGAAAATGTGTGCCAGCGAACTGGGAGTTTCCTCCGGGGAAAGTGGGGGGTTCCAACGTGGAAACTCCCACTTTGCTCAGAGGGTTCCTTTCGTTGAAGGAAGCTCGTAGTGATAGATGTCACGACGAACAGCCATTTTCAGGGCTCTGGCGAGAGCCTTGAAAATGCCTTCAATCTTATGATGCTCATTCTGACCTTCGGCTTTGATGTTCAGGTTCATCTTAGCAGCATCACTCAACGATTTAAAGAAATGTAAGAACATTTCAGTTGGCATTTCCCCAATCTTCTCACGCTTGAATTCCGCATCCCAGACTAGCCAGGGACGTCCGCCGAAATCGAGACAGACGGCGCACAGACAATCGTCCATGGGCAGCGAGTATCCATAGCGCTCGATGCCGCGTTTGTTGCCAAGGGCATTGAGAATACACTCGCCAAGAGCAATAGCGGTATCTTCAATGGTGTGGTGCTCATCTACTTCCAGATCGCCCTTTGTGTGGATGGTAAGGTCCATCATGCCGTGTTTGCCGATTTGCTCCAACATATGGTCAAAGAATCCGAGGCCAGTGCTGATGTCGCACTTGCCAGTGCCGTCGAGATTGACGCAGACATGGATGTCTGTCTCCTTGGTAACCCGCTTGACTTCTGCTATGCGTTCGCCTGCGAAAAGAATCTCTGCGATCTTATTCCATGTAACTCCTTCGTCGCTAAGAATCAGTGATTTGCATCCAATATTTTGAGCAAAGGTTCGGTCTGTTTCCCGATCACCGATGACGTACGAATTGGCGATGTCGTACTCGGGGTTGTTGATGTACTTTTCTACCAGTCCTGTGTTGGGCTTGCGGGTCGGCGCATGATCCTCTGGGAAGTGCGGGTCAATGAGGATGTCATCGAAGCGAATGCCTTCGCCCTCTAGTGTTTGGAGAATGAAGTTGTGCACAGGCCAGAAGGTGTCTTCTGGAAAAGAGTCGGTACCCAGACCATCCTGGTTGCTGACCATTACGAACTCAAAATCGAGTTTTTCGCGGATGAAGCTAAGATTACGGAAAACGCCTGGAGTGAACTTTAACTTACTGAAACTGTCAATCTGTTCGTCTGCAGGCTCTTCTATGAGTGTTCCGTCACGATCTATAAATAATATTCTTTTCATGATTTTTCATTTATGTTTTGCCGTTCTTTTTCTTGCGCTTCTATGGAACCAGCGGCATAATATGCTGGGAAAAAGATACTGGGAATCACATATGCTTGTATAAAACTAGCCAGTGTGAATACCAGGAAAGTCAGTTTTGTGATGTATGCAGGCATTCCCAGTGGGTCGCCCATCAGCACACCTGTCTGAGCCTTAAAGTTGGCTAGGAATAGGATGTTGGCAGGTAGGCTTGTCAGAACCAGAAATGCAACACTAAGAATGATGGTGATGATGGCTACGGTAAAGAACAGACCCCACTGGCGGAATCCCATACGGTAGTCATGACTCAGAACTTTTAAAAAATGAGAGTCTCGTGTGGTCAAGTAGTGCATAAACGGATAGGACAAGGGTACTGCCAATATTATGAATAATAAACAGAGCAGGGCCACAAGACTAAGTCCTGCCAGCGACTGTTTGATGCCTGAGTATGTTGTTCCTCCGATGATGACAGCGAAGATAATGATATTCAGCAGCAGACAGGTGAGCGCACAGATAATGGTATGGCGCAAAATGCGCTTGTCTGTACTGACACAAAAGATGCGCGGCGGAGCAGTGATAATCCCTTGTGTGCGATGCTGGTACAGCATGGAAAAAAACTGCGAGTAAAACCAGATGGTTACTATCAATATGAGGAATGGTGCTATAAAAGTGAAGACATTCAGGACTGTATGGTCTGGAATATATAGGTGACCTGTTGTCACGGCGATGAAAAAGTGAGGATACTCTTTTATAATCACACTGGTATAGAGACCATAGAGTATCGCATAGAGCAAAGCTATTACCCATGTACGACGGAAGATAGTTCTGAAATTGCCGATATAGAGCTTGTATCCGGCTGCTATGCAGACCCGGCTGCTGCGGACTTTCAAGAGTGCATCGTCTTTGTCTTTTTCCATATAAAATGATATTTTCACTATGTTGTGCAAAGGTACATCATTTTTTCGTAACTTTATCATCTTTGATGATGATTTTCGTGCAAAAAAGCATGCGACCCAAGATCGAAATCTTTCTGATGGCAAAAAAAGAAACGAGTTTCTTTGTTTTGCGCTCGACTTTTTAGTAACTTTGCCATCAGAGATGGCGAACTTACTCCGTCTCGGCATAAAAAAGATTGAAATCTTTTGTTCTGCTCTCGACTTTTTAGTAACTTTGCACCATTGTTAGTAGTTATTGAGGCATCTTATGAAAATATTAAAGTGGGGATTTATCGGCTGTGGCGAGGTGACCGAGAAGAAAAGCGGTCCAGCTTTCAGTGAGGTAGAAGGCTCAAGTGTTGAGGCGGTGATGAGCCGTACGGAGCAACGGGCCCGTACCTACGCTGTCCTGCATGGTATCCGAAAATGGTATACTGATGCGCAGGAACTGATAGATGATCCAGATGTCAATGCTGTTTATGTGGCTACTCCACCGTCAAGTCATGCTACTTATGCTATCATGGCAATGAAAGCCGGGAAACCTGTATATGTTGAGAAACCCCTGGCGGCCAGTTATGAAGATTGTGCACGTATCAATCGTATCTCAGAACAGACTGGGGTGCCTTGTTTTGTGGCGTATTACCGTCGGTATCTTCCTTATTTCCAGAAGGTGAAGGATATCGTCTGCAACGGAAGAATAGGTAAAATCATAAATGTACAGGTGAGATATACAGAACCATTACGTGCTACTGATGCGGAAGCCATAAAGAACGGTCAACCGTTGCCGTGGCGACTACAGCCGGAAATCGCAGGTGGTGGCTATTTCTATGATATGGCACCTCATCAATTGGATCTTCTGCAGGATATGTTTGGCGTAATCCTGGAAGCTCGTGGCATTTGTGCCAACCGTGGGGGCTACTATGAGGCGGAGGACTCGGTAAGTGCCTCTTTCCGTTTTGAGAACGGCTTGCCAGGTAGTGGTTCTTGGTGTTATGTTGCCCATGAGAGTGCAAGGGAGGACTGTATTGAGATTATTGGTACGGAAGGACAAGTCAGCTTCTCCGTCTTTGACTATAAACCTATCCGTCTGCAGACTAGCGACGGAGACGAGAATATCACAGTGCCTAATCCGCCTTATGTGCAATATCCACTCATTAAGAATGTGATTGAGCATCTGCAGGGGCTGGGTGTATGCACGTGTACCAGCGTTTCGGCAACGCCAGTAAACTGGGCCATGGATCGTATCTTAAATAAGTTCTGAAGACGTTGAAGGGACTATTGATGATATGGCTCCTGCTGACGGCTGCGCCTATGATGGCCGACCGTGTAGAAGAGATGGATAGTCTCTCTGTGATGAGAGATTCTCTACCCAAATCCAAGGAACTCAGTCCGCTCCGACGTACTATCCGGGGGCTTGACCAACTGCACAATGAGTATATAGAGCCTCAGCATTATGAGTTTACGGTGATGATGCAGTTGACGCGTACCTATGAGAGTTTCATGCTGGGAAGTAATGGACAAAGCATCTTATTGGCGCCAGACGAGCTGACGAAGGTAGGGCCGTATTTCGGCTGGAGATGGGTGTTTTTCGGTTATACTTTCGACCTGAGCCATCTTGGATTTGGTAGCAACGGTATCAGAAAAGAGTTTGACTTTAGTATTTATACCTCACAGGTGGGTGTGGATCTGCATTACAGACGGACTGGGCATGACTATAAGGTGCGTGATGTTAAGTTAGGTTATGGCATTAATGGTGATGAGTTCGAGGACATGCCGTTCGATGGCATCAGTGTAGGGATAACAGGCTTGAATGCCTACTACATCTTCAATCACGGTCGTTTCTCATATCCAGCGGCCTTCAGTCAGAGTACCTGTCAGAAAGTGAGTTGTGGCTCGTGGATGGCAGGAGCAGGGTATATGCGAAATACGCTCGATTTTGATTTCGAAAAGTTGGAGGAGTTGTTCAATGAAAGGGCAGGGAAGGACCAGGAAGTGAAACTCGACAGCGGTCTGATGTTCAGTCACATCAAGTATACTGACTATAGTCTCTCTGGTGGCTATGCGTATAACTGGGTGTTTGCTAAGGATTGGCTCTTCTGTGCGAGTGGACAGTTGGCTTTGGCCTACAAAACGAGCTATGGTGATATGTCGAATGAGAAAAAGGGCTTTGATTTCTCAAAAGTGAACGTAGATATGCTGGGACGTTTCGGACTTGTCTACAACAATACGAGATGGTATGCCGGATTGAGTGCTATCCTGCGTACGAACAATTATCGGGGTTCGCGCTTTACGGCTAATAATATCTTCGGATCGTTCAATGCCTATATCGGCTATAATTTCATGTTGAAGAAAAAGTACAGGAAAAGAAATGGATAG
>JAFZCU010000039.1 GCA_017556145.1 Prevotella sp. | reverse complement strand
TTTTAGTTTTGAGTACTGCTATTATGCCGTTACGTGTTCCTCAGTGAGCGTGACAAAAGCTTCCGCTGTCTCTTCGTTCATATCGAGGTCATTCTCCACGCACCAGTGATAGTAGTCATTCTCCATCTCCGGCTGCTGACGGATCAGCTCGCGCCAGCCGATCTTTCCTTCTTCCTTGAGCTGAATAAGCTCCTCGTAACTCTTTTCCTTATTCTTATCCATGTGCATTAATCGATTATACGTAAACTATAAAATGTGTTTCCATAGTACCAGATATTAAGGTCTCGTGTTTTTCATAGCTTTCTTATGGCAAGAAATCATTGAATTGTTTTACAGTGTTGTTATCCTTCTAACCTTTTTTCTTTTTACCCTTTAACTTTTCCTATTTACCTTTTCAAATCTCCTACATCCCGAAGTGGATGGTCTGACGGGCTTCCTCTTTGATGGTCTTGGACTTTTCGTCTTTCTTCGACTCTGGGGCTTTGTATTTCTCCTGGGTCTGCTTGTACTCCCAACGGTTCTCGTCGGTCTGCCAGTAGCCCATGGCGCCGGGATTGGCCATGTCCCACTTGATCTCCTGCTGACGTTTCCACTCGCCCATGTCGCCGTCAATGGACTTGAAGCCTGAGTTCTGGCGCAGGTCAACACCGACAGTCACCTTGGTATCTCCAACCTCCAACTCCACGGGCTTACCCTCGCGAATGGCCTGACGCTGGTTCTGGCCAAGGGTGATATGCCTAACATGCTCCAGCTCGTCCATACGCTTTTCCAATTCTACAGCCTTGATGTCGCGCTTCAGCAGACTCTTGGTTTCCTGGTCGAGTTGTAGGAACATCGCTCTGGTACGATTACCCTCACGGACATCCTTCTTGATGACCTCTCCATCCTGCAGGTGTTTTTGTTCTGCCTCAGTGAGCTTCAGGTCACTCACGATATCCTTGCTCACGGGATAGGCTTTCAGCACGGCCTTACCGTCTTCACTGCGCTGCAAGCGGAGCTTCACGGGCATGGTGGCAATAACACCGTTGTCCATCTGGTCACGGATCTCCAGCAACGGGGTGATCTCGCCGTTCAGCAGTTTCTCCTTGATTTCCTTGGGCATCGTCCTAACATCGATGTCGATACGCTCGAAATCCTTCTTGTTCAGTTCTCTTTCGTTGAATAGCATACTCTTTCTGTTCTTTTACTCTTTTACCTTATTAATTTTTATAGGCAGGCTTGTTATCGGGAGGATAAAAAGATTTTTATTCTTCGTTTCCCTCATCCTTTTGCCGTACCTTTGCACTCTGTATTCGGGTGCCTGGTTCGCTCGAAACCGGATGCAAAATTAAAGTAAATAATACCATGAAAAGCAGAAAAAAATATTTCTTATACTTCTTATTCCTGCCGACAATGCCGATGAATTGTCAGGCACAGTTCAACACCGTGCAAAAGCTGCCACAGGTGGTTAAAAGTAAGCCTGTTTTAGAGGTTCAGACGGATTCCGCTGATTTGGCTGTTTCTTCAGGAAAGGAACCGAAAACGAATCATGGTGAGTATTTTGACCTTCCAAATCATCGGGAGATTGCCATTGAATATCCATGCCAACGAGAGCAATCTCTGAGCTCGCTCAAGGATTGCCGAGTGCAGCTGGACATCGCGAATCAATATGACATTCCGCTGTTCGTCTCTGTCAAGGACAGTATGATGATGGAACTGCTGAACCGCCGTACCTCTGTGGCACTTCCTTTGGACTTCATCCACATCACCTCCGACTATGGCTATCGCAAGGATCCTGTCGTTGCCTCTAAGACGGCATTCCATAATGGTATAGACCTCCGATGTGCCAAAGGCTCATTGGTATATGCGATGATGCCGGGAGTTATCGAGAAGGTGGTGTATAGCGAATCAGGCTATGGTCATCATGTCATCATCAACCATGTAGAACTGCGCATCCTCTATGGTCACCTGGGACTGATAGCCGTCAAGGAGGGTGATATGGTATCTGCAGGAACGATTGTAGCATTGTCTTCCGACACAGGACGGTCAACAGGACCACACCTGCATATCCGGGCAGAACGTCTTGTGGATGGTGAATGGAAATCGGTCAATCCAGAACCGTTCATCCAGCATCTGAATGACTATATCGCTGGGCTGCAGGAGGAGATGGCCAACCTCCGTTTCGCATCCCGTCCTGACAGACCGCTGAACCTCACCAACCTCTTTAAGGTCATGGAACAATGTGGTGTGCTCTACCCGAAGATTGTTGCAGCACAGTACTGTTTGGAAACGGGCTATGGTTCCTCGTCTGTTTGCCGCAACTACAACAATCTCTTCGGACTCTATGACTCAGCCCACAAGGATTACTTTCGTTTCCGCTCCTGGGAGGAATCAGTTGCCGGTTACGTCAGGATGATCCAGCGGCGCTATAATCCCCAAAAGGACAAGGACTACTATGCCTTCCTCAAACGCATCGGCTATGCGGAAAACATGGATAGCTATAACGCTAAAGTCAGAGCCATAGCAAATACGCTATAATACAAAAAAGCCCGTCCCTTGCGCATGGAGGCGGGCTTATCACTTACTTCTATAGTGCATAAGAAATCAAATTAACTGTTCTCCAAGAATTCCTTCACCATCTTATACACCCTTTCCTTCTTCCATTCCTCCGACCTATGCTGACGCAGGACATGCCCTAACCTCCATGTTATACGGCGGTCACCGATAACCTTTTCGTCCAATTCCTCAAACATAGAACCTATATAAGCGACCTTCTCCGAGCGAATTTTCAATAACTCATTGTCAAACGCACCTGGAGTTCCAAAGAAATCATTACAGACTTCCTCAAACTGAAATACCTCAAAACGATTCAGCACCGTATAGGTATCCACATGTCCGTTCCATAGTCCTCCTATCACCTCGGTATCGGGTGCTAAAGGAGACAGTTTTGCGATCAATTCACTTGACTTCATATCCTCATTCCTTTATCAGCCTATCCACTAGATTAACCTTTACGACCTCCCAAGCTGTCTGAGCGTCATACTCCACTTCAGGTCCGAGAATCATGTCTGTATCTGAAAGGAACTCATCGTCCTGAAGCTTCTCTTCCATGTTCATCACAAACTCCTTATGCGTAGGCAAATGTGATGCCGTGAAGCCAAGATACCGTTCATAGCTCTGCATGATCTTGTCCTTGTCCAACTCTGGTACCATGGTCAGGATCTTCCATAAGTCAAACAAGTCGCGTCCCTTTCTCCGCTGATAGACTGCCCGTAGTTTCGTCCCTGTCAACTCTGCCAGTTCGTATGTCAACACCTCACACTGACCACTGAACCAACTGCTGTTTACCGAAAAAGGAACATGTACCATTGGGAGCACATTAAAATGCTCCTTGCAGTTTATCTCCACTTTCAGATGGATCTCACTTGCCTCCGTATCTGTTGCCGCCACCTTGTATACCAGTGTATTGTTATGCTTCTTCTGCTTGACGACCGGCTGTCCTAACCAAATAAGTGCATCACGCAGATGGTCAATGGTCACTTTGATAGGCTCTGCATTCACCTGGACCAAATCGATATCCTCGGAGTACCTGGGCTGCGGAGTAAGGAAGAGCTTACCCAAAGCCGTACCGCCACGGAATGCCAGATGCTCTGCCAGAAACGCATCACTATAGATTGAACACAATGCCCTGCAGATAATCAGATCCTGCTCAATGAACTTATTCTCCACCCATGGGGCTTGTACGCCCCACTCAGTTATATACCTTACCGGAATCATAATTCGTCTATTTCAATTATTTCGTTTACTAATACTTTCCAACGCATATCCTTCTCACAGTCCACAGTGCTCTTGCCTGATTTCAATGGCACATACTGTAGTTTAGCACCCGCCCTCTTAAGTAAGCCATAAACTGCGGCAGCTGCATTCTGCTCCTCCAGAACCACTTCCAGAATGTACCCAAGACGTTGCAGGCTGCTCACAGGAGCAACTTCCATAAAATCAGATTCCAGACGATTGAAATCCATTTTCTCCACTAACTCTGCCAATACGGTTGCTGCACGCGTGATACTGCCAGACTTTGCCTGATAGGTTATCAAATCAACCGCTGTCAATTCTGGTCCGGAAACATTAAGATAGCCCGCCCTGGTTTGTCGCCTCTCCACATACTTTTCCGGAATCCGACTCTTACAAAAGAACAGTGTATGATACTTTTCCTCCTTCTTGTTACGCATCGTTGGCGGCTCGATCATTACACTAAAACTAAGGGGCACCTGATGTGAGGCTCCATGATAACTTGCCGCACTCAGAAGCGCCACATAGTATTTCCGTCCCAAATGCTTCATCATATCGTCCATATAGAAAGACTGTGGCACCGTACCTCGAAGGCGATACTCATCCGGCACGATCACGTAAAAACCTCGAAGCGGTGACATTACCCTGTTCCTGCTCACTTCCCTTGTCAGCGACCGCGCAATGCTTGCAGCACTCATTTCTGGGAAAGCACCCACGACTTCATCATGTGTGAATGTATACTTACCACGAGGCGGCTTCTCATTTATCCAGCCTGCTATGCTCATTGTTCCTTTCATATCATTTGAGTATTTCACCTGCAAAGATAGACAAAATTTGTCTAACTTCGCACACAAAATACCAAAAATTATTCTTTTTTGGCATTATACTTGCATTTTTGATGATTCTCCATATTATTTTACGCAAAAACTCAGTCATTTTCGAGTTTTTTGAAAACGACTGAGTCTTTCAGGTTTAGAGTTTGCTTTCATGTATTATTGTGTTTCCTTCCCCAGCAGGCTGGCCGTGAGCTGTGTCACTTCCTCGTTGATCCGACGGAAGTTTCTCGATAGCATCACCTCTTTCTCATGCTCGTTCTCGAAGCAGTATTTCTTGGGTAAGGGCGTATAGTGTTTCTTTTCTTCCTCGATATGCTTCATATCGAAGTTGGTTTTACAGAAGAATTTCGTCGTTTTGAACTCCTCGGTTTCCTCTAAGTTCACGCTGTGCATGGCCTTGGCCTCCGTAGCCGTGAAGTCACGAGCTGTCTGACCGCAGATCCAACCGGTAGCCATGTCGGCAATCTTCGAGGCAGGAACCAGACAGTCCATCTTCTCATTCAGCGAGGTCGATATACGCTCATCATTGATGCTGATGCTCTGTGTGGTCTGCTTGACCTTGCCGAAGATGTCGTTCTGCAACCATTCCAAGGTTTCCTTGTTTCTCGCAGAGCCAGCAAAGACATTACCGCAGGTCGTAATCACCTTCTGCATACCGTTCTTGCCGTAATCGGCTTCCAACTGCGGCAGCTCCTGGAAGGCCATCGTCACACTCACTTTATTGCTTCGGGCCGTACCAATCAGACGGTCAATCTTATGGAAGTACAAGGTCGGCAACTCATCGATGATGATGCTCACAGGTACGTTCTTGCCCATACCACTATTGACTCGTGTAGTCAGTCGGTTCAGGATCAAGGCGTTCAAAGAACCAATCACCTGTTCTTTTTCCGGGTCATTGGCAATAATCAGATACGATGGTTTTGCTGGGTCTGACACCTTCAAATCAAAGTCATCGCCCGAAAACACCCAATAGGCTTCCTGTGATACCAGCCTTGCAGCGTTTACACGCAACGTTCCGACCATACCTTCCAGCTGATCCATAGCATTATTGTCATACGCAGACTTAAACGGAGCCATCAGCGACATGATGTTTTCATCCTGCATCAGGATATTGAAGGAATCCTCGTATGACAGCTGTAGGAAACTTAGCACATGGGGCATGTCGCTGAACTCTCCCGTAAAGGTGTCGGGCAACGCGACAAACCCTTCATCATCCTCATAGAACTCATCCTCGATGAAGACAACACTACCCTCCCTGTCCACATACGAGAATCCTTTCAGCGTGACAGGCATACCGTCTGCATCGGTGCTGACATTATTGCCGTCCTTGTCGGTAAAATCGAGCACCACATTTCCGTCTTTATCCAATGCCACATAGTCGCTCCACATCCTGATCTTTATCTCCAGCTTTCTTCCCTCGGTAATAATCATGTGGTGCAGCTTCCTGCCGTTCTTCCATGCCACAGGACGGAAGGTGACGAAGAAATAGATGATAGCTGCCAGGAAATTCTCGGCTGAATTGGTAAAGAACTTGTCTGAGCCACCGCCGCCAGGCTGTCCTGCACCCTTGTTCAAGGCTGCAAGCAAAGTAGCTGCAGTCTCTGAGGCAGCACTCAGATCAGGGATATATTTCCGTTGGATAGGATTCACTCTGTTGGAGTACTCCACATCGGTGAAGTTGATGATGTTAAACGCCATGTCCTCAGGGATGTTTCCCAGCATCTTGTTCTTATTGAAGTGGTAGAAGGTCATCTCTGCCAAGGCGGGAAACTTATAGTCATAGACGACCAATGAAAAGCCCTTGGCAGAGTGCTGGCGGATAAAGGGTTC
>JAFZCU010000192.1 GCA_017556145.1 Prevotella sp. | reverse complement strand
GTGCCCATCGACGGTATCGGTATGCAGGGCCACTATAATATCTACTTCCCCAGTGAGGAGCAACTCGAAAAGGCCATCGTTCGTTTCAAGGAGATTGTGAAGCATATCAATATCACCGAACTCGATCTGCGTATGAACAATGAGAGCGGTGGCCAGTTGATGTTCTCGCGTGGTGAGGCTAAGCCCATGCCCGAATATATGGGAACCCTTCAGACCGATCAGTATGCCCGTCTGTTCAAGGTGTTCCGCAAGCACGCTGACGTGATTGACAACGTGACCTTCTGGAACCTGGGCGATCAGGACTCTTGGCTCGGTGTGAACAACCACCCGCTGCCTTTCGACGAGAAGTATCAGCCAAAGGCCTGCTTCCGTGCCATCCGCGACTTCGATCCCGCCCTCGACAAGCGTGTGCCGAAGGAGGACTTCGTCAGCAATCCTTGGAACCAGCCCGGTCAGGAGTGGCCGAAGGTCAACAGCGAGGGTTATGCCCGTTTCCGTATCGTGGCACCCGATGCCAAGTCGGTCATCGTCAGTCTCGGTCTCGGTGGCCGTGGCGGCACCGTGCTGAAGAAGGATAACGACGGTGTCTGGACAGGCACCACCGAGGGTCCGATGGATCCCGGTTTCCACTACTATCACCTGACCATCGACGGCGCTACCGTCAACGACCCGGGTACAGGCAACTACTTCGGCTCCTGCCGTTGGGAGAGCGGTATTGAGATTCCCGCGCCCGATCAGGCCTTCTATGCCGAGCGCACCGATATCCCTCATGGCAGCATGCAGACGGTGAGGTTCTACTCGCCTAGCTTAGGCAAGATGCAGGAGGCTACGGTCTATCTGCCCTATGGCTACGGTCAGCTCGTCGACAAGAAGGGCAATCCTGTGAAGGCAGGTGCCAAGGGCACGCAGGAGCGTTATTCTGTGCTCTATCTGCAGCATGGCTGGGGTGAGAACGAAACCAGCTGGCCCATACAGGGTAAGGCAGGTCTCATCATGGACAACCTGATTGCCGACGGCAAGATCAAACCTTTCATCATCGTGATGGCCTACGGTCTGACCAACGACTTCAAGTTTGGCACCATCGGCCAGTTCACGGCTGAGGAGTTTGAGAAGGTGCTCATCGACGAGCTCATTCCGTATATCGACCAGAATTTCCTGACCAAGGCCGACAAGTGGAACCGCGCCATGGCTGGTCTTTCCATGGGCGGTATGACCACCAAGCTCATCACCCTGCGCCGTCCTGAGGTGTTCGGCTACTGGGGTCTGCTCTCCGGCGGTCAGTATGCCCCTGAGGAGATCAAGGATCCGAAGGTTGTGAAGTACATCTTCGAGGGTTGCGGCTCTAAGGAGAATCCTGATGGCATCAATAGGAGCGTAGAGTCTCTGAAGGCTGCCGGCTTCAATGCTGAGGCGCTGATCTCAGAGGGCACCGCCCATGAGTTCCTCACCTGGCGCCGCTGCCTCTATCAGATGGCCCAGAGCTTGTTCAAGTAATAGCAGTCATCAAACGAAAAGCCCCGGACACTCGCCCGGGGCTTTTAACGTGAAATATCAACCACTTATGAAGCAAACCATCATTACCACCTTGTTTGCCCTCGTTGCACTGACGGGACAGGCAAAGACCTACAAGACCATTAAGGCCCCAGAGGCTATGGCGTGTGTGAACGTGTCTCAGGGCGAGATCAGGGCCCGCGAAGTGATCATGCGGGATACGGCGACCACCATATACTTTACCATCGCGTATCCTAAAGGCAATAACTTCCGCTTCGACAAAGGCAGCTACTTGATGGATGAGGACGGCAACCGCTATGCCTTGCGCGCCTGCGAGGGCATCCCCCTCAACACCTGGGTCACATCGCCGGAGAGCGGCGTGACCGACTTCACGATGCACTTCGAACCGCTACCGAAGACGGTGCAGATGTTCGACTTCACCGAGGGCGACATGAACGGGGCCTTCATGCTGTTAGGCATCCATGATAAGAAATATAAAGTACAGGCTCCGACGCTTCAGCAGCTGTCGGAAGCCAATCCCTATACGGTGCCTGCCGACTGGTTCACCACCGACACCATCACCATCCAAGGCCGGATCGAGGGCTACAGCGCAGAGAAGTTCGGTTTCACGTCGATGGAGTGCTACTACGAGGACGTGTTCGAGAAGGATGCTGCCACGCTGGTGCTCGACATCGCTCCCGACGGCTCGTTCGAGAAGAAGTTCCAGGCCAGTTACCCCGTTCGTAATCATTTCTTCTCCAGAGAGACAAAGGTTGGCTTCGAAGAGATACCCTTTTTTGCCCGTCCAGGCGAGACCATCGACATCACCATTAAACCCAACGAGCATGGCCAGTATGCGTGCTATTATAATAATGGTAGTAGCAAGGAGGTGGAACGCTGGTTGAAGTCGAGTTTGGATTTGTGGGATATTGCTTACCCCTTGCATATGTTTAAGGGGAAGTTCAGCGAGGTGGGCGAGGTGACGGAGCGCACGTGGCAGAATATGCTCTACCGTCTGCAGGTGGAGAGTCGTCGCTGCCATTTTACGCCCATGGAGATGCAATTGGCGCTGGCCGACCTGCAACTGCACTTCGCCTATGCCGTGATGGACTACCCGATGTATCATGAGAATGATGTCATGAAATATGAGGAGCGCGACGGCGGCTATGAACTGGTGATTCTCGACAGCGTGGAGTGGCAAGGAATGAGCAAGATGGAGTACTACCAGGCTCTGCATCGCGTGGATTTCGACAATCCCCTGCTTATCACCAACGACCGATACCCCATCACGCTCAACCGCATTGAGTTTGCCAAGCCCGTCAGGGATCGCCAGTATGATGGGATTAAAGAAGGCCGGGTAGAAAATATCGTGGAACACGAACGAAAGATACTGTCCAATAATCTTGCGGGTTATCGTGAACTGATGGGTAACGAGGGCGACAATTTTATGGCGCAACTCTCCATTTATAAAAATATGCTCAGTTTCTTCAGCAGCTGGCGCAGCAATGAGAACAGCGTTTCAAAAATCCTCGCCGATACGACCTTGACGGCCAATCAGCGTGAGAAGGATGCTGCCAGCATTCAGACCGTCGACAAGATGATGCCGCTCTATCTGGGTGTCTACTCTCATCCTGTGATCCACCAGAAGGCTGAGCAGTTCTATGCCTATAAGATGGCGCAGACAGAACTCTCGACACCGCTGCCTGCCGACAACGCTTCTGCCGACCTCATCCGTTCGCTGTGTGCCAAGTATCCCGGGCGATTTCTCATGATCGACTTCTGGGGAATGGGTTGCGGACCCTGTCGGGCGGCTATCCAACAGAGCAAAGCCCTGCGGGCCGAAGTAGCCAAGCGCGACGATGTAAAACTTATCTTCATTGCTGAGGAGCGTACGGCCGAGGGCAGCGAGGCTTATCACAACTATGTCAAGGAATGGCTCGCCGACGAGGATGCCTTCTGTGTGAACAAGACCGACTTCACCCGTATGCAGGAGCTCTTCCGTTTCAACGGTATTCCGCATTACGAGACGATCACGCCTGATGGCCGTCGCGTGCGCGACGACCTCCGGATCAGCGGCTACCACAGTTTTGACTTCGAATTGAACCGGCTGAAGGAGCAGCTGAAAGATTAATATGAAAGCAAAAATAATGATGATGGCTGTGGCACTGATGATGGTGATTGCAGCAAATGGAGAAGACAAGAAGGTTACAGCTAATCTTAAGCATGTAACAGTGTTTACTAATGGTGCCCAGGTAGAACGCACCCATAGCGCCAACTTGTTGGCGGGAGAGCAGGTGATAACCTTTACCGGTCTCTCGCCCTATACCGACGTGAAGAGTATGCAGATCAAGGCACGTGGAAAACTAACCGTGCTTGGCGTTAACTATCGAACCATACATCCTGATAGTCTGCAGCGCATCAAGCAATTGCGTGAGGCAGAGAAACAGGTGAAGCTGACAGACGAAAAAGAGCGCGAACTGAGGGCACAGTTAGAGGTAGTAAACGCCCAGTTAGAGCTGGTGAAAACCAATTGCTCTACGGGCAGTCGTACCGCAGTTACGCCATTGGCTAACATCAAAGAACTCAATAACTATTATGCCCAAGAAACGCTTGAGTTGAAGAAGAAAGCCATCGCCATCGACCAGGAACTTGCCAAACTCGCTGATATACGCGAGAAACAGGAAAAGACGGTCGACTCGATTGCTCGCCTCAAGCTGAAGTCCATCACAGAGGCCGATCTCAAACTGCAAGTGCCGCAAGCTGGCAAAGTGGAGTTCGACCTTACATATTATGTAAAAAATGCTGGTTGGTATCCCACTTACGACCTTCGCTCTGATGGACTCGGCCAGCCGCTACAACTATCCTACAAGGCTCACATGTTCCAAAAAACTCAAGAAGAATGGAACAATGTACTTGTAACCCTCTCGTCAGCTAATCCCAGCCTTTCAAATATTGCCCCGGAATTGCGTACCTATTGGCTCAACTTTGGCAGGCAGGCCCCTCGTTATGACAATGAGTTAGGCGCCGATGGCAGCGTGTCGGGTGTAGTACTCGATGAGCAGGGCGAACCTTTGATAGGATGTTCTGTTATGGTGGTAGGTACAGGTCTTGGTACTGTTACTGACATCAATGGACAGTATAGCATTGCCCTGCCTCGTGGTAAGAGTCAGCTGAAATTCGCTTACGTCGGTTATTTGAGTCAGACATGTCGTGTTAACGGTTCCACCTTGAATGTCAGGATGAAGGAGGATAATACTGCATTGGAGGAAGTGGTTGTCGTTGGCTATGGTGTCAGCAAGAAAGGAAAGTCCAGTCGCGTACGGGAAGATGTCAGTGAGGCTCTTCAGGGAGGGATTGCAGGACTTTCAGTCGTAAAGGATAGGGAAATGTCCGAGAGCGACCTGATTGCCGTTAATGAGCAGAAGGCACAATTCGGCTACGAGTTCGACATCAAGCAGCCACTCACCCTGTCCTCCGATGGCAAGACCACCACAACCGAGATTGCCCGCTATCAGTTGCCTGCCACCTATCAGTATCTTGGCATCCCACGTGCTGACAAGGATGCATTCCTGGTGGCCGATGCTACCGATTGGCAGCAATACAGCTTGCTCGAAGGCGAGGCCAACGTTTATTTCGAGAACTCGTTTATTGGTAAGACCATTCTTGACCCGACAGTAGCCAACGACACCTTGCATTTCTCATTAGGCAGGGATAACGGCATCCGCATTCAGCGTACCAAAGTGTCAGCCCGTTCTACTCGTCGCTTGTTGGCTTCAAGTCAGGAGCAGGATATGACTTGGCGCATCACGGTTAAGAACAGCCGCCAAGAAGCTGTTTCACTCATCCTACAAGATCAGATTCCTGTATCAGAGAATTCCAATATTACCGTTACAACCGAGGAGCTCAGCGGTGGTCAACTTGACAAGGCAACAGGCATCGTTGTATGGCAGCTACAACTCCAACCCAACGAGCAGCGTGAGTTCATCGTACAGTATCGTGTAAAATACCCCAAGAGCCGTAATCTGGTTGTGGAATGAGTCAAACATTTATGAAGTAAACTATTCAATCAGGATAACAATGATTAAAAAAAACTTATGGCTTATTACGTGCATGCTGCTCATGATGGCATGTGTATCGAGTATGTCGGCTCAGACGAAGGTTACAGGCAATGTTGTTAACGAACGCGGTGAGACGGTAGAGTATGTCAG
Organism: Prevotella sp.; assembly: GCA_017556145.1. Lineage (GTDB taxonomy): Bacteria > Bacteroidota > Bacteroidia > Bacteroidales > Bacteroidaceae > Prevotella. Next base: position 3,815 of record JAFZCU010000192.1, on the reverse strand, counting down.
CATCGGCTTCGAGGAGGATAGCGTCGGCGTGATCTCGGATGCCAAGGGACACTTTGAACTCACCATTCCCAAAGGCCGGAAAGAAGAACTGTCGTTTACCCATGTGTCGTATCTTCCAGCCACGGTTCCTTATCAGGAATATGCCAATGGTAAGGTCTTGACTGTGGTGCTGAAAGATAAGGTCGTGGAACTGGCTGAGGTGGTGGTCGGCAAGAAAAACAAGCCAAAGACCATCGCAGGCAAGGGCGTGATTGTTCCAGGGGGGGCAGTAGGTTATGGCGGAAAAGATGCGCATGGCTCTCCCGATGCGCCTGAGGTTGGCATCACCTTCTCGTGTAATAAAGATTACGTCATCAGCGATATCCTGCTGAAGGTAACCGGATGTACCTTCAAGCAATGTACGGTGAGCTTTAATCTCTATGAGAAACAAGACGGGAAGTATGTAAATATCCTCCAGAAACCAATCTACGAAATCGTGAAGCAGACAGATGGCAAACATGTGATGGATGTCCGCCCGGAGGAGACTCTTGTCCTTAAGCGTAAGAAGCAATATTACCTCAGCATCCGTGTCGTGGATAATGATGGTGATGGCTTCCTCTATTTGAAGGCTTCTCTGCAGAAAGGCTTGTATCGCAGAGAGGTCAAAGGCAAACAGAAAACTTACCCTGTCAGCCCCGCCATCACGGTTAAAGGTTACGAATTAGATTAGGATACTTTAACACATAAATCTGTAATTATTTGATTTTATCCTTGTCTATCAAGTAGAATGAGCGAGATCATCATTGACGATCAAACGGATAGTGAACAGCAGCGCATCGGGCGGATACTCGGTGGCAAGCATGAGGAGTATGCCTGGTTTGTGAATACCTATTCACAACGTGTGCTTCATTTCACATCGCAGATGATGCCTGATGCCGAGGATGCCAGAGAAGTGTCACAGGATGCCTTTGTAAAGGCTTTCCGCTCGCTGGCATCGTTCAATTTCCAATCGTCGTTCTGTACGTGGGTCTGCCGTATCGCCTACCGCGAATCGATCAACCGCCTAAAGCGCAAGCAGCCACACTATGTTGATATCGCAGACATTCCAGCCGTAGTAGACGACGAACTGTCAACAGGCAAAGAAGAGCGGATTGCACTGATGGAAGAAGCCATCGATGACCTGCCGCCTGACGAAAGGATGCTGTTACAGCTCTATTATTACGAGGATCGCCCCTTGCGAGAAATCGCCTATATCATGGATGTCGAGTCCAACACGTTGGCCACCCGGCTCCATCGCATCAGAAAGAAACTCTTGCAGTTGATAAAACAGAAAGAAAATGAACGAGTTGAAAGATATTGACATTCGAGAAGCCTTGAAACGAAGGGAGGCGCAACGGACAAAGCCCGAAGTGCCAGCTGACTTCTGCGACAATGTTATGCAGGAAATAGCTCCCAAGAAGCGTCATCCCATGATTTGGCGCTGGATGGCTGCTGCTGCCACTATATTACTAATAATAGGTATAGGGACAATGGTGTGGCAGAAGGAGACAGGAGAGGGGAGTGAAGCCAATACCTATGTTGCGCAGAATGTTGAGACTTCGCCAAAACCAGAGAGTCCCCAGCCCCCCTTAACGGAGACAGCCCCAACAGAGAAAGCCTCAACGGTGCAGCCATCTTCTGCACAGGATAATAGCCCGTCGCCTGCGAATACTGAGCAGCCCAAAACTGACGAACGTTCAACTCCTCCTATAGAATCTCAAAGCAGTCTTGCGGATAATCATATACACTATGCTGCCGTCAAGACCACAGATGAAGTCCCTTATCAGGATCCTGCGCGAGTGGATGAGTTTATTGCAAAACTGGCAGACTATAACGATGTCAATCCTGTGTCGCTGGATTGTACACCTGGCAACAGCGATAATGCCATTATCAGCAAAGCCTATACTTTTGACGACACAAAGGAACTTGATCTCTTCGGACGATTGTTGCAGGTGGCCTGTTGCTACGACAGTAAGACGCCTGGTTATCTGTTGAACTTCTCCAATGAGCAGCTGTTCTTTACCCTGAAGGATCTGCACAAGGGAGAGAAATATCTCTGGATGGCAGAGCGCATAAGTGGCGATCGAATCCTGCTCACCTGTACGCGTTCACCTATCGATGTTGTACCATCGTCAGCCTGTTATCAGGCCTATCGCAACAAGCTGAAACAACCTGTTATTAATCATACTGAGCCTAAAGATATATGAGAAAAATTTTGACTATTTGCTTTTTGTTGTTAGTAAGCTCCGCCATAAGTGCGCAGCCGATAACCGCCAATGGCACCTGGCGTATGGATTACCAGTCAGGCAACGAAAGAGTGCTGGCTAAGAGTGTGGGCGTCTTTATGCCCCGTCCTGATGTCGTCTTTGATAAAAAGACAAAGAAAACGACGGCAGCCTGGTCTGTTGCCAATTTCGATTGGATCAAGGAACATTGCGGGGTGATAGAACCGCCCGTAGAGAAAGACTATCTGACGATATTCCCTGAAGTCAGCCAAATGCCGCTCGACGAACAACCCTATATGCCGATGAGTTGGAAGTTGTGCCTGGAAAATAACGAGACCGTGCTGCATTGCTACTTACGCATGCCTGCTGATATCCTGACGAACTTCTGGTTGACAGGGGAGGAAACCTGTATCGTGGATACTGAGACAGGTGCCCAATACCACATGCGTCGTACAGAACCCGATACTTACCGCCAACATTTCGACGTGAAGGCAAAGAAAGGCGACGTGGTCGATTTCAAAATCTTCTTCGCACCCCTGCCTGAGACTACAAAGGAAGTAAGTTTCTATGGTCTGCCAAACTGGAACATGATGGGCACGAAACAGAAGTTGACACCGTATTCCGGTACCCTCACGATGACTTATGAACAACCATACGATACCATTCCGCAATTCCATAAACCGCGTCTGCTGAAAGAGCACATGAGCGAGGACAAACCCTATGACCTGCAGAACTGGAACACATGGAAGGTACTGACAGACGCCCACTTGATCAAACCACAGCCTGACAACACGATGGCCATATGGCTTACGCCAGAGGCTACCTATATCGCCGTTGCATACGAGCAGAACTGGACTGCCGAGTATTGGGGCTTCCAACCTGGAACGATGCTTATCGACGAAGCAGGCCATCAGTACAAAATCCGAGAGGTGCAGGGTGTTCCAATGGGTGAGACATTCTTTATGGAAGGCCATGCCGGTGACTATATTGCCTATTTGGAGGTGTATGATCCGTTACCTCTTGGCATCAGCACCTTCACCATGATTGTGCCTGAGGGAGAGCCCTTTAATGCCTGGGGCGCCAACTGGTCAGGTCATGTGTTCCATAACCTCAACATTAAGCAATTGCGTGAAAATCAGAAGTTATTTGACTATCGTCCAAGAATCATCGTGAAATAAGTAATATGAAAACTATCATTACCACTATTTTCGCCCTTGTTGCACTAACGGGGCAGGCACAGCCTCTGCTTAAAACGCATGTAGAAACAGGTGACCTGGAGGGTGTTCTCGATGGAACGGACCTCGCCGTTTATAAAGCCATTCCATACGCAGCGCCACCCATTGGCGAACTGCGATGGAAAGCGCCACAGCCCGCCAAGCCCTGGAAGGGTGTGCTGAAGGCGGCGGATGTGGCTAAATGGCCGCCTCAGCCCGAAAAGAGCTACGTGAAGTATGACATGATGAGCGAGGATTGTCTGTATCTGAGTGTTACCACACCTGCCAAGACTGTCAACGAGGCTCTGCCCGTGATGGTGTTTATTCATGGCGGTGGTTTCCGGACGGAGCATTATGG
>JAFZCU010000191.1 GCA_017556145.1 Prevotella sp. | reverse complement strand
TTCAGATCTGATGATAAAAAAACTGATGAGCTATTTTGAGGATAAGGGGTCTTTGAATGAGAAACAGGAAGTGTTCTACTATGCCGGAAGTGTTTACCGTGATTTGCAAGACACTCCAAGGGCATTGGAATATTTCCTCAAATCCCTGGAATGCGCTCACTGCAATGGAGAAGACTGCGATTCTATTATGATGCGCAATGCTTACTCAAATCTTAATGACCTCTACTATAAAGTTCAGAATTATGAGGATGCCATCAAGATGGCTCAAGGAGAGCTGGAGATATCTAAACTCATGAATAAAGACGTTACTCTTCCATATCTGCATCTTGGGACGGCATATCTTGCACGTGACGACCGACTGCAGGCAGGTGAAGCATTTGATGCGGCTTTAAGTGAAATCATGCATTCAAATGATATCTCAAAACATCAGAGTGCCCTTCTCTATCTGCTGAATGACTATGCCACTTTGGAGCAACATCAAAAAGCAAGAAAGTGTTTTTCCATGATAGAGACAGACCCATTAAATGAGTTTTCTGATTTTTCTTGTATGGCATTTGCCCAATACTATGATTTATGCAGCAAAACGGATTCTGCCATCGTTTATGCCAAACATCTTTTGGATAACGGGTCAGAGATCTATAATATATATGACGCTTCAAAACTTCTATTTCGAATCTACCAAAGAAAGGGGGATGTGGGCAATGCAAGCCGGTATGCTGCGGTCTATATGGAACTAAGCGATTCATTGGATTTCGGGAAACGCCAGGAACTGGCAGCGACGGTAAACAATGAGTTCCAGTATCATCTGGATCAAAAGAAAGAACAAAAACTGAAGGACGAGAAAAAGAAATATAAGAATTCTCTTGTTTTTCTTGCATTGGCGGCAATACTGCTGGCAAGCATCACCTATATCCTTTATATCAGGAGGCGCAACAGGCATCTGCAAGAGATGTTCAGGCTATCTTCAGAGCTTCAGCAAATGGCAGATGATGAAAAGCTTCTCCGCAACGACATTGAGCAACGCGAAAAAGAGCTGGAGAAATCTAGGAAGTCATTAGAAAAAACATCAGATGAGCTCAGCAACGTGAAAAGCGAACTCCAACGGGTCAATGATGAACTGTCAGGATATGAAAAGGCCTTGAAAGAGAAAGAGCGGCAGCTGTCAGATAAGATGGAACAAAACAGGACTTACATCAAACTGCTGCATCATTCAGAACTGGAGGGCAAGGCGGAAGATGTCGTTCATGCCATCAAACAATCTTCCACCGGCAAGAAAGACATGAAACCCGCGGACTGGAAACAGCTCTACCAGGCGGTCGACCAGCTTTACCCGACGTTCCATGACAGGGTGTCAACTGAATTGGGACGACAGCTCACAGACCAAAAGATGCAAGTGTGTTACCTGATACGCATCGGCCTGTCCAGGCCCCAGATACAGAGCATGACCAACCTCTCGCGAGTCACAGTATGGAGATGGGTTAAGAAATTCGATTGGATCCTGACGAACGACGAAAGTGATGCTGCTGTAAAAAATTAATAGCTAAAAAACAGTCTTCACAATGACGGCATAAGGCATTTTTTCCTATCGAAGGAAATACTCGCGTAGGCTCATGGCTTCATCCAAAAGATGAAACCGTTAAATTCTACAACACACTGGAATCTCCTCACATATTTCACAACCATAGTCCCGCTGCACGATTGCCAGTTGTTTCATCTCGGCTTTTCGCTCCTTCCGAAACTTCTTATTACTATGTTTTTCCTGGTTCCTATAGTTTATTGCACAATGTAGCCAAATAGCACCTCTATATGAACAGAATCTTCAGTTATTGACCAAGAGCATTAAGAGAATATCTACACTGACGAATCGATTCAGTTTGCCCATAAGGGAACCTTTCGGTGTAAACGCTAAACTTCTGCATCTGTCCGTTACAATAACCAAGGGGGATTCCCGCAGAAATATGCAATCTTCATCTGAACCTTTCCAATGTATGTGTCTTTGACCGTCACAAACCGACCTTATGCAAACTTGTTTATACGGCTCTCGCCGCTACGTCCCATATCCTTTCTTTTTGCCATGCTAGGCATTTACCTCATACTTCGTTATTTATCTTTGGGTTCCTCAATTCCACCCTCCCAGAAGCGGAACAGCAGGGCTGATTCTGCTATCAAGCCATCAGCACGATAGCAGAACGGATGAACAGCGAGAGGACAGAGACTATTTTTCCAGGCATCCACAGGGCTGACTGCATTCTTCGCCAGCACTGCTTGACGACCTTCCTGAAATGGTCTTCGTTCACTTGCTTTCCATGTTATCCTGCCAGCCATACCATTGCCGCATTCCCTCCGTCATTCATTTCAACTATGGCTGCATCCTGCGATTCATACACATTCATTTCCATTTCCTTATGGCTTTCGCATTATCATATCGGCTTTGTGTAGCCGGGAATCATTTTTCTGCGAAGTTACCATGGATCTCGCAAACTGCAAGGCGTGTCTTGTGAACAATCTTCCTTTAGGCAACTAGTGCTTAAAGCGTATTCTTCACGCCAGTCTTGCCTTATTTGCTATATCCGCACTTCTGAAAGCAGAAAAATCTTCCCGCCATACAGCCGAAAGGCTTTGATAGAAGGGAAATAAAAAAATAGAGATATGGCAACAGCGCAATTCAACAACCGACTGATTACACCTGAGCTGACCGAGGCTCTGAGTAGTTATCCCCTGTATTCTCAGGACGCGAGGAAGAAGGATGCACTCTGCATCGCAGTGTTTCACCTTGGCAATATCCGCTGGTATGTTCTGGAAGGGCAGCCAGAGCGTGATGACTTCACACTCTATGGTATTGTGACTGGGCTGCATGAAACGGAGTACGGCTACCAGTCTGCAAAAGAAATGGCGGGTATCACCTATGATGCAAGTGAGTACGGGCTTGGCACATTGAGGATTGAACAGGACAAGGGCTTCAAGCCTTGCTCCCTTGCAGAGGTTGAGGACACCGAACTGCAAGCGTTCCTCTCCAGGCTTTATGACAACTGACGAACGAAGCAAGAGCAGAGCCAAACTTGTTTGAGCTATGCCTTGCAAGAAGGAAGATTACGAAGTCAAAGACTAATGTATAACCCATATAAACGTATCAGATTATGAAGATTATCGTAATGGACAGCGCAAATGTGCGCATCGAGGTTTTGAATGTTCCCGACCACATGATTGACGGGGAAATCGAACAGTTTCTGGCAGAGCGGAATTATTCTCTCGACAACATTTCATGGATG
>JAFZCU010000190.1 GCA_017556145.1 Prevotella sp. | reverse complement strand
CGTGTTGATGATGCAACCGAAGATCTGATGGACGTTGTTGCGAATATCGCCCTGCCAGAAACCCTGCCGTCACTTGGCGGAGGCCAGTCAAACAATGACCTTCCCAAGAAGAAAGACGATGAATGGAAGTGGTGGAAGAACAACGGTTTCGTGCGGAATCAGCGCAGTAAAAGTAGAAAAAGATAACCACATTAATTTTTATATTATGCCAAGAGATTATCGAAATCAGTTTCCCTCTGGCAACAGCCAGCAGCAGGGAGACAACAGCGGGGCACGGCAAGAAAGCCCCCGAAAGCAGGAGAAGCCGGATGTCAACCTGCAAGTGATTAACAATCGTACAGCCGACAAAGGGCGTATGGTGCTCTATGATCCGAAGGAATACGAGCGCCGCGTGAAGGCTGTTTTGGAGGGTCAGATGCTTGTAAACCTCGTCAGCAACACTTTGGAAATGCTCGGTCAGCAGCAAAATCTGCTGAGTGGTATTTCCCTTGATGCGATGCGGAACAACAGCAACAAGCTCGTCAACCAGGACATGAGCATTGAGCCGTTGGAGGAGTCGAACAGGAAAGCCGAGGACGCTCTCCGCGTGGTGGCCGGGAACATCTATGCTTCCGACCTCATGAAGCGTTACGTCGAGGAGATGATGAAGAAAGAGCGTGAGAAGTGGCAGCTGTCAGAGGTAGACAAGGCGATGATGACAGGTGGCGACAAGGCCTGCGCGTATATCGAGAAGAATGCCGACGGCCATCTCTCCCGACTGGTTTCGCGCATGGAGTGGTTCCCCGTCAAGTACCATCTGTTGGACAAGGTGGCGCTGGTCGTTTTCACCGTCCTCGGCTATTACACTGGGAAGCACCACTTGGACGACGATCTGGTCTTCCTCTGGTTGCTGGCAGGCATGCCCGTTCTCATAGTATCTGTGATTTGGGGCATCAATGAACTGATGGCTTGGATGAACGGGAAATAGCAGAATAGTGCCAAATTAGGCAAGGAAAAATAAAAAGTGTCGCCAAAGTTGTTAAAAATCACAAACTTTGGCGATACTTTGAGATTATTTTTCTAACTTTGCGGAAAAATTCATCACATGGACAAAATAATAGGAAGAGACAGTCAGTTTGCCAAACTCAAGAACTATGAGGGTAGCGGCAAAAGTGAATTCATCGCCTTGTATGGTCGTAGGCGTGTCGGTAAGACTTCCCTGATTAGATATTATTTCAAGGATAAGTTCGACTTCTTTGTGAGTGGTGTGTTGGAAGGGGAACGCGAAGACCAAAAGACTGCTTTCCGGACTGCATTACAGAAATATGGCTACAAAGGCCCGGCACCTCAAAACTGGCATGAAGCCTTTGCTGCACTGGGGACAATCGTTAGCCGATGCAAGAGGAAAAAGCGCTGTGTTATCTTCATTGATGAAATATCGTGCTTTGATATCGAATACTCCAGGTTCGTGAAGGAACTTGGCATCTTTTGGAACAACATTGCCTCATGGCAGGATAATGTCTTTCTTGTCATCTGCGGTTCGGCTACCTCGTGGATGATTCGCAATGTGATAGACAACCGTGGCGGTCTGCACCGTCGTGTGACCCATGAAATGCACCTAAGACCTTTCACTCTCTATCAGTCAGAGGTGTATTTCAAGGCCAAGCACTTCAAATGGGATCGCATGACCATCCTACAGTTGTATATGGCCTTGGGCGGTGTGCCTTACTACTTCTCTTTGCTCGACCCGTCAAAGAGTGCGGCAGAGAACATCGACAAGCTCTATTTCGCTACAGACCCAGAGTTGAAGGATGAGTTTCGCAGGCTATACAAGTCGCTGTTCAGTAATCCAGAGAAATACATGGATGTGATACGCCTTCTCTCGAAGAGTCGGCAGGGCATGACGCGTAAAGAGATTTCTGAGAAGCTGCGTATATCATCGGGTGAAGACCTCTCAAAGATGCTGGCAGACCTTGTCTATTGCGATTTAATCTCGCATCACAGCAATGGTGGAAAAATCAATTCGGGCATATACCGCTTGACGGACTTCTTCACCATCTTTTATCTCACGTTCTGTAACGGCACCGTAACTGACCGTGCCTTTTGGCGACATACCATCAACACGCCCGTTCAGAATACATGGTACGGACTGGCATTCGAGCGTGTCTGTATGTGCCATATATGGGAAATTATTCAGTCGCTCAGACTGGACACCATTCTCACAAAATACTATTCGTGGCGAAGTAAAAAGTCAGAACCCGGCGCTCAGATTGACATGCTGATTGAACGGGCTGACGGCATCATTGATGTCTGTGAAATGAAATACTCTCGCTATGAATATCGTCAGGATAAGGATGACAGTAGGAATCTTGCCAACAAAATTGCGGATTTCGAAGAGGAGACCAACACCAGGTACAACATACAAACGGTGTTGATAACGACATGGGGCATGAAGGAAAACCTGCACAGTGATGAATTCCAGAAAGTATTGACAATGAATGATTTATTCGTTGAGAATACCGAGGATTCTTAAGCCAGAATCACAAATTTCATAAAACTTTGGTGGAATATT
>JAFZCU010000189.1 GCA_017556145.1 Prevotella sp. | reverse complement strand
GTTGCAGCATCTGTTTGCCATAACCCTTGCCTCGCAGATTGTCATCTACGATGACGAATCCTAAACGAATGACAGTCTTCGAAGGATCAGGATAGCGAAGCATGATATGCCCAACGACATTGCCATCATCGTTGATGGCAGTAAAGGGGAAAATATTATCTGTTGCATATTGAGCCAACATATCTTCTGGCTTTGGAGGATACACAGGATATCTATCTGCACTCCACTTGCGGAATGCAGTTATGTCCTTTATCCATGAGAGAATAATAGGAACATCGCTGATGGTAAACGGTCTTAATATCATTTCATGCCTTTTATCTTTCAAGTTCAAAACGGAATGGCTTGTCGAAATGCCTGCGGGAGTAATACGTGACGGAAGGATGTGTCAAGTCCATGACCATCGTCCATAGGGTGCCCCCAACGATAGCACCTTTTTCTGGAAGCTGGGTGACAGATACGATAGCATCTGTCAGTTCTTTCTCGTTCATCACGCCACCAGCCTTGTTATATTGCTCCATGAGTTTCTCATGGCGATGATCACCCTCGTGAAGACCCGCTTGGAACTTTTCCTCGCAGAGATAGTGGTTCGTAACGAAAGGCGACTCCGTGACCACCATCCTGTTGTCCACATATTCCACGGCAACACTTCTGCCCGATGCATCGGACATCGAATAGTGATAGGCTGCACCTGGGTCGGAATTCATGTCGATGCCGCGTAGCAACTCCAGCGCCTCGTCGATGTTAGCTGCATTCTTCAGCAGGTATTGCGTGGCCGAGGTGGTGGTGAGGTCGGGTTTTGAAGTATCCTGATTGGTCACCACTTTGTCGCCTGCATCGAGCACGGCAATGGCAAAGCCCTTCTCGTTGATACCGTCAAGAGCCATGAACAAGCCTGCCAACGCCATATATTGGTTCTTGAATCCCTCGGGCTTGTAACCCTCTCCAAAGCCATAGAAATCGGTAGAGAATGTTGTGATGGATTCGTAGCCTTCATCAGGTGTGACATGCATAATCATGGCTGTGCCGTAGGGATAATCGAAGTTGCGAGCCATCATCGCACCACCCTCAGGAGTTCTGACAGTCAGTGTAGAGCAGCCTACTGGCATGATCGGACAATCAATCTTGGCAGTCTTGAAATATCCCTTTGACAGGAATTCTATAGTGTAATTTGCCAAGTCGTTGATGTCTTTGCTACCACCGCGCCTCATCAACTCCTTGAATCCGTCATCGCCCTTGTACTCCATGTAGTACATGCCATCGTCGAGTTTCTCAGCTGAGAGGGCTCCTTGAATGATAGAGCCAAACTCTATCCACGTTAACACTCCTGCGACTATAATCAGTCCTAGCACACTTAATAGCGAGATCTTTAAAAATTTCTTCATATCAAATCATTTTATGTTTTTATCATTTGACATCGCACTTCTCACAGTCCAGCCCGTAGACGGCAATCAATCACTTCACACCGGCACGCCTCATTATCCTGAAAGTACAACGATCGCCTCCTCTTAAAATCGTATTCTCAATCCGAACATCGAACTGGCTGTCAGGTTCAAGCTGCGACAAAATATATAAAATGCTTTGCCTGGAGCACTCGCATTGTTCCGGATTGCTCCTGAGTCCACATTTTACCTTGGGACACGAACATTCCGAATAACTCAGTTCATAAACCTTCCCTGGCTCAATAACCCTACCCTGATACGACATGCTATTGTACCCTTCCTTGTAGATCCTGTCGAAATCCCCATCATACTTTGCATAGATTTGCTTATGTAACGGGAGGACATGATCCTTGACGCATTCTATGGCTTCTTTCCTATAATCCATATAATAACGATATATTGTTTGTTACTCAATCACAAAACTACGAGGATAAAAATCGCTATAGAAACGGCCATCGGTGGCGGTGAACTTTAGAACGCAATAGTTAGGATCTGTCACACCGCCAGGATAATACTGTGTATCGCCCTTGCGCCAAATCATCTCCTTGCTCTTGGCATCTGTCAAAACTTCC
>JAFZCU010000188.1 GCA_017556145.1 Prevotella sp. | reverse complement strand
CGACATCATCTGTACCAGCCCGGAAGATGGCAACGCTCTCGTCGATGACCCTGAATGGGAGTGGGATGAAGGCGGTGCTAACGCGAAAAGCCAGAGAGGTTTTAACGTTTGGGACGACTTGAACGAATAGTTATTATAACGAAAACAAATAATCGCTATATTATGAAAAAGGTTTTAGTAATGGTCGCAGTCGCCATGATGACTGCAATGAGTGTTAATGCACAGAGTGGTTATGAGGACACAAAGCACGAGGTAGGCATTAGCTACGGTGCCCTGTCGAACACCACGTGGATGTCTATCGCTGATGCCATGGGTACAACGATTACGCTTGGAGCCGTCAAGTACAGTGACGGCAACTTCACCGGTCCCATAGCTGTGGAGTATTTCTATCACCTCAGTCCCGTAATCGGTCTTGGTGCCATCGGCGCATACACCCATGAGACGAAGGACATCCTCATCAGCAATGACAAGTACGGCGAGGCCAAGAACACGTTTTTTACTGTGATGCCCGCAGCCAAGTTCAACTGGCTGCGTAAGAAGAACTTCGGCATGTACTCGAAGGTGGGCGCCGGCTTGACGTTCGCCTCGAAGAAGGAGGATTACTCGAAAGGCAGTGTGGAGAACCTGTCGGAAAGCAAAGTAGGATTCAACTTCCAGGTCTCGGCCCTCGGCATCGAGGCTGGCTCAGAAACCATCCGCGCCTTTGTTGAATTAGGTGTCGGTGAACAGGGCGTAGCCCTCGTCGGTGTTAGGTTAAAATTCTGATAAGTAATATGCAATGATAATGAAAAAGTCAATTCTAATCATCATCGCCCTCCTGTGCGCAGTAGCACAAGGGGCATGGGCACAGACTTGGACCGAAGTGTCCACCAAAGAGGATTTGAACGAAGCCATCAGCGACGGGGAGCCGCTCATCCGCCTCACAGGCGACATCACGCTGTCGGAATACCTCTCAATAGGCTACGACACAAACCAGAACCTCAGCTTCGATCAGTCCGTCACCCTCGACCTGAACGGTCACACGCTGAGCCGTAGCCTCACGGCGGCCGATCGCAACGGCCACGTGATTGAAGTGCATTCCAAAGGCGATCTTAGAATCATCGACAGCAGCGACGACCGCAGCGGCACCATTACCGGTGGTTGGGCCAACAACGGTGGCGGTATCTGCAACTATGGAACGCTGACCATTACGGGCGGCCGCATCACGGGCTGCAAGGCCTCTGAACAAGGCGGCGGCATTAAGAATAACGCTGGAGCTACGCTCACAATCACTGGCCGTGTGATAATAACCGGCAACAGCGCACCGAATGGCGGCGGTATCTATAATATAGAGGGCGGCACAATGTCCATAGATGGCATTTCAGAAATGTCCACCGTATACTGGTGTTCCATCAGTAACAATACCGCCACTGAAGACGGCGGCGGTATCGTGAACCGTGGTACGGCTACCATTTCAGCTGCGTACATTTCTGGAAATCAGGCTGCCAACAACGGTGGTGGTGTATGGAACAGCGGCACGCTCAGTATAGCAACTCAAAACCTGTCTGTTGAAATCAAGAATAACACCTGCAAGGGTGAAGGCGGCGGCCTCTGGAACAATGGTACGCTCGACATGCAAGGTGTTGTTGTGGTCAAGGACAACCACAACGTCACCGCTGGAAGCATGGACAGCAATCTGTTCCTGAAGACCGGCAAAAAGATCAATATCACTGGGCAGTTGGCTAATACCGATATCCGTGTCTATTGTGAGGGCTATCAAAGCCAAGTGATAACATCGGGATATAATAATGCAACATCCTCTGCCACCAAATGGTTTAAAAGCGATGCGGAAGGTTTCATTATACAGTATGAAGGTTCGGAGTTGCAATTCTACCAAACAGCATCTGGTACTCCCATACGCTACATCGACCGCAGTTGGGACAATGGATCCGGGATGGTTGTGTCAACACAGCGTATAGGATTCGCCCAGAATATTGCATCTGTTTGCACGGGAAGCGGCCAGACGAATCTCAGTGGCTATTATTTTGTCACCGGAAATGTTACGACAGAAGACAAACTGTATGCTTCAGGAGACGTCCATCTCATTCTTTGCGACGGTGCTTCACTTAAAGCCAATAGCCTGGTTAACGACGAGCATTCCATCTACATTTATGGGCAGACAGCCGGAACGGGCCAGTTTACGGCTACAGACCCCGACAGTGGATATCCAGGCATCGGCTGCCATTCCCAGAAAGGCAAGGACATTAACATCTGCGGCGGTGTGATTACCGTGAAGGGAGCCAGATCTTGCGCTGGCATCGGCGGTGGTTATACTTCTGTTGGCTTCAGTGAAGATCATTATTCTTGTGCCAACATCAGAATTTACGCAGGCACGGTCAATGCCACCGGAGGAGTCAGAGCGGCTGGTATCGGCGGCTCAGGTAGGAGTGATGAGTTTGGTTACATATATATCTATGGAGGCACAGTGACAGCCCAGGGCGGTGACAGTCCTTTCTTGGATACAGATGGTGGCGGTGCCGGTATAGGCGGTGGCGACAAATGCCCTTATGGTGGAAACCTCAATATATATGGAGGCACGGTGAACGCGACCGGTGGCGATGAGGCTGCAGGAATCGGTCTCGGACAAAATAGTGGGAATGATCATCAGTGGAATACTCAAATATATATCAGTGGAGGCACTGTCACCGCCACCGGAGGCGACAGGGGCGCTGGTATCGGCGGCGGTGACGGCATTTCCGGCTGCATTGTGCATGTTTTCGGAGGTACGGTGAAGGCCTATGCAGGAGTGGATGCGGCCGGTATCGGCTCTGGGGAAGGCGCTGATAACAATGATGGCGGCTATTTTGAAATCGTCAATGGTTTTGTGGAAGCCTGGGGTAAAGGGGCTGGCGCAGGCATCGGCGCAGGCGAGGATGCAGCCGCAGGTGAGATTCACATCACTGGAGGAACGCTCATCGCCCACGGAGGTGATGACAGCAATGCCATCTGCAGCCACAAGGATTCCGGCACTAACATCTTTACTATCGGCGTCAGGATGAGGCTTCGCATCAGTGAAAACATCTTACCATATAACGCCCGTGAAAACATATCATCATACAAAGATATCCAGATTGAGCCTTGCACCCACAGCAGTGTTACCTACACCGTGAACGGTACCGATATCAATGGCACGCATACCATGCACTGCCCGCACTGCAGTTATACTGGTCAGCCTGAGAGACACACCTTCGAGAATGGTGTTTGCACAGTCTGCCATGTCAGTGGCTCAGTCAGCACCGTCAGCATTTACCTGCCCGAGAAAGTAGACGATAGCTACATCGACGGTCATTATGCCAGTGAGTCTGTCATACAGGCGCTGGTCACTGGCTCAAGATTTAACCTGCCCGCCGTGCCGGCTACTTATGTGCCCACTGGTTTTATCTTCGCAGGTTGGCGTGTAGGCACCCCAGAAGGTCTCACTTCCTATTGTGTCGGCGAGAACGAGCAGGTTCTTAAGGCAGGCTCCTCGTACACTGTCAATGCCGACGTGAGTCTCACTGCCCGCTTCCACCGTATAGGCGATATCAACCTGGACGGAAACGTGGATATAGCTGACGTGACAGCGATGGTGAACATCGTGCTCAACAGGGCAACCGACGAGCACAACAATGCCGACCTCAATGGCAGCGGCAGTGTGACCATTGAGGATGTGACCATCTTGGTGAACATCATCTTGGGGAAGCAGTAAGAAGTGAGGAGCCTCACTTAGATAATGAGATAAAAGATAAGAGTTATGAATGAAAAAGCGGAGTCCACATGAGCTCCGCTTTTATTTCTAGTGTTTCTCTCGATATTGCTGGTGAGTGAGTCCTGCATTCTGCATCAACAGCAACTTTTCGGCTGATTATTTGGAATTATCAGGAGAATTATCTATATTTGCAATTAAAAAAGTAAACTACAAACCGAAACAATCATGATTCATATAAAGGAAGAAGCAGCGAGATGTCTGCTATGTAATGAAGCTCCATGCAGCAAGGCAAGTCAGCATGGCGACCCCGCACGGGCAATCCGTGCCATACGGTTTGATAATGAGAAGTTGGCTGGCAGGTGGGTTGCCGAGTGCCCAGACGAAGATTTGGAGGCTGCTGAAAAAGCCTGTATCCACTACGACAAACCGGTACGCATCAAGGAGATGCTAGCCCCCCTCCAACTCACTCCAGAAGGGGGAGAGACTGCCGACACAGCATTACCCAGCCTGGAGATTGACTTCTGCGGTATCCGCTGCGAAAATCCTTTCTTCTTGGCTTCGTCAGCTGTCTGCACCAACTACGAGATGGTGGCGCGGGCCTTCGAAGCAGGGTGGGCTGGCGTGTTCTACAAGACCATCTGTCTGCAGGAAATCCGTGAGGTGTCGCCCCGTTTCGATGCCTGTCAGCAGGAGGGCTCGGCCGATTTCTATGCTTTCCGCAACATGGAACAGCTAAGCGAGAATCCTGTGGAAATGGACTTCGACATCCTGCACCGATTGAAACAGAACTATCCGTCGAAGGTGGTCGTTGCCAGCATCATGGGGCAAACCGAGGAACAGTGGATAGTTTTGGCGAAAATGGCCGAGGCGGCTGGCGTCGATGCAGTGGAGCTGAATTTCTCGTGTCCGCAGATGCGACTAACAGGCATGGGCAGCGATGTGGGGCAGAACCCGGAGCTGGTCACTTTCTATACGGCATACGTGAAGCGTAGCGTCTCCATTCCCGTCATTCCGAAGATGACACCGAATGTCACCCACATTACTGAACCTGCGATGGCCGTTTTCTTCGCAGGTGCCGAT
>JAFZCU010000187.1 GCA_017556145.1 Prevotella sp. | reverse complement strand
ATTCGGTTTTTGAGGGCACTGTGAGTGATTCCGTTGGCAAGGGAGTACCCGCCGATGCCACCGGCTTTTGTGATTAACAGGTATTGATATTGACGCGCATTGATCCCTTGTGAGAGTACTGCACCGTCGGCCTCGTATTCGTGGATGGCACGCAGGTCGCTGCGGAGCATCCACATGGCGGGATTGAACCATTGGAAGGCGGTGAGGAGATCGACAAGGACGAGGTCCCACGAATGACGCAGGCGGATATGTCCCCGTTCATGGGTGAGGATCGCAGCATCATGGGTTTCATAGTCGCTGCGGTTCATCACGATATAGTGCATCCAGCTGAAGGGAGCCAATGCTGCGTTACCGGTCACGCAGATCATGGTGCCGTCATCCTGAGGATGCTGTTCGCTATGCTTGATCAGGCTGGTGATTCTGATTATCGACCAGAGGGTGTTGGCAAGTGTGGCCACCATACCTATTATATATAGGATGGGCAGTGCCATCTGCCAGATGGACATACGTGGGGCCTCGTCGTCGATAACGGCAGCACCCAGTTCCACGTCGATAGTGGGTATCGGCATCAGAACTGTTTTGTGGGTCGTGATGACGCAAAGCGGCAGGACGAACGAGGCCACAGCCGTTGCCAGCAGCACGATGCGGTTGACACGGTGGAAGGTCTCGCGGGCCAGCATCAGACGGTAGAACATATAGAACACCGCGATGAGCACAGCCACCTTCAGGTCGTAGATCAGAAAATCAGTCATGGTTGTTTTCGATTTGGTCGATGAGTTCCTTTAATTCTTCTACAGAAATCTTTTCCTCCTTGACAAACGAGGAAACGGCTGAGAGGTAGGAGTCGTTGAAGTAGTTCTTGATGACACCCGCAATTGACTTACGCCCGTACTCAGTTTCCGTGATCAGCGGGAAGTACTGGTAGGTATTACCAAACTGCTTGTGATCAAGATAGCCTTCCTTCTCCAGGATGCGAACCATCGTGGAAAGGGTATTGAAGTGCGGACGGGGCTCGTCGTAGTACTCGAGGAGTTCCTTGACGAACATCGGACCGTGCGTCCAATACAGATCCATGATTTCCTTTTCTTTATTTGTCAGCTTCTTCATTGTCGTTAATGCTTTAAGTTTTCAATCAATTATCGCGTCATTATCTTTACTGGGTGCAAAGTAACTAAAAAATTTCGTTAGATACAACTAAAGCATATAGTTTTTAAACTAAATTAAGTAGTTTGCTTAAGATTTAACAAATCTTTTATATGTGCGGCAGCAAATTTTTCACTTTTCACTCTTCATTTTTCACTTCTTTTTGTACCTTTGCACCGTGATTTCACAAAAACAGACATGAACAGGCAGAAGATTGTAACCTTCGGAGAACTGTTGCTCCGATTCTCAAAGCCCGGCCATCTGAGGCTGACACAAGGCGATATGTTCACCAGCAAGTATGGTGGCAGTGAGGCCAATGTGGCTGTGTCGCTGGCCTCGCAGGGCGAGGATGTGACCTATATCACCCGTTTGCCAGATACCCCGGTGGGTCATGCAGGTGCCATGAATCTGGCGCAGTTGGGTGTGAACACCAGGCACGTGCTCTATGGCGGACAGCGTATAGGCACCTATTATTTCGAGCCGCCCGCAGGCATGCGTGCTGCCAAGGTGATCTACGATCGTAGCGGCTCGGCCTATTATGACCTGAAGCCGGGTATGATTCCCTGGCGGGAGATACTGAAGGATTGTACCTACTTCTGTGTGTCGGGCATCACCGCAGCTATCTCGCAGCAAGCTGCCGATGCCACCTTCGAGGCCCTCGATATTGCCGACGAGTTGGGGGTGACGGTCTGTTTCGACATCAACTATCGCAAGAACCTGTGGAAATATGAGGGCGCCGAGCCTCGTAAGACGCTGAGCCGCATGCTCTCGCGCTGCGACATGATGTTTGGCGATGCTATCGAGTTCGACTGGCTCTCGCAGCATCCGCAGCCCCCGTTTACGGCTGTCGACTCGAACTTCGAGATGCAGATGAAGGAATACGGGGAGTGGTTCGACGAGCTGCACGCCCAGTATCCGCGACTGAAGCACTGGCTGATGGGCATGCGAAATATTGTCAGTTCGAGCCATCACACCCTGACGGCTTTGATGTGGACGGAAGGCCGACTGTTGCAGGCGCCTATCATCGACATCCCTGATGTGGTGGATCCCGTAGGTGTGGGCGATGCCTTCATGGGTGGCTGGCTCCATGCCGTCAACCTCTTCCCTGACGACAAGCAGAAACAGCTGAACTATTCGCTCGCTGCCGCTGCTCTGAAGAACACCATCCCTGGCGACTTCAACCTCTCGACGGAGGATGAGATCCTTGATGTGCTGGAGGGTCGCCATAACGCCTCGACACTCTATAAGACAATCGAATAAGTTGGAAATGTCAAGCAGATTCTTATGGATTGTAAGTGGTCTGGTCCTGCTTCTTCTGCTCGGTTGCGTAAAAGAAGAGGAGGAGAGCATATCCCTATTGACCTCAGGAACTGCGGAGCTCTATTCGGTAACGAACCAGACCGGTGACATCAGGTTCAGGTCAGAAGATTCCTGGAAGGCCAGCTGTGCGGCCAATTGGCTCACTTTCTCGCCAAAGAGCGGCAAGGCTGGTGAGAACGTGATCACCCTCGCCACCACATCGACGAACAGGACCAAGAAGCCCCGGACGGCTGTCATGACCATCGAGGCAGGTGGAAAGACGAAAACCGTGAATATCAAGCAGCGCGATGAATATGCAATCTTTGAGACTGACGAGTTGAACTTAGGCTGTCAAGCCACAACGATAGGCATCGATTTCCGGACCAATCTGCAACAGGACCAGTTGGATCTCTATTATACAAAAGGCCTTGATGAATGGATTACTCCGGGTAATCAGGCCCGCACAAGGACAGAATACGAAGGGTTTGTTTATCCCCTTCATATAGCGCATAACAGTTCACAGAGTCCACGCGAAGGCGCTTTTTTCCTGACGATGCAAGACAAGAACGGGTATATACTCGGCCTCGACACATTATTTATATATCAGGAGGGGTCGGACAATGGCTATCATTCATTCGATTATTCGCAGGATGGCAAGGTGGAACTGCTGAACGAGGCAACGGAAGGCAAGGGCATCCCTATCGTGCTGATGGGCGACGGCTTCGTGGATGAGGAAATCGAAGACAGCCTTTATACCCGTACGATGAAGCAGGCGATGGAACATCTCTTCAGCGAGGAGCCGATGAAGTCGCTGCGTGACTATTTTAATGTCTATCAGGTGACGGCTGTCTCAGACCGTAACCGTTTTGACGGTGTCTCGACGGCTTTCAAAACGCAAACGGATCATCAGTCGACTGCCATCGACGTGAACGCTGATGCGGTCATGAAATATGTGAAGAAAGTGGAGGACATTGATTCCATCCATACGTTAGCGGTGGTCATCCTGAATATCAACCTGAACAAGGGCATGACCTATATGATAAGAAATTCCAAGACCACAGATTACGATTATGCCATCGCACTTTGTCCAGTGATCGATAGTCTGAAGAGTGAATCATTCCGTCAGGTGCTGACGCATGAGGCCGTCGGACATGGCTTTGCGAAACTGGCCGATGAGTATGTGCGCTCCACGGAAGGCTCTGCCACAGAGACGGATATCAAGGAACTGAAACAGCTGCATGAACAATGGTCTTGGTTCTTGAATGTCGATTCGGAAAAGGATTCCACGAAGGTTCTCTGGAGTAAGTTCATCTTCGACAGTGAGTTTGCTAATGAGAAGATAGGTACCTACGAAGGGGGTTATACTTTCTTCAAGGGGGTGTACCGCCCAACGGAAAACAGTATGATGAATCAGAACGATGCGCCGTTTAATGCACCAAGCCGACAGGCTATATATCATAAAGTGATGAAACTGGGACTTGGCAAAACACCCACTTATGAGGAGTTTGTTGAGTTTGACAGACAGCACAAACCTACGAAATGGAGTTATCGAACGACAACGCGAGGGACGTGGGGTGTACCCTGGCATCCGGCTCCACCTAGAATCATCTGGCGATAAGAGACAAAAAGAAGCCGCTCGTATGAGCGGCTTCTTTGTTATTTCTTGAGCTCTGGATTGACGAACCTCTTCGGCTTCTCGACCGTTGCGGTACTGTCGTTGTCTATGCCACGAGTGCGTGCCCAATAGTAGTCATCGTACCAGCCATCATAGCCCCAGTAGTAGTTGTCCCAGTAAGTGTACGGATGACTGACATTGTAGAGATCAAAGTCAACCAGCGTGCCATAATCATCAAGTGTGCCATAGAAACGGCTGGAGCTGAGGCGGTAGTCAATGATATCGATGGAGGTGTCCTCCTCGATGAAGTAGACGTGAATCACGCCGTTATTGACTGTCCAGTCGATATGGTTGGCCACATAGTCCCAAGGGGCATTGCTGTAGTAATCCACCCAGTAGCCAGAACCGCTTTTGAAAGCGAACGGATCCTTGAGGAATGTGATTTCAGTATAGGTGGCATCGTAGGTACGGCCGTCCCAGTAAGTGGAGATATACATGTTACCCTTCCAGGAACCCTCGAGGGTATCTGCGATCATTTCATCCTCACAAGAGGTGAAGGTCAGTGCCATCATCGCCATCATCGCCATTGTAAACATCTTCTTCATAATTGTACCCTTTCCTTATTTTAAGTTTGACATTTCTTTTATTTCACACTGCAAAGGTAAGGCCATTTGGGCATAAAAAAAAGGGAAAAACCCGAAATGCGATGCGGGATTTCCCTATTTTGTTTAGAGTTTATAGTTTAGTGTTTAGAGTTGATTACCTTGCAAGCCTTTGTGAACAAGCAGAGTATTCATCTATAAACTATAAACTTTAAACTATAAACTACTTCAGCAGGTTCATGGTGTCAGTGGCGATCATCAGCTCCTCATCGGTAGGAATGACCACGACCTTCACCTTCGAATCATCGGCAGAGATGATTACCTCCTCACCACGGGCCTTGTTCTTCTCCTCGTCGAACTTGATGCCCAGGAACTCCATGTTCTTACAAACCTCTGAACGCATGCTGATCTGGTTCTCGCCAACACCTGCAGTGAAGACCACCACATCGAGGCCGCCCATCGCAGCTGCATAGGCGCCGATATACTTCTTGATGCGATAGAAATACATATCCTGTGCCAGCTTGGCCTTAGGATCGCCAGCCTTGGCAGCACTCTCTACATCGCGCATATCTGAAGAACCACCAGTGAGACCAGCCACACCACTCTGCTTGTTCAGAAGGTTCGACATGCCATCAGCATCAAGACCGAGCTTCTTCTCGATAAAGGTGACAGCACCACCGTCGATATCACCGGCACGGGTACCCATGACGAGGCCCTCCAGCGGAGTGAGACCCATCGAGGTGTCGATACACTTGCCATCAACAACGGCAGCAATCGAACCGCCGTTACCCACGTGGCAGGTTATCATCTTGGTTCCTTCAGCGGGAATGCCCAGGAACTCACAGGCACGTGCTGACACATAGCGATGGCTGGTTCCGTGAAAGCCGTAGCGACGGATGCCGTACTTCTCGTAGAGTTCGTAAGGGATAGCGTACATAAAAGCCTTGGGAGGCATGGTTTGGTGGAAGGCGGTGTCGAATACACCTACCTGAGGCAAACCGGGCATCAGCTCCTTTACGGCATTCACACCCTTCAGGTTGGCGGGGTTGTGCAGCGGAGCCAGTTCTGAGCACTCCTCAAAGGTCTTCAGCACCTCGTCGGTAAGGATGACGCTCTTGTTGAACTTCTCGCCGCCATGCACCATACGATGGCCTACAGCGTCGATCTCGTCGAGACTCTTGATGACACCGATCTCAGGATCCGTCAGTAACGAGAAGATGAACTTCACACCCTCGGTATGCTCAGGAATATCGTGCATAATCTGCTTTTTCTCACCATTGGCCAGCTTCACCTTTACAAAGGCACCGTCCAAACCCACGCGCTCAGCACCACCACTGGTCATCACACTCTTGTCGTCCATGTTGTACAGTGCGTACTTAATCGACGACGAACCACAGTTTAATACAAGGATTTTCATATCTTAATTTCTTATTATGCGGTAGCAAATTTTTCACTTTTCACTATTACTTTTTCACTTTTTAGCGTCCATAGCCTGGCAGGAGGTGATGGCAATCATGTAGTAGATATCATCGATAGAGCAGCCGCGGGAGAGGTCGTTCACCGGACGGGCGATACCCTGGAGTACCGGACCGATAGCGATGGCGTCGCCCAGACGCTGCACCATCTTATAGCCGATGTTACCCACCTCAAGGTTGGGGAATACGAGCACATTGGCTTTACCGGCGATATCAGAACCAGGCGCCTTCTTGGCACCGACAGAGGGCACGAGGGCAGCATCAGCCTGCAGTTCGCCATCGATCTTCAGATCGGGATCCATCTCCTTGGCCAGTCGTGTAGCCTCGATCACCTTGTCGCAAACCTCATGCTTGGCAGAGCCCTTCGTCGAGAAGCTCAACATCGCCACGCGGGGCTCTTTGAAACCAGCCACAGCCTTGGCCATCTGAGCGGTGCAGACAGCAATCTGCGAGAGCTGGTTGGCATCGGGCATTGGGGTGACAGCCACGTCGGCAACAACGAGCACACCGTCTTCACCATACTGCTTCTGCTTCGAAATCAGCAGCAGACCACCGCTCACACAGGTGATGCCTGGCTGGCACTTGATGATCTGCAGGGCAGGGCGCAGGGTGTCGCCAGTGGTAGAGAGGGCACCTGAGATCTGACCGTCAGCACCCTCGGTCTTGATAATCATACAACCCAGATACAATGGATTCTTAATCAGTTTACGGGCCTCTTCGATGGTCATGCCCTTGCTCTTGCGAATCTCGGCTAATTTCTCTGCCAGCTCCTCACTTTTCTCATAGTTCTCAGGGTCAATGAGAGTGGCCTTACCGATGTTGGTGAGTCCTTTCTCCTTGGCCAGAGCCTCTACCTTGGCGGGATTACCTATCAGAATGATGTCGGCGATGTCATCGCCTAAGGCCTTGTCGGCTGCACAGAGTGTACGCTCCTCTTCTGCTTCAGGGAGCACGATGCGCTGCTTGTTACTCTTGGCACGCGCTACAATTTGACTTAATAGATCCATAATTTGTTTTTATTATTAAAGATGTAAAACATTAATTTGCTAAGATAGTTCTGCCGTCAGGATACTTTCCAGTTCCTCTGCCGACAGTCGCAGACGGAACCTGCCCTTGATGGCGACGGAGATGCTGCCCGTTTCCTCGGAGACGACAACAGCCACGGCATCCGTCTCCTGCGAGACGCCCATGGCCGCACGGTGGCGCAGACCTAATTCCTTGGGGATGCTCAGGTCGTGGCTCACAGGCAGGATACAGCCAGCGGCCTTGATACGCTTGTCGGCAATCACCATGGCACCATCGTGCAGCGGAGAGTTCTTGAAGAAGATGTTCTCAATCAGCCGCTGGTTGATGTTGGCGTCTATCGTATCGCCCGTAGCGACGATGTCATCGAGTGTGGCGCTCCGTTCCAGGACAATCAGTGCGCCCACCTTCTGACGGCTCATATTGATAGAGGCCATCACCAGGGGCATGATGATCTGTTTCACTTCCCTGCTGTCCTTGTCCTTCTGCTTCGCTGAGGTGAAGAAGCGTTTCAGGGCCCGCATACGCTGGTGACCGCCGATATTGTAGAGGAACTTACGGATATCCTCCTGGAAGATGATGATGACGGCAAGCACACCCACGCTCACCAACTTGTCGAGAATGGTGCCTAACAGTCGCATCTCCAGAACCTGCGACACAAAGAGCCATAGCACGACGAACACCATGATGCCGTTGAACACATTCACAGAACGTGACTCACGCATCAGTCGGTAGATGTAGTACAGCATCAGGGCGACCAGTACAATGTCGATGACATCTTTTATTCCAAATTCGAGGAGCACCTTGCTAATTTACAATTTTACGATTTACAATTTGCAATTTAATTTCCCGACGATGCTGACGCACTCCATGGCTTCCTTCACGTCGTGGACGCGGAGGATGCTGGCACCCTTCATCAGGGCGATGGTGTTGAGCGCCGTCGTGCCGTTAAGCGCCTCCTTGGGCGTATAGTCGAACGACCGGTAGATCATCGACTTCCTCGAGATGCCCACCAGCAATGGCAGTTCCATCACCAGCAGTTTCTCCAGTTCGTTCATGATCCCGTAGTTCTGCTCCAGCGTCTTCCCAAAGCCGAAGCCAGGGTCGAGGATGATGTCATTCGCCCCCATGTCGCGCAGTTGCTGCACCTTTTCGGCAAACGACAAGAGCATATCACGCATCGTGGGTTGCAGCGACATGAGGATATAAGGTACGTGCAGACGGGTCACCATACGGAACATCTCAGGCGTACCGCCGCTCACATCGTTGATGATGTCGGCACCGAACTCCTCCACAGCCATACGGGCCACGTCAGGACGGAAGGTGTCCACAGATATGACCGCTTCGGGCTGCCCGCCTCTCACCACTTCGAGCGCCATCCGCAGACGCTTCATCTCCTCAGCCTCAGAGGCTACCTCGCCACCAGGACGTGTGGAACAGCCGCCTACATCGATGATGGCAGCACCCTCGGCCAGCATCTTCCGACAGCACGCAGCGATATCTTCCTCCGTCTGCCGACGACTGTCAGCATAGAAGGAATCGGGTGTCGCGTTGAGGATACCCATTACCAGCGGCCTGCTTAAATCCAGCAGTCGGCCATGCACGTTGAGCGTATAGTCCATAAATCGCCCACAAAGATACAAAATAATTGATAATTGACAATTGATAATTGATAATTATTTTGTAATTTTGCACAAAAATTGAGATGTTTATGGAAATTAAGGAACTATTTGCACTATATCAGCAGCATCCTTGCATCACTACCGACAGCCGTGACTGTCCTCAGGGGAGTATCTTCCTCGCGCTGAAAGGCGAGTCGTTCGATGGTAACAAGTTTGCCGTTCAGGCCCTCGAAAAGGGCTGTGCCTATGCGATTGTCGATAATCCGGAAATACTTGAGAATCCGGATATACCGGCTCATCTGAAAGAGCGGCTCATCCTCGTTGAGGATTGCCTTCAGACCTTCAAGGATCTGGCCCGTGAGCATCGTCGTCAGTTTGATATCCCTGTGATCGGCATCACGGGCACCAATGGCAAGACCACCACCAAGGAACTCGTGGCTGCCGTGCTCTCGCAGAAATACAACGTGCTCTATACCCAGGGCAATTTCAACAACGACGTGGGTGTGCCCAAGACGCTCTTCCGCCTGACGAAGGAACATGAGATAGCCGTCATCGAGATGGGTGCCAGCCATCCTGGCGACATCAAGACGCTGGCAGAGACGGCTGAGCCCACCTGTGGCCTGATTACCAATGTGGGGCGTGCCCATTTGCAGGGCTTCGGCTCGTTCGAAGGCGTCGTCAAGACCAAATGCGAGCTTTACGACTTCCTCCGCACCCGCCAGGATGGCCTTATCTTCATCAATGCCGACAATGAGCATCTCATGAATCAGATCAGCGACGACGAGGACATCTGGCTCACGCCTTATTCCACAGATCCTGAGAATCAGTACAGCTGTATCTCTGGAGAGGTGATAGAGTGCAATCCGTTTCTGAAGTTCCGCTGGCGCGAGCCGCTGCTTACCCTTGAAGAGGAAGGGCGCAGCACCAAGTGGCATAAGGTGCAGACGCAGCTGATAGGTGCCTACAACATCGACAACCTGCTGGCAGCGATCGCCGTGGGCATCAATTTCGGCGTGGAGCGCAAGCAGATCTGTGCCGCCCTCGAGAACTATGTGCCCTCGAACAACCGCAGTCAGATGATGGTCACAGAGAAGAATCACCTGATTGTCGATGCCTATAATGCCAACCCCTCGTCGATGATGGCGGCTCTGGAGAATTTCAAGCTGATGCAGGCCGACCACAAGATGGCCATCCTCGGTGCCATGCGCGAGCTCGGCGAGGTGTCGGGGGAGGAGCACCAGCGTATCGTCGACTATCTGCAGACCTCGGATATCAAGACCGTCTGGCTTGTGGGTGAGGAGTTTGATGCGATCCGCTGCGACTATCCCAAGTTCAAGGATGTCGAGGCTGTGAAGGCTGTCATCGCCGCCGAGCAGCCCACAGGACAATATATCCTCATCAAGGGCTCAAACAGCACGAAGCTCTATCAATTGCCAGAATTACTCTGATTACTCTTATTACTCAGATAACTCTGAATACTCCGATTACTCCGATGAAAATCAGGCCCCTGCTCATCCTGCTCCTGCTGCTGGCGATGACCGCCTGCGACAGGCATCCCGCCCGGACAACCCTCGCCACGGGCAATGCCGTCTACTACTGGCGTACAGACCTGCGTCTCGATTCTGCAGAGAAGGCCTTCTTGACACAATACCATATTAATAAGGTGTACTGCCGCTACTTCGATGTGGTCATGAGCGACTCAGGCGAGCCCAAGCCCAATGCCACTATTTCTTTCAGCGACACCTTGCCTGACAGCATCGAGATCATCCCCACTGTCTATATCACAGAGGACTGCATGCATGAGACACATGAGGGCTTGGCGGAGAAAATCGTTAAGCGCATTCAGCAGATGAATGAGACTAACGATATCAAGAATGTCCGCGAGATACAAATCGACTGCGACTATACTTCAAAGAGTCGCAAGCGCTATTACGATTTCCTAAGGGAAATCTCTCAATCTTCACTTTTCACTTCTCACTTTTCACTTCTCTCCACCACCATACGCCTGCACCAGCTGTCGATGGAGGCTCCGCCCGTTGACTATGGCGCGCTGATGATTTACAACACAGGCGACCCCCGCAAGTGGGAGGAGCGAAATCCCATCCTCGACTATCGTGATGTCTATCCCTATCTAAATTATCTCGACAGCTATCCCCTGCCATTGGCTGCTGCCTATCCCGTATTCCAGTGGACACGCACCATTCAGGGCGTAAGGGTCGACCATACCGTTGCGCCGACGGAGATCCTGCGTGTGAAGGGGGCGGTGGAAAAGGCGCGTGGCGACCTCAGCCGACTCATCATCACCTATCATCTCGACAAAGATAACATCGACAGATATAAACCGGAAACCTATGAAGAGATTTATCATCATTAGTCTGATGGCAGCCATGACGCTGCCCACCTTTGCCTGTGCCTGGTCTGGCACCGACAACTATTACCTGTTCAGCCCCTATTACGCTCAGAGCTTCAAGAGCCGCGTGGAGAAGATCTGCAACGACAACTGGAAGGCGTACATCGGCGACACGAGTACCGACGACTGGTATTCTTTCCATGCCGACGATGTGCTGAAGGCGGCGCGACAGAAGAACGACGCCCTGATGGTGAGCTACGTGCAGAACCTGCAGAAGTACCTCAAGTGCGTCAGCGTGGAACAGGACAAGCAATACGAGTGGGGCTATCCCACCAAGGAGGAGATCGCTGCCCAGCAGCGTGACCTGAAAGCCGTGCGCACCTATGCCCAAAGCAAAACCCAGAGCAAACTGCGCTCCCAGCACGCCCTGCTCTATATGCGCTGTAATATGATGCTCGGCCAGCATCAGGAAAACATCGCTTTCTGGGAGCAGACCGCCAGTCAGTTCATCGAGACGGTCTACAAGGATATGATGAAGAACATCTATGCAGGCGCCCTCTGCAAGACGGGTCGCGAGATGGAGGGCGGACAGCTTTTCGCTGAGATGGACGACTATGAGAGCCTGATGACCCTCTACTATCTGAAGCGTTCTTATCAGGCCATCCGACAGCACTACCTGCAGAACCCCACCTCGAAGGCCCTGCCCTGGCTGCTTACCGACTTCGTGAACAATGCCCAGGAGGCCGCTGATGCTGTCACGGGTGGCGGAGGGAGCGTGGGCAAGCAGTTCATCCGCGATATCAACAATCAGGAGTCGTCGCAGATGCAGCAGTTCTGCGAGATGGTGGT
>JAFZCU010000186.1 GCA_017556145.1 Prevotella sp. | reverse complement strand
CCCGTGTCGATGGCATACCGTTCCCAAGTTCCCCGCAGTTCGCGGTGACGGCCCGTCTTCACCACCGTACCAATGGCGATCACGGCTCCGCTGACCTTCCGGGTACTGATCCCAGGTCTTGTGCCCGAGACACGCCCAATGTCATCCGCCAACACCTGCGCCATCTGCTTCACCAGCGGTGCGTCACCTTCATGATAAACAATCGTTGCCTGAGCCAGATTCACGGCAGAAGTCTTTGGCTGACCATTTGCAAATACTATCATCAGGCAGCAGCCGATACATGTTGTCAATAATCTCTTCATCATCATCCTATTTGTAATTTGGCTACAAATTTACAATTTTTCCATCAATCAAGCAACAAATGAAGAAAAAAAAGAGACCAAACAGCCTTTTATTTACAGATGTATTTCTTTCCGCCTATGATGAGTAATATCGTCATGATAAAGATGCCAAAGCCGAAGCCCGTGGTTCGCTGCACAAAACTGGCTCCGATACTTAGCAGGAAGATGGCTATCACGACACTACCAATCATTTATTATTCATTTAATGGTATCTGAAACATTCATACCCAGCCACACGGCCAGGATGCCGATAACTACACTTGCAGCCAAATAAAGTGCCATCTGTAAGGCATCGCCCGCCTTCATCATGCTGAAGGACTCGTTGGCAAAGGTGCTGAAGGTGGTGAAACCGCCACAGAAACCTGTGACAAGCAACAGCTTTATTTCTGGCGAAACAATGCCCTTGCTTACCAATCCCACCAACAGTCCGATAAACAGTGAGCCAAGGATGTTTACAGCAAAGGTTCCCCAAGGCCATGAAGCGACATTAATGCCAGACAGCAGGTAGCGACAGACAGAACCAATCGCACCACCTATTGCAACTAAAAGAATATTTCGTAGCATAACACTCTCAATTTATTACATAACATATCTTTTTCGATCAAGAGAAAAAGTATTTCTCTGCCATAACTTTAAGCTGGTCAGATGAGAGGTTGGCAATGCCAGTCTTCTCAATCAGCGAGAACTCTTCCTTGTTCTTGCCGATGACGTACTTCCGTTCCTTCCCATCGATTTCAGCAAGCAAATGGAAGTTGCCTTTATAGGCTTGCTCTATGCGGATATTGGCAACCGAATGGCCGTTGATAGTCTGTTCCGGCATTGCCACATCTTCCTGCCATTCACCCCATTCCTTCAGGTGGTCGATAATCGTAGTCTCAACCCTACCCGTCCATTGTTCAGAAACACCGTATTTCGTAGCAATGGTACGGAACTGTTTCAGGGACGCAACAACATCACGGATGATGGCATCAGGCCGACGAATGCCGTTATCACGGGCAAACTGGATGGAATCCTCACGAGTGATTCCACGGAGCTTGGCCCTGATGTAGAGGCAGTGATCCTCGTTAGGCAGGAAGCCACCATTATCAATGATATAGGTGATATCATAGGCAGGTGACAGTCGCCAACTGCCATCTTCTTCCATGATGAACGAGAAGTTCTTGTTATGGTCATCGGTGTTGTTGGCCAGAATATTGAATACCATCCTGCGGAACACCTCCTGGCAGTCGGATTCAGGCAGATGCAGCTTACGGCAAACGGCTATCAGCTGCTCATAGCTGTCAGCATCAGGACTAATGGCAGCCAAAGTCTGCGTATAAATCTTCCTCTCACCATCGCGGTCGAAACGCTTGGTGATAAAATGGTTGTTACCGTCAACGGTATATAGTTCCGACGGCATCATGCGGATTCCTGCCATCGTAGCCAGTTCATAGTAGGCCATCTCCAGTTCAGCCGAACTGTACTGCGTATTGCCGAACTTCAGCAGACAGTAGTCATAGTTCTTCAAGCCGGATATCTGACCACTACGAATCTCACCCGTCTTTCGGTTGATGGCAATGATGGCCTTCGGCTGACGGCCACCTGCAGATGTGCCGACAGTCAACAATGACTGCATGGTGATATTTTCATCAGGCATGATACGAGCCTGTTCCCTCTCTGTGTAGATACGTTCTGCCAAGTCAGCCAACGATTTCATGTCAATCTTCTGAGCCTTTTGTTCACGGGCGTATTCTGGCTGGAACTCCAAGGCTCCCATGCCACGTTTGCCAATG
>JAFZCU010000038.1 GCA_017556145.1 Prevotella sp. | reverse complement strand
TCTCCTCAATATGGTGACTTCTCTTGGGACGGTAACTTCAACCTTTCAATGTATCGCAACAAATTGGTTCGCTTGAATGATGAGGTCAGCGTTATTGGCGGTGACTTCCGTCTGATCGAGGGGCAGCCAATGGGAGTTTACTACGGTTATGTCGTAGATGGCATATTCCAGGATGCTGATCAGGTATCTAATCATGCCATTCAGGAAGGAAAGGGCGTGGGTCGTCTGATCTATCGTGATATCACTGGTGACGGTGTAGTTGACGAGGCCGACCGCTGCATCATCGGCGATCCGAACCCGGACTTCGGCATGGGTCTCACTCTGACTGCCAACTATAAGAACTGGTCGTTCTCAACCTTCTTCTCTGGTGAGTTTGGTTTCGACATTTACAACGGTACACGTAAGCAATTGGAATTCATGACTTATGGTAACCTCTATACAAACCGTGGTGTTGACGTTCTGAATGCTTGGACACCAGATAACACAGGTGCTTCGATCCCTGCCCTCACAACGGTTGATGATAATAACGAGACACGTATGTCAACATACTTTGTTGAAGACGGATCTTACCTGAAGTGCAAGTATATCAAGTTAGGCTATAAGTTCGATCAGAGTTGGATGAAGACCATCGGTCTCTCCTCACTCAATCTCTATGCCCAATTGGAAAATGTATTCACCATTACAAATTACAAGGGACTCGATCCTGAAGTACCCCTCTCAACCTATGGCGCGCGTATTGATAACGGCCCATACCCCAGAGCACGCACATTCTCTGTTGGACTGAACGTACAGTTCTAATTGAAGATTGAACATTGAAAAATGAACATTAAACGAATTAAAGATATGAAAGCAATATATAAAATAGGTGTAATCTGCGCAATCTGCGGTTTCACATCATGTAACGATATGCTCGACACCGTTCCTCAGGGACAGTTCACAGCAGAGCAGCTTGACGACAGCTCAGTAGAAGGTCTGGTAGCATCAGCCTATGCCGGTCTTGAGGCTCACTTCTTTGGAAACAATGAGGCTTTTGCCGGTCCATCAACAAACTGGATCTTTGACGTCCGTTCTGACGATGCCTACAAAGGAGGTGGCGGTACGGGAATGGAGGAGAACATCCACTTGCTCGAGGTGAGTGAGATCAACTCCGACAATGTTAGTTGTCTGAACAAGTGGCAGAACAACTACTATGCCATCAGTCGTGTACACAATGCGATGCTTGCTGTGCAGAATGCATCATCTGTAAACAATGCCGAGGCTGTGATAGGTGAACTGAAGACCCTCCGCGCTTGGTATTATTTCGACCTGATCCGCATCTTCAATCGCATTCCTTATTTCATTGAGGGCGAGGATGTGAACACAAAATCAAACGATGAGTACAGCCGTGATGAGATATTCTCGTTCATCAAGCGCGATCTCACTGAGGCCATTGCTGTGCTGCCTGCTCAGAAGAGTGCTGCCGGCCGTATCACCAAGACTACCGCTCAAGCTATCATGGCTAAGGTTTGTGCCTTTACCAGCTCATGGGAGGATGTGAAGACCTATGCAGACGCTGTCATCCAGAGCGGACAATACAGCCTCTATGCAAACTTCGGTGATCTGTCGAAGATTGACAAGAACAATGGTTCAGAGTCTGTTTTCGCTCTTCAGGTGTCTACCGCTAATGACAATGCCCACATCAACTGGAGCAACCTGTTGAACTGCACCTATAGCGACGGTAACCTCTATGGCACAGGTGATGACTTCTTCTATGGTTCACAGAATCTGGTGAACGCTTTCCGCACTGATCCTGCAACTGGTCTGCCCTTACTCGATGGCACCTTTAATAAGGTCAACGTTACAGAGAATTATTCAGGCACTCTCGATCCACGTCTTGATTTTACGGTAGGACGTATCGGATTCCCCTGGCGTGGTCACACCTATAACGAGAAGTGGTGCCGTGCATACGATACTTATGGAGAGTTCTCAAACAAAAAGGCTTGGCCTGCTCCTGAAGTTTCTTTAG
This sequence comes from Prevotella sp., assembly GCA_017556145.1. Classification (GTDB taxonomy): domain Bacteria; phylum Bacteroidota; class Bacteroidia; order Bacteroidales; family Bacteroidaceae; genus Prevotella. The sequence continues at coordinate 82 of JAFZCU010000038.1, read as the reverse complement.
CTACATGGCCTTGGGGCTGTAACCCGCTGAACTTCATGTTCATCCGTTATGCAGACATTCTGCTGCTGAAGGCTGAGGCTCT
>JAFZCU010000037.1 GCA_017556145.1 Prevotella sp. | reverse complement strand
GGTGTACGACGGGTCGAAGGCCAGCGTCACAAAACCGCGCTCTGCCATCCGCATGGCGTAGAGTCCGCTCGACTGTTCCTTGGTGGCTCCGAACGGGCCGCTGACTGCGATGGCCGCCAGTTTTCCTTGTGCATCTTTAGGCGTGTAGAGGTCGGCTGCCAATGTCAAACCATACTGTGTTTCAAACGTCACTTTCTGGTGGTTCACCTTCTCGTTCAGCGGGAACACCTTGTCCCACTCCTGCGTCAATTCCAATTTCTGTACCATATCGTTGTCTGTAGTTTGTTTGTTACTGTTACGTGCTGTCAGCATTACGACTGCAAGCATTGCCAATATTACCTTTTTCATCTGATTATCATTTTACCGTTTTTGATTATGATTCCTTTATGTCCTGCCTGAGCCAATGTGCCTTGCAGGGTATAGGCTTTCGACGTAACATCGTCTGCCTTTACCTGACTAATGCCAGTCGGCTGAGAGATGGAGAGCGTCACGCTGACGTTATCGCCACCGGCATTCACCCACGTTTTGATGTCTGCCTGCGTCATGTTGTCGAGTTTGCCGATACGGGTGAAGTTCCACGAGTTCGTATCGTAGTAGATACAGAGGTTCGAACCCTGATAAAGAATCAGGTCGCCAGGCACGGTGTTAATCTGCTCATTGTTCTCGGGGAACGTGTAGCCCAATGCACCCACCTTCTCGAAGTTGCCGTAGTCGTGCGCCTCGTAGGTGATATTGCCCTGCTGTAACTGAGCAACCAAAGCCTCTGTAGAAGAATTGCTAACTAGCGTAGCGGTCTTGGTTACGCCACCAATAGTGAGATACATTTTCTGTGTGGTTGTACCAACGAAGCTCTGAACCCACGTGCGCAGGTCGGCATCCGATATGCCGTTGAGCCGTCGGCCCTCTTTCCAGTTGATGTCAGGATAAGTTGAGGGCAGTTCGCTGTTTACATTGCTGATGCTAGAGGCGGCAGAGGTGACAAAGGGGATAACGGTCTTGCCCTCGAAGCCGTACTTATCAAGAAAGGTCAGGATGATGCGGGGTGACTTGCCGTACCAGATGGGACTGCCCAGGAACACGATGTCGTACTGCGAGGCATTTTCCAGCGTTTCCTTGATGGCAGGACGCTGCTCACCACCGGTATTGTACTGTTCCTTGTAGGCTCGCGTCGTCTCGTCATAATAGTTGCTATTCTCGCTGCCGTAGGCCACTTCCGGCACAATTTCGTAGAGGTCACCACCTGTCATCTCGGCAATCTTCTCGGCATACGCCTTGGTGTTGCCGGTAAATGAGAAATACGCCACCAGCACCTTTTCGCTCGAAGAGGGCTGCGTTTCCTGTGCTTTTACCTCACTCTCCGAAGAGCAGCACGTCAGCAGCATTGCCGTCAAAATAATTAGAATCTGTCTCATTTCGTCTTGTCTTGTAAATCCGCTGCAAAGGTACGATGATTTCCTGATACTCGGCCTAAACGAATTGCGGAAAGAATTACCCATTTTCCGGAATCTCTACTTCCTGATAAACTGATTCTCCGTTTCTGGCGTTTCAACAGCAGTATATCGTTCCACGGTCATGTGGAGGTCGTACTTTTCGCGAAGTTTGGCGATGGTGTCCATCATGGGTGTGGCATGATGCTTGTCGATGGCTTCCTGATTTTCCCAGCTATCGATGAGCAGGATGGTCTCAGGATCATCCAACGACTGGTAGTACTCATACCTCAGATTACCATCCTCGGCCCTAATGGCGTCAACGGTGCCGCTGGAAACCATCTCCTCAGCGAACTTTCTGGCATTGCCATCGGTGCCAGTGTACCTCAGATTGACTGTGATCGACATACTCTTTTCCTGTTTATCTCCGCCACATCCTACAAGAAGCAAAAGAGCTGATAATATCAATGCGAATCGCTTCATACACTACAGTTTCTCCACTAAAGCCAGGATATTGCTCAGCGTGGCATCGGTCTTCTGCTCATCAATCTT
>JAFZCU010000185.1 GCA_017556145.1 Prevotella sp. | reverse complement strand
TCTACTGGCTATGGCGAAGGCGAGGGACGTGTCAAGAAAGCCATTGAGGATGCCCTTAACTCACCGCTGCTCAACGACAACGATATCTTCAACTCCAAGAAGATCCTGCTCAGCATTTCATTTGCTGGCTCTAAGGATGGTCAGCAGTCGCTGATGATGGAGGAGATGAACGATGTGAACGACTTCATGGCGAAGTTCGGCAGCGACTTCGAGATCAAGTGGGGTCTGGCTACCGATCCTGAGCTCGGCAAGAAGGTCAAGGTCACCATCCTGGCTACCGGCTTCGGCATCGAGAGTGTCGACGGTATGGATGCCCACATGAAGAAGCATACGCAGGACGATATCAACCGCATCGCTGAGGAGCAAGCCAAGGCGCTGGAGCGTCAGGATCGCCGTAACCGCTTCTATGGCGGCGACAGCACTGCCAAGCGCTACAAGCGTCGTCCTAACATCTATCTGTTCCGTCCGGAGGACCTTGACAACGATGATGTCATCTCAGCCGTAGAGTCCACGCCGACCTACAAGCGTACCCGTGAGATTCTCGACAGCATCAACTCCCAGGCCACTGGCGACATCATTGCAGAGGATCCCGTCGCTACCCCCAACGACGAACCCGTACAGGGCACCATCAAGTTCTTCTCTTAGAAGCGAAATATCAAACTATTCTGCATAGAGTTCTTGAAGAACTCCTATGGACTTCATCTCTGGGAAATCTGGCAGATGAAGACGGTAATAGACGAGCGCAACCTCCAATAAGCGGTTGCGCTCGTCGTGTGACATTTGGAACAGATGCATCGTGGAATAATCCATACGCATCATCAATTGTACCTTCTCGGCCTCCTGCGGTTGCAGGACATCGCGATGCACAGGAGGTAGTGCACAGAAAACACTCTCGCGCAGATCGAAATAATCGCCGGGAGTATAGCCGTCGAGGTTAGGATAAAAACCAAGGAAACGCGAAAGACGCATGAGGAACACCAGATGGAAATTGGCAAAGCGCCCCTCCTGGCCGTCGAGCCACTGGATGCTGTCGGCCACATAGTCGAAGAGCGGCACATTCTGCTGCTCACCCCGCACGGCATAATAAAGGAATTCTGCCACGAACAGCGAAATGGCAAGTTTGTCAGGTTCGAAGGGGATAGTGGAAAAAGGATACAGCAGGCGCACGTCTGAGAGTTTCTGCAACTGGAGCTTCGGCCGCACATCGGTCTCGATCTCCAGCATGGTGAGGGGTTGGAAGAACTGTTTCTTGATCTTCCCCTTGGGCGACTTCGGCAGGCTGACGATAAATGAGAGTCTACCGTGACTGCGGGTGAACATGTCGACGATGAGTCGCGTTTCACCATACTTCAGTGAATGGAGCACAATGGCCGGGGTCTTTGTCAGCATACGTCTGCAAAGATACGAAAAAAAGTGGAAAGTGGAAAGAGGAAAAGAGGAAAGTTGGAGAGAAAATGCATTTTTTTATAGAAATATTTGGTCAATTGGAAAAATAGCAGTACCTTTGCACCCGCAAAATTGACGACGGTCCCTTCGTCTATCGGCTAGGACGAGAGATTTTCATTCTCTAAAGAGGAGTTCGACTCTCCTAGGGACTACCACATTAAATTCGTCATCTGCACAGCCAAGTGCTACCTGCAAGGAGCAGGGATAAGGTGGCGGAGGTCCTTCGGGGCTGCCAGGGCGGCCAAAACGACGCAAGACCCACAGGCTTTAATTATTAAACATTTAACATTAAACATTAAACAAAAAAAATGGCAAATCACAAATCATCTGTGAAGCGTATCCGTCAGGAGAAGAAAAGAGCTCTTCACAACCACTACTACGCAAAAACCATGCGTAACGCTGTGCGCAAACTTCGCGCTATGACTAATAAGGACGAGGCTGCTGCCCTGTATCCAAAAGTACAGAAGATGCTGGACAAGCTGGCTAAGACCAACATTATTCACAAGAACAAGGCTGCGAACTTGAAGTCGAGCCTCGCACAGCACGTCAACAAACTATAAAGGTTGATTGTTAAAAAACAATAGAAGCCGCAATTCTAATGAATTGTGGCTTTTTTTTAAGTTTTCTTTGCAGATAAACTTCGTTTATCTGACCTTTTTTTTGTAATTTTGCACCCATAATTCAATTAGAAGCAAAATGACAGAAGAACAACTGAATCAGGAACAAAATTATTCCGCGAGTAACATTCAGGTACTCGAGGGCTTAGAGGCTGTGCGCAAGCGCCCTGCCATGTATATTGGTGACATCAGTGAGAAGGGACTCCACCATCTGGTCAATGAGACCGTCGACAATTCTATCGACGAAGCCATGGCCGGTTATTGTACACATATTGAAGTAACGATTAACGAAGACAACTCCATCACCGTGATGGATAATGGTCGTGGTATCCCAGTGGATGAGCACGAGAAGATGCACAAGAGTGCGCTCGAGGTGGTAATGACCGTGCTCCATGCCGGAGGTAAGTTCGACAAGGGTTCGTACAAGGTGTCCGGTGGTCTGCATGGTGTGGGTGTAAGCTGTGTGAACGCCCTCTCCACCCGTATGTTGTCTCAGGTGTTCCGCAACGGCCATATCTACCAGCAGGAATACGAGAAGGGCAAACCCCTCTACGACGTGAAAATCGTGGGTGATACGGACAAGACGGGTACCCGTCAGCAGTTCTGGCCAGATGCCACCATCTTCACCACTACTGAATACAAATACGACATCATTGCCCGTCGTATGCGTGAGTTGGCCTATCTGAATGCAGGTATCACCATCACGCTCACCGACCTGCGTCCGGATGAAGAAGATAACCTGAAGGAGCCTGAGGTATTCCACGCTAAGGACGGACTGAAGGAATTCGTGCGCTATGTAGACCGTCACCGCACGCACCTTGTAGATGATGTCATCTATCTGAAGACAGAAAAGCAGGGTATTCCCATCGAAGTGGCTGTGATGTACAACACCGACTACTCGGAGAATATCCACTCTTACGTGAACAATATCAATACGATTGAAGGTGGAACCCATTTGGCAGGTTTCCGCGCAGCCCTCACCCGTACCCTGAAGAAATATGCCGACAGCGATCCTCAGATCTCCAAACAGATTGAGAAAGCCAAGATTGAGATTGCACCCGAAGACTTCCGCGAGGGCCTTACAGCAGTGATTAGCATCAAGGTGGCCGAGCCTCAGTTTGAGGGCCAGACCAAGACCAAGCTTGGAAACTCAGAGGTCGCTGGTGCGGTTCAGCAGGCCGT
>JAFZCU010000184.1 GCA_017556145.1 Prevotella sp. | reverse complement strand
CCCTCGTAGGCCTTCTCACGATAGCCATCTGCCTTGTTACGTTCCTTGGGCATAGTTTATGTAAACTCAATGATGGCACTCACCTCACTCCCTATAGACAGGGAAACGATGATGCCGTCAGCTGTTTTGTAAATAGTAGGAGTCAGACAATCGCCAAGTTTGGCTGCTACACGGTACTCCACACGCAGACCACTTACCACGAAACCCTCCGGCAACAGTTCCATCGCCATGCGGACATAGTTGGCATTGTTCAGGTGCTTGTTGTAATCGATGTCGGCACGAAGCACTTTAATTGGTTCGAGCATTTCACCACCCTCTTTGGGCATAATGATACGGCGGTCTTTGTAGTTCATCTCCAACTGAGGCTCCAGCGTCATCGAGGCAATAGTGGCATCATCGACACGTTTCAGTTTGCCGTTCGACTTATCCACGAATGCTCCCATGCTCCAAGTCTTGTAGCAGGGTTCCCCTTCCGCATCATAAATAAAGGTGTTGCGGAAACCGAACATCGGCTTCATGCCATAAACAGAAGTGGTAACGGTCAATTCCTCTTTGTATTCCGGCACTCGGATGATCTCTACCTGTCGCGAAGCCAGCAACTGGGCCATGTTCTGCTCAGCGAAATACTGCTTCACACCTGGCTCTGAGTCAATCCACATCTCTGAACAGTCCTGCATCATCTGGAGTGCCGAATAGAGTTTCAGCCGTCCTTCACTGTCGCAGGTGCTTGTCGTTACTTTATATTTTAAGCTGTACATATTATATTTTTAGTCAATTGTCAGCATATCTCTCATTACTTCAGTTCTCTGCTTTAGAATAGACTTTACGAAAACATTTTCCTGATCAGCATCGAATCCGTGATAGGCACCAGGAACCTCGTAGGTTTCAACCCTGACACCTGCTGATTTCAGGTTCTCTGCGTATGCAAGAGCCTCATCATGCAAGACGTCTATTTCGGCTGCCTCAATGTATGTATAAGGGAGATTGCTGAAATCATCGCTTTGGTTAGGGACAGCATATTTGAGCATCCCATGGTCGCCGTTTGCAAGATAGATATTCCACATATTCTCATTCGCATTCTCAGTCCATACCGCATCCCGATACTTCTGCTTTGATTCGTAGGCAGTCGAACGGTCTGTAACAGGAAAAACCAATACGACACCCTTGGCCATGGGGCCACCATGGTCCCTGATATATTGGGTAACTCCTGCGGTCAGGCAACCTCCTGCTGAGTCACCCATCAAGAGAAGCTGCTCAATATTAACTCCGAGATCCTCGGCATGATTCCTGATATATAAAACAGCGGCATAGCAATCAAGCAAGGGTGTGGGGAATGGAGCTTGTTTGGAGGTACGATAAGCGGGAATGAATACCCTTGCGCCTAATTCCTTGGCATAATAGGCCATACTGTAAACTCCTCCTTTGGAGAGAGGAAAGTAGAAGGCTCCGCCATGAATATCAATCACAACAGGAATTTCTTTTGCATCCACTAATTCTTCTGGTTCTATGCTATACATCGTGATTTCGCCACCTTCAACGGGGATTTTAAGACTCTTAACCACAAGCCCCTCGGGAGCATCGGCAAAGGAGGCACTATCAAGTTCATCGCGTACACTTTGTATTCTTTTATCCAGTTGACCTTGTACTATTCCACTATTCATGTCCACCCATGCAACGATTGTAGAAGGCTTTGGCAGTTCGCTGTTGTAAGAATATGATTGCGGAATATGTCCCACCCACACGCTACTGAGTGGAATCGCCGCTGCCACAAGCAGAACAGCTACAATACCCAGAAATATGAACTTTATGTATCTAGTTCTTTTCATCTGCGCCGTATTCTTGTTTTTGCGCGGGCTGGCATTCAACAAAACCATTTTCTTAGTCATAAGCTGTATTGTTTTAGTGTACACATGTTGAAAATATCTGTCATCTCTCGCGGTAATCCCCTGGTGTCATGCCCGTCTCGCGCTTGAAGAACTTGTTGAAGAAGGCGGGGTTGGGGAAATTCAGCTCCTCGGAAATCTGACTGACGAGCTGATGGGTGTGGCGCAGACGTACCTTGGCTTCAAGGCAGACGGCGCGGTTGATCCACGTGGTGACGTTGACGCCGCTCACCTGCTTGACCATCGTCGAGAGATAGTGGGGCGAGACGCACAGCGCGTCGGCATAGTACGTCAGGCTGCGCTCCCTAGCACAATGAGTGTTCACCAGTTTCAGGAAACGCTGGAAGAGCATCCGCTTGCGACTGTCGCCCTCGGCCAGCGTACGTCCTGTCTCGCGCTCGCTGATGCCGACTACCAACGACTGCAGCGACTGGAACAGGTGCTCCACCACGCTCTGCATCACCGGCGTTTGTCCCAGTGCAAGCCAAACGAGGCGCACCAGCAGGACTATCTGCTCGTGCTCATCGCCTTGTGGCGATACCTGTATCACCTCGTGGTTCTTCACGGCGAAGGCATCGTCGCTGTACGACAGTATCTGTAGCCGCGTGTCGTCGCTCATCTCCAGCAGTTCGATGATGCAGTCTGGTGGCAGCAACAGCGTGTCGCCAGCCCTCAGCTCGTACTCCTGCAGGTTGGCCGTAGAGCGGATATGCCCCCCGACAACGTTCATCAGCCTGCCTTCCACCAACCGATAGGGCTGATGCAAGGCCAGCGCACCGTTGGAGCCGCAGCTGCTGTCGGGCACAATGCTGAACTGTCCCCACGCACGATAGTTGCCCCGTATGTTGG
>JAFZCU010000036.1 GCA_017556145.1 Prevotella sp. | reverse complement strand
TTAATCATTCATATATAAAATAATGAAACATACGAAATTGTGGTTGTATACCGCCATCGTCATCTGCACGTTGACGATGGTGGCATGCTTTTCGGACACGAAGAAGAGTGCGGCAGTCAGTACGACTGATGATGCCAGCCACCGAAAGATAACCGCAGGAAGATTCTATTCGACTGCGTCTAAGACTGCCGTTAGAAAAGAATAAAGCCCGCTCAAATGCGGGCTTTATTTTATGTTTATTGCATGTCGTAGACCACTTGCATGAGTTTCTTGCCGAGCTCGTCGGCCATGGTCATGGTCGGTGCCTCGCTGTAGACGCGGATGATGGGCTCGGTATTCGATTTGCGCAGGTGGACCCAGCGATCGGGGAAGTCGATTTTCACACCGTCGATGTCGTTGACTTTCGCACTGTTGTCCTTTGCGAACATCTCCTTCACCTTGACGAGGATGGCATCGACATCGGTCTCAGGGGTGAGGTCGATGCGGTTCTTCGCAATCTGATAGTCGGGGAAGGTCTTGCGCAGTTCGCTGGCGGTGCAGCCTTTCTGTGCCAGGCTCGACAGGAAGAGAACGATACCCACGAGGGCGTCGCGGCCGTAATGGCTCTCAGGATAGATGACGCCACCGTTGCCTTCGCCACCGATGACGGCATTCACCTCCTTCATCTTGGTGGTGACATTGACCTCGCCTACCGCAGAGGCAAAGTACTGGCCTTTGTGCTTCTCTGTGACATCGCGCAGGGCGCGGGTAGAAGAGAGGTTGGAAACGGTGGTCGGAATACTCTGATTATTCGGAGTACTCATATTACTCAGAACATAATCGGCCACAGAGACCAGTGTGTACTCCTCGCCGAACATGGTGCCGTCTTCGCAGATGAAGGCCAGACGGTCGACATCGGGATCGACCACGATGCCCAGGTCGAAACCGCCCTGACGCATCTTGTCCATGATGCCGTGCAGATTTTTCTCCAGAGGCTCGGGGTTGTGGGCGAAGTCGCCTGTGCAGGCGCCGTTAAGGATCTCGCAGCTGACGCCGAGGGCCTCGAAGAACTTGGGCAGGATGATGCCGCCCACGCTGTTGATGGTATCCACGCAGACGCGGAACTTGCGCTTCTCGATGGCCTCGAGATCGGCGAGCTTAAGCTGAAGCACGCTGTCGATATGGCGCAGGTCGTAGGAGAAATCCTCGGTATATTGGCCAAGCTGGTCGACCTCGGCATAGTTGAAGTCTTCGCGGGCAGCGATGTCGAGCACCTCGGCTCCGTCGGCAGCGGTCAGGAATTCACCCTCGCCATTGAGCAGCTTCAGGGCGTTCCACTGACGGGGATTGTGCGAGGCGGTGATGATGATGCCACCGTCGGCACCGCTCATGCGGACTGCCAGTTCGGTGGTGGGGGTGGTGGCATAGCCGATGTTGATAACGTCGCAGCCGCAGCCCATGAGGGTGCCGCAGACCACATTCTTCACCATCTCGCCTGAGATGCGACCGTCGCGGCCCACGACAATCTTGCCGCTGTGGCCGGTTTTGCGTGCCATGAAGGTGGCATAGGCGGTGGTGAACTTAACGATGTCTAAAGGATTGAGGGTATCGCCGGTGCGTCCGCCAATCGTGCCGCGGATGCCGGAAATAGATTTGATAAGTGTCATTTTCGGATATTTATGATGATAAAATCGTTATGCTTCTTTTTCGTATGTAATCTCATAATAATAGGGCAGCACATCCTGTGCGGCGATGGTGTGACCCTGGCTGTGGGGCACGATGAGGCGCACCTTGGCCTTTTCGTCTGTCAGGCTCTTCGGACGCCCTATCTTGATATAGGCGAGGGGCACAAGCCAGCCTGCTGGCACAGAGGCCGATGAATAGGCTGAGATCATGATGCCCTTGGTGAAGGAGCCAGAGAAGGTGCCGCTGGTATTGGTGACGCGCATGACATCGACGGTTGCGGAGAGGATATCGCTGTTGTTGTAGAGCGTTATGGTGTCGGCCTCGATGCTGAACTCCTTGAAGCGGCAGCAGATGTTGGCGGTTTCACCATCCTTCAGTTTCTCGCCGCAGCCTTCGCGGACAATCTGCATGTAGACACCGCTCTTGTTGAGCTTGACAAACTCGTTGCGGGTGGTGTCGGTAGTGGCGCCCTTAAGCAGGAACTGGTCTTCATCGATTACAATAATATTGTTGTCTGACACAAACTTGGAGATGGCATTGCGCTCCTTCTCCTTCTTGTCGCCATAGGTCTCGTAGTCGTTACAACTGGTGAGAACGGCTATGATGGCTATGGCTATCAATACTATCTTCTTCATATCATTATTTACTATTGTATTATTTTCTCTATTCACGGTTTGAGTTTCTCGCCAAAGGCGGCGATGGCCTTGCGGGTGATTTCGACAGCCTCGTCAAGCGTGCACTGCAGGCGTCCGCCAGAGGCATTCAGGTGACCTCCGCCATTGAAGAACTGCTCGGCCATCTCGTTGCAGGGGAAGTCGTCGACGGAGCGCAGACTGACCCAGATGACATTGTCCTTCTCGGTATCCTCACGCAGCGATACGGAGAGCTTCAGGCCCTTGATCTGCTGGGGGATGTTGACGAGACCTTCGGCATCGCCCTTGATGAAGTTGAAACGCTTCTGCTCGTCCTTGGAGATGGTGTAGAACGTGGCGTGGTATTCAGGCAGGTAGACCAGCTTCTCGTACATGACAAAGCCCATCAGCCGGAGACGGTTCTCGGAATAGTTGTGGTAGACGTTGCGATAGATGCGGTCCTTGTCGATGTGCTTGGTGAGCAGTTGGGAGATGATGAAATAGATCTCAGGGCGCGTGGAGGCGAAGGTGAACCCACCGGTGTCGGTCATCATGCCGCAATAGACGGGGATGGCGAAATGCTTGTTCTGATTGTCGAACAGACCGAGTTGCCACACGATGCGGAAAATGATTTCGCTGGTGCTGCATGCCTCGGGGTGGGAGATGTTGAGCTCAGCAGGCACATCAGGGTTGAGGTGATGATCGATGAGCACGATGATGCCTGGCGTCCTGAGCAGGGCAGGCTCCATCTCGTCGACACGGCTCGGTGTATTGAAGTCGAGGCAGAACACGAGGTCAGCGATCTGCAGGTGCAGGTCGCAGCGCTCGCGGTGCTTGTCGTAACGGATGATCTTCTCGGTGTTGGGCAGCCAGTGGAGGAAGTCGGGGAACTGATCGGGCACGATGACTGTGGGTTCCTTGCCCTTGGAACGGAGGAACTCCGCCCAAGCGAGGCAGGAGCCGATGGCATCGCCGTCAGGGCTGCGGTGGCAGGTGACGACAATGTTCTGGCTGGTATCAATCAATGTGCTGAGCCGGCTACACTCTTCTGGCGTGAGGATGTCGATATTCATTTAGAACAGTTTGTTCGGATAGACGCCTTCGTCGATGAGCTGCTGGATGCGGGCTACCGTGCCCTCGCGGTCGGCGGCATAGGTGACGCCAAACCATTTCGAGGTGGTGTCGAGTACCTTCACCGTAGCGGTCTTCTCGACGATGAGCTTGTTGACCATCAAGGGGATAAAGAACTCGGCCTTGAGATTTTCCATATTCTTCGGGTCGCTGAGGAACTCCTTGAAGTAGGCCTCAGAGTGCTCGAAGTAGTCGGGCGTGAAGCCCCACATGTTCATCGAGACGGGTGTGTTGTCATCGACAACGACCCACTGGCCCTGTTCGTCCTTGTAGCGGATGGGCTCGCTGGCGGCACCGGCATTGGTGCCATCAGCAGCGCAGCGCACAATCTCGGTACGCTCCACTACGGTAGTGAGATGATCCTGGGCGTCCTTCGAGCAGATGCCACGGGCCACGGTGCCGTTCTCGCTGAGGGTGTTGCCCACGCGGAATCCTACCATCGCATACTGGTTCTTGGCACCCTCGGGCAGATCGCTGAGGAACTTGCCGATGACCATGAAGGCATCGCGGTTGTAGAAGTCGTCGCAGTTGATGACGCAGAAGGGCTCCTTGATCACGTCCTTACCCATGAGTACGGCGTGGTTGGTGCCCCAGGGCTTCTGGCGACCTTCGGGCACGCTGAAGCCTTCAGGCAGGGCATCAAGACCCTGGAAGCAGAGCTCGCAGGGGATATGTCCCTCGTATTTGGAAAGAATCTGTGTACGGAATTGTTCTTCGAAGTCCTTCCGGATGACCCAGACAATCTTGCCAAATCCGGCCTGGATGGCATCGTAGATACTGTAATCCATGATGGTTTCGCCGTTGGGGCCCAGACCATCGAGCTGTTTCAAGCCTCCGTAGCGGCTTCCCATACCTGCTGCAAGCAGAAAAAGAGTCGGTTTCATATGCAATTATTTTGTTTTTTTACTTATTTGGCTGCAAAGATACATTTTTTTTTAGACATAAGAACATAAGGACATAAGATTTTTATGTTTCTTTTGTTCTTTTGTCTAAAATTAGAAGGGATAGCCGATGGCGAAGTGAAGGGTCTGCATGTCCTTGAAGCTGCCGAAGTTGAAATAGTTGGTGCGCTTCGTGTACAAGGCCGTTTCCGGATTATGGAGGGCGAAGCCCCAGTCGACGCGTATGACGAGGAATCCCAGATCGTAGCGCAGGCCAAAGCCTGTGCCGACGGCGATGTCGTTGAGGAAGCGCGACGGCTTGAATTTCATCAGATCGAAATACCATTCCAATGTCTCGTAATCTTCCAACAGATCTTTCCTGTCGTCTTCAGACCATTCTTCCTTGGTGCCGAAATTAATGCTTTTCAGTCGCCAGGTGTTGCCGATATCTATGAAGACGGCACCATGGAGGTTGCCGAACAGGGGCTGACGGTACTCGAGGTTGGCCACCAGTTTCAGGTCGCCGTTACGAACCAGATAGGCGAACTGGCGATCGCGCACACCAGCCATGGTGAACTCGCCAGGCCCTACCTCGCGCACAGGGAATGCACGGATGCTGTTTGCACCGCCCGCATAGAACATCTCGCTGAAGGGCGAATTGTTGCTGTTGCCATAGCACCAGAGAACACCCGCATTGATATGGCCCACCAACGTCGACATTGTGTTCAGACTCCAGGACTTGGTGAGGTCGGTTTCCAGACGCAGGAACTGGGAGTAAGGGTTCTTGAAAAGCTTCTTATTCTTCTCGTTGAAGCTGTGCCCACCCAGGCGGTCCCATAGCGAGACAATGTTGCCTGCCTCTTCGAGCGTCGTCTCCCAACGGATGGGGTTGCGGTAGCTGGAGGGACTGGTGTAGGTATAGGTGTAGCGCATCTTGGGGATGAACTTGTCTTCCATAACCCCCAGCAGATAGGTGTTGGAGTCTCTCATCACATTAAACTTTTCAGTGGTGCTGTTCATATACTGATAGGTGAGTGTTATGGGCGAGAATTCATGTCGGCTGTTGAGGGAGGTCTGCCAGCGGTAGGTCCATTCGCCTGAGACGACGTGCATCTTGTAATACTCCGGGCGTCGCACCACATCGGTGGAGATTTTGGCATAGGTGGTGGGTGTGGAGATGAAACGGCGGGGCTTGGGACGCCCGTTCTTGTCGCGACGCACTTTCTCGCTGTTGTAGAAGGGGGCGATGATACGTGGGAACTCCAGCGAGACATCGGCACCATACTGGAAGGTGTTCATGTCGGAGCCGCCTCCACTCTGCCACTCATTGGAGCCGTGCAGGTTGATGTCGAGTTTCTCGCCACCCTTGAAGGCATTTCGCTTGGTGAAGCCGATCTTCACCTCCGGACCCCAACGGCCGATAGTACGTCCGATGATATTGGTGCCGAAATAGAAGTCGTATGGCTTGTCGAACACACAGTTCAGCGTGAGGTCGAGGGAGTCGGTACCAGCACGGGGGGTGAAGATGAAATCAGTGGAACTGAACACGCCTGTGGCATTGATCTTGCTCGCCGACTCCTGGTATTTCTCCTGACTGAAGGGCTGGCGTGGACGGAGGGTAAGGTCTTTCAATATAGTGCGCGGACGGATGGGTGAATTATCACCATTGAAATGGATGGTGAGGTGCCGGCGCTGGATCGAGTCGGTGAGAATCTCACGGGCCATCTTGCGGAACTGCACGTCGATATGGCCGATATACCATTTCTTCAACGTCTCTTCAGCGAGTCCGTCAACCATCTGCAGACGGAGCTGCGTCTTGTTGGGTACGGCGATGGTATCGGCGAAATAGGTGGTGTAGCTGGGTATGAAATAGTAATAGCCGTTGTTGCGGAAGAGTGAACTGATGCGGTTGCGCTCGCCGTCGAGGGCCGAGACACTGAAGGGACTGCCCCTGGGGATGAGCGTTTCCTGACGGGTGGAGTCGATGAGCTGCTGCAGGGAATCGGTGAAGCCGATATAGGCTACGGAGTCGACGGTGAAGAGAGAGTCGAGCCTGACGGTATAGCGGAGCTTGCTCTTCTTGGGATTTTTCATGGGTACGGGCTCGTAAGTGACATTGCCTCGGAAATAGCCATAATTACGGAGCACCGACGTGGCCACAGAGGCACGGAGGGTCGGATTCACCTGACTCATCAGCACAGGGGGCTTGCCGAAGGATTTGGTCATCCACTTGGCAAACTTGGAGTCTTTCGAGGCATAGGTATTATAGACCCAGAGTCGCCAGGACCAGGGCGCAGCGTAATAACTGCTGAAGAAAAGCGAACCGTTGGGGATCGTGGCCAGAGCAGCCTCTATCTCTTCCTTCATGGTGGCCTCCTGAGCTTCACGGGTCTTGTCTTCAGTCTGACTGTCGTCCTGCTCGTCGATATACACAATCTCCTTCAGTCCTCGGAAGAGCTGGTCGTCGTCAGGGATGTTCTTCGTGAGGGAACAGGATGACAAAAGTAAAAGGGTAAAAAGGTAAAAAGGTAAAACGCCTTTCGCTCTTACTATTTTAATGATGCTATGATCTGTCCTTGCTTTCATTTTTTACCTTTTTACTATTTTACCTTTCTACCTTTAACGTGTCTGTTACTACGCTGTCGCGTCGCATCTGCTGTCCGGGCTGAAGCGGCTGCTGGGGCCTTGGCATCATGGGCTGTTGCTCTTTCTTCCAGAACTGGAAGATATCCCAGAAGTTGCTGAGCTTGCGTCGCCAAACGAAACCGCCTCCATAGATGTTGGTATAGCCGTCGAGCCAGTCGTAGACGTTCTGCTGATAGAATAGCTTGGCATTCATCGTGCCGCTCTGGTTCAGACGGTATTCCATCGAGACATTGTCGAAGAACGACTGCTTCTGTCCCTGCGGGTTGTTGTCGCCAGAGGATACAACGCCACCCAATTCGATTTTCAGACGGTTGTCGAAGAAACGCTTGGCAAACTTGAAGGAATAGTCGGTCTGCATAGCGCCTGTAGCGTCAGTGGTGTTGTCGATGCCCACGCTGAGGTCGAGTGTCTTGAGGGCAGAGCCGGCGATATTGTTGATCTCGCTTTGGAGGAACGAACTGAGGGCGGCATTCATCGAGAAACCGCTGGTGTTGGAGTCTGACAGATACATGCCTGTGGTAAGCATCGCCACAGCCACCTTTCCACGCTCCTCGGCGGTCATGCTGTTGAGGTCGCCATTGACGAGATTATCCTCGGGTGCCTCGATGATAAACTGCAATCCCATATCGTTGAGCGTCTTGGTGATGATGACACCGCACTCAAAGGCCACCACACGGCTGTTGCCATCGCTGTTGACGCTGGCTTTGGTGCGCTCGGTAGCCGTGATGTTCAGCCTGGGATTCATCGGGTCGCCCGTAAACTCCACATAACTGCCGTCCTTAATCGTAAAGGTCTTCAGCGGAATGACGGGCAGGGAGTATTTCATCTCACCTCTGTTCAGGGTGTAGCGGCCGGTGAGGTTGATGCCTTCGTGGTTGTATTTCATACGGAGGTCACCACTACCCATGAGATCGATATAGTTGGTTTGTTCGACGTTGAGGTCGCAGACAATGTGTGCTCCTTGTGCCACAGAGATGGTGAGGTCGGCATTGAGACCGGTGGGCACGGGCTTGACGACAACGGTCTGGGTGGAGTCGCTGAAATCGGTAAACTTCACCAGTTCGTCGAGACGGTTGTCAGTAGAGAGGGGGGAGTCGAGGAGCATGTAGGTCATATCCGTAGAACTGAGCACATCGAGACGGCCTCGCATATCCAACTGCTCCAGCGGTCCTTGCATGCGTGCTGCGAAATTGACGTAGGCCTTTCCGAAGGCGATGCTCTTGGCCTCCTGCTTGGAATTGATCAGCAGCAGGTTGCGGGCGCGCATACGCAGATCCATCATGATACGGTCCATATCAGAGAAATCGATGTGGCCCATCATGTTGATAGGCTCGTCGTTGTAGGCATAAAGTCCGAAGTTCTCGAGCAGCAGACGGGAACCGATCACACGCACAGGGTCATTGTCGAAGCGCATGCGGATACCGTAGGGCAGGCTTACCAGATAGGCGTCCTCTACATAGAGCTCACCGTCGACCTCAGGGTGTTTCAAGGTACCCTTGATGGCCAGCTCGCCTTCTGCATAGCCCTCGAGACCAACAATCTGGTCTTCGATGAAGCCGTTGACGAGCGACAGCGGGAAACGGGTCATGTTGAAGGTGGCATCGATGTGGCCCTCGTCTTTATTCTGATAGTTTCCGCTCAGGGTTCCGAATTCCTCGTCGTTCAGCATCAGATGGGCCTCGATGGCGTGGGTGTCGTCCTCCTTCATCAGATAGACGAGCTCGGTGCTGAGATTGCCGATATGTGCGCCCTCGTAGGTCATATCCTGTACGGCCATATCAGAGACCACCGAGATTTTCTCATTCTGGTCCTGCAGGATATGATAGTCGCCGTTGAGCTTGCCGGTAATCTTCGGCAGGTAGGGTACCACGGAGGTGATTTCACCCAGATCGATGCGGTTGCACGAGAGGGTCAGGTCCTGCAGCATTGTAGAATCCTGGTTCTCGGTATAGAGTTTGAGACCGGTCTTGTCGTCGGCAATGAGGTCGACCTTGGCCTGGATCTTCTTGTCGCTGCCCAGGAAAATATAATTATCCTTGTTCAGGTTGAACTCCTTGTAACCCACCGTTGGTCTGTCGGGCATGAGACGGAAACGGATACCGTTGGATTCCATTTCTGCGGTGGCCCCGATTCTGACACCCATGTTGCCGTCCCTGTCATAATAACGGAGTCCCGCCAACGCGCCGTGTTCATGTATATGACCGTCGATGAGGGCATTGAAAACAAACTGCGGATTCCTGCGGTTGTTGCGTATCTGTCCCTGATAGGTGAGACGGTCGCCTTTCTGCGTGAGGTGCAGATAGATGGTGTCGATGCGGGTACTGTCGTAATTCAGCGAGTAGAGGTGGAGGGAGCCGTTGATACCTGTCTCTGGCGAGGTGTCCAGATCAATCAGAAAATCCTTGAAATCCACTTCCTGGGTCTTCAGAAGATTGGCTATGGGGTTGTCTTTCTTGCTTTCCACATGGAGCTTCATCGTAGGAAGCAAGCGCTTGATGGCTTGTTGGTCAATCACCTTGTCTTCGTATTGGGCTATCACAGAGTCAGAGATGGTGGTCAGCTGCTTCATCACCCGTTCATAGCCGCCCTGGGCATCGAGTTTGACGATGAAGTCGCCGCTCTGTATGCGGGCGTAGGTGGTGTCGCGATTGGTCTTCAGCAACAAGCCTACTTTCGTGGGATAGTAGGTGGTCTTGTCATCCTGAATACTGATATTATCGATCAGACCGCTGATGTAGTGGGTGTCCTTGAGGTTGGATTTGATGTCGAGGTCACCGCTCAGGCCGATGGTGAGGGGTTCGTCTGTGATGCGCAGTTGGAAGAGATCGGCCTTGGCGAGGTCGGCACATAATTGGGCCTGGATGTTTCGTTCAGTGGAGAGGGCGGGTGCCAACAGCATATCGGCAGTGATGTCGCCTACGAAGAGGGCGTTATGACCAGTGATGGTGGCTTTTCCGCGTCCATTGCCGATATTGGCCTTTGCGGTCATGTTGCTCAGGTTCCAGCTGCCGTATTGCAGTTGGTGAAGGGTGGCATCTGCGCTCATGCGCGTTTGCTTGGAGAGGATGTCTGTGCCATATCCCTTGGCGGTGATATCAGCCGAAAGGGTATAGATGGAATCCTTGGGCATGAAATGATGCAGGTTTAGATTGCTGATGCTGATGTCTGCGTTATAGCTCATCAGGCTGGGCACCATCTCGCCCTTGGCGTTCTGCGGAATAGTGGCGTTACCTTTCAGCTTAACCGTTCCCTGGCCTTCGCGGGCAATGAGGTCTGCCGTATAGCGTGGGCCGTTGGCTTTCATCGTTCCATTGAGGGTGATGCCGTTGGGGATGCGGTAGTCGTTCATTGTCTTGGCATCGAGCAGAGCTGTCATGAAGCCGATGTCCTGCGTTTGGGCATTGATCTTCAGGTCTGCCTGCAACTTCGACAGATCTGTGAGATTTCCGGCAGTGCCGTTGGCAGAGAGATGGAAGGCTGTAGGCAGGTTGATATCGAGACCAGTAAACTCCATTTGCTGCATATTGCCGTTCAGTGAACCCTTGATGGAGATAGGATGGTTCGGATAGCGACGGATAAACGATGCCGGCATATCACCCATGAATCGCATCAGGTCCTGCTTACCCAACTGTGCATTGAGTCGCATCTTCATCTTGCCTGGATTCTGCTGCTCAAAGGCGTTGAAGTCCATATCGACCTCGGTGTAGATGTCAGAATCAGGTGTCTTGAGAGTGAGGGCAGGAATCTGTATCTTGTTAAAGGCGGAATCGAGTCTGACGCCTCCTTCCAGTTTGGTGATTTCGAGACCGCTCTTTTCCTTGAGGCTGGTGTCGCGTACATAGAACGAGGTGCCAGAAGGCGTATAACTGATGGAATCGATGCTGAGGCTGATGTCAGTGAGGGCGATATGGTTATAGTCGAGACCTGCTATATTGGGCTCAAAGCGGTTGTCGTATTTCAGTTGACCATTATTCCATCTGAGGCTACTCACCTGATAGATGCTCTTTCCGAGGTCGATGTTGGCTTCCTTCGCCACAGCGTATCCCATATAGGCATCTACGTTGAGCGTATCGCCTGGCATATGGAGCGTCAGGTGTGTCTGATGGATGCTGAGGCTGTCGGCATTGATAATCCATTTGACGTCTGAAGTGGTATCTACCGCTGCTGTGTCTGACAGTTGGATATCGAGATTGGCATCTGCCAGTCTGGCACCATTCACTTCCGCTGTCTCTTTGTCCAAGTCGATACCCTTCGAGGACAACCAGAGTCCTTTCATCTGCCCCTTGATGCGTAAATCGCTGATAAAGCCATTGGTATTGAGCTTGGCCTCTTGTAGTGAGAGCTCGTTGATAATCACGCGTTTCTTCAGCAGCGGCCATAGTTGGATATCGGCTGTCAGGTGGCCGACATCGGCAATGGTGTCTGTGACATTGGGAAGCGAGTCGTTCGGATGCAGCATTCGGAAATCGTCGATACCGAGATCAAGGGGCCATTCGAGATTGACGTGTCCCACGGTGATTTCCATCCCTGTCTTCTCTGAAGCGATGGCCGCTACTTTCTTCGCCGCCCAGTTTTGTACGGGTGGAAGGTAGAGTAGTGCGGCGAGTATGAAAAACAGCAGAATGGGCGTCAGTACCGCTATCGCCATCCACTTCAGCGCTTTCTTCATCCGGATTGTTGATGGTTGGGGTCAAGGGCATGCCAGAGGTTGTCGTCGGGTAGGGGAGCCTCGACGATGACGGTTTGCTTCGAGACAGGATGCACAAACTCCACACGACGTGACAGCAGTGAGATGCTGCCATCGGGATTGCTCCGTGGGGCACCGTATTTCAAGTCACCTTTGATGGGACATCCGATGGAAGCAAGCTGACAACGGATCTGATGATGGCGGCCTGTCATGAGGTTCACTTCTACCAGTGAATAGTTATCGCTATGGTTGAGGACGCGGTATTTCAGAATGGCCTTCTTCGAGTTAGGCTTCTCCTGGTCGTAGGCATAGCTCTTATTCTGCTTCTCGTTCCTCACCAGCCAATGCTCCAATGTCCGCCACTCACCTCCTGACTCCTGTCTCCTGTCTCCTGTCTCCTGTCTCCTGACTCCTGTCTCCTGACTCCTGTCTCCTGACTCCTGTCTCCTGACAATCGCCCAATATGTCTTGTGCACCTCGCCCTCAGCGAACATCTTGTTCAATCGTGAGAGGGCCTTCGAGGTCCGTGCGAACACCACCAACCCCGCCACAGGACGATCCAAGCGATGCACCACCCCTAAGAATACTGCCCCAGGCTTGGCGTATTTCTCCTTGATGTAGTCTTTGACAATATCAGAAAGGGGGCGATCGCCAGTCTTGTCGCCCTGTACGATCTCCCCGCTTTTTTTATTCACTATAATAATATGGTTGTCCTCGTAAACGACCTCCATATCTCTAAACTATAAACTCTAAACTATAAACTACATGTTCATGCCGCCATCTACCTGGATCACCTGTCCGCTGACGTAGCTCGACATGTCTGAGGCGAGGAAGGTGGCCACATTGGCGATATCCTCTACCTGACCGCCGCGACGAAGGGGAATCTTCTGTTTCCACTGTTCGCGGACCTCCTCAGGCAGTGCAGCTGTCATAGCCGTCTCAATGAAGCCTGGGGCAATGGCATTGGCACGGATGCCCTTGGGACCCATCTCCTGACCGATACTCTTTGCGAGTGCAATCAATCCAGCCTTTGATGCGGCATAGTTGGCCTGTCCGGCATTGCCGTGCACACCCACTACTGAAGCCATGTTGATGATAGAACCGCCACGCTGACGCATCATCACGGGCACGCAGGCGTGGATGAAGTTAAAGGCCGACTTCAGGTTTACGGCAATCACGGCATCCCACTGCTGCT
The DNA here is from genome assembly GCA_017556145.1 of Prevotella sp. Classification (GTDB taxonomy): domain Bacteria; phylum Bacteroidota; class Bacteroidia; order Bacteroidales; family Bacteroidaceae; genus Prevotella. Next base: position 6,943 of record JAFZCU010000036.1, on the reverse strand, counting down.
CAGTCATACGCAGCATCAGGCCGTCTTTCGTAATACCGGCATTGTTCACCAGAATATCGATGCTTCCGAATTCAGCCTTCACAGCCTGTACCACTTCCTCTGTCTGCGCAAAATCAGCAGCGTTCGAGGCATAGCTCTTGGCTTTCACACCCTTGGCGGCGATTTCCTTTTCTGTCTCCTCATTCACTTCGAGGTCGGTGAATGCAATGTTAGCGCCTTCTTCGGCAAACTTCAGTGCGATAGCCTTTCCGATACCGCGTGCAGCACCTGTAATCAGCGCTGTCTTACCTTCTAATAATCCCATGTTAATCTACAATTTTATATTTTACAATTTACTGTTTATTTTCTTTGCAGCTTTCCCAAGGCACCATACACCACCTTCGCCACTTGGGGCTTGGTGTCCTCTTCCTTCATACCATGGGCGATACGGCCATAGATATAAGGCACCTCGAGGCCTTTGATACAATAGTGGGTGATGTCGGCCACCAGTTCAATGTTGTCGATGTCAAACTCGCCATCCTCTTTTCCCTCGCTATAAACTTTGCGGAACAATTCTATTTCTGCGTCATCGAAACGTTTGCGCACCTTTTCCACCATCCAGATGTTACGGAAAAACTCGGCTCGGAGGTTTCCGTTTCTTACCACCGTCTCACGGATCATGCTCAGATGGGTATAGATCAGTTCGATGATTTTGTCCTGCGGGCGGATCTTGCGGGATGCCACCTCGTCGAGCTTGTCACTCAAACGCTCCAACTCTCCTTCGATAACGGCGAAATAGATTTCTTCCTTTGATTTAAAATAGGTGTAGAGTGTGCGCCGCCCTTTGCCTGACTGGGTGGCAATGTCGTTCATCGTCGTGTTCTCCAGTCCGTTTTTGGCAAACAACTGGCGAGCCACATCTACGAGTTTTTGTCTGGTCTTGGATATTGACATAACTGTATCCTCCTTGGTTTATGCAAAATTGCACACTTTCTTTCAGTGTGCAAAATTACGATTTTCCTTTTAAATACGCAAGAAAATGACGGGGAAATGTTCTGGAAAACGTGTTTTTTCAAAAAAAAGGCACAATTATTTGTGTAATTCGAAAAATCTTCGTACCTTTGCAGCCGATTTGAGAAATGACATCGCGGAGTGGAGCAGTTGGTAGCTCGCCAGGCTCATAACCTGGAGGTCGCACGTTCGAATCCTGCCTCCGCAACTTTTGAGAGAGGGTGCAAGCTGAAAGGCTTGCATTTTTTGTTGTCTGACCCCCTTGCCCTTGAGAACCTATAAAAAAATATCCGGTCGTCAGGTATTATCCTTGACAATCGGATTATCAGTCTTGCAAATAGTTTCGTTGTTCAAACGATTGCGAAGTCTTATGTATCCTTATTTCATTCGGGCGAGCACCTTTTTGTAATAGCGGTTGGTTGCTCTCGTACTGTAATTAATACCCCCGTTCCACAGTCGGATCGCTTTCTCGATGTTGTTCTCAGGGTTGTAGTACTTTTGGATAATAAGGAACATCTCCTTCGATTTAGCTACACTATAACGGTCATCCATCGTGTAGCGCTTCTTACTCTTCAGCTTTTTCAGGATGTCGTTGCAATCCTTCACAAGAATCGGAGTAATCTGCATCACGCCTACTGAGTTGCCACTCACGGCTTTGGGATTTCCTTCGCTTTCTACTTGAATAATCGCATCCATCACTGGATTCCAGTTGACGCCTGATGTCTTTGTAGAGTCTTTATCGTTGTCTCCAGCCGTTGCTGTGAGTGCGATTAAAAGGGCCATCAGGCTCACACTTGCCTTCTTAAAAAATTGAATCATATCTCTATACTTTAGGCGGATGTCTCATCACGAGAAATACCGCGTTATCCTTTAGATTTTCTTCTTCAAAATGCCCGACATCACGTCGGACGTGAATGCAAAGTTACGGAAAATCAATGAGTTAGCCAAATGTTTTTAGATTTTTTAAGATTTGTTAGCAAGCGTAATCCACTCCAAACGCCATGCTTTACGGCCTGAAATCTACTCTAAATCGACTACTGTAATGCCCGCTCCACCGAACTGTACATGTTCGTCGCGGAAATGCGAGACATTGGGAATTGTGGCCAGATATTGGCGTATCAGCTGACGCAGGATTCCCGAGCCTGTGCCGTGTAGAATTCTCACCCTCGATACGCCCACGAGGATGGCGTCATCAATATAATAAGTGATGGCATTGATGGCCTCGTCGCCCCGCATGCCACGCACGTCGATGTCTTGTTTGAAGTTCAGTTTACGGGTGTCTATCACGCTGCGGGTATCCTTCGAGGCATTGGCGTAGGCACCTGCGATATTCGCATTGCGCTCCTCCTGTTTCGAAGTCTGCTGTTTGGGCATTTCCGCATGTTCCAGTCGCTCGGCACGCATCTTCGTCTTCATCCCTCCAAAGATTACTGTGGCCATCTTGCCGTCGATACTCTCAATCGTCCCAACGCTCGTAAGGCCCTTGATCCTCACGGTATCGCCAGGACTCATTGGGGACGGTTCTGACTGAGTCCTTGAAACCAAAGACTCAGTCAGAACCGTCCCTTGTGAGTTCTTCTTCTGAGCCTTCTCGGCCTTACGCTTCTCACGTCGTTCCTTACGCTCCTGCAACTGACGGATTTTCTTTTCAATCATCTCATCGTTGGCACGGGTGTCAATGGAGTCGAGTTCATCCTTAAAGGTGTTCAGTTCTTCACGAGCCAGTCGCGTACGCTCCTTTTCTGCCTGCGCCTCACGTATCTCGCGAATCACGTTCTCTATCTTTTTATTGCTCTCGCGCAATAGTTCCTCAGCCTCTTCCTTGGCCTTACGGAGGATTTCCTTGCGCTGGCGTTCAATCTCCGAGAGCTCGTCCTCATAGCGGGTGATTTTGTGCTCTAGCGACTTCTCATGCTGGTGAATCGTCTGACGCTTACCTTCCCAATAGCGCTTGTCGCGCACGATGTCCTGCAGATACTTATCGCTCTGGATATACTCTGATCCCACGATTTCCGAGGCGTCTTTGATCACTTCCTCTGGCAATCCCGTCTTGCGGGCAATCTCGATGGCAAACGAGCTGCCTGGTTGGCCGATGCTCAATTGGAACAATGCCTGCATCTGGTTGCGGTCGTAGAGCATCGCTCCGTTCACCACACCCTCATGATCCTCAGCAAAGTGCTTCAGGTTCTGATAGTGGGTGGTAATCACGCCGAAGGTCTTCTTCAGCCACAACTGCTTCAGTACGGCCTCTGCAATGGCACCGCCGATAGTGGGTTCTGTGCCGCCTCCGAACTCGTCAATTAATAATAAGGTGTGTGCATCGGCCTGCTTCATCATGTTCTTCATGTTCAGCAGATGCGAGGAATAGGTCGAGAGGTCGTTCTCGATGCTCTGCTCGTCGCCGATGTCGATCATGATACTCTCAAACATACCTGTTGTAGAGCGGTCGCCCAGAGGAATGGCCAGTCCGCATTGCAGCATATACTGTAGCAGTCCCACGGTCTTCAGACATACGGATTTTCCACCCGCATTCGGTCCGCTTATAATTAGCAATCTGCCAATCTGTGCATTTCTCCTGTCTCCTGACTCCCGTCTCCTGACTCCTGTCTCCTGACTCCCGTCTCCTTCTAATCGTATCTCCAGCGGCACCACCGTCTTCCCCTGTTTTTCTAGCGACAACTGCAGCAAGGGATGTATGGCGCGAATCCAGTCAATTATGGGTTCAGCCTTCACTACCGGTTCGAAAGCCTTGGTCAGTTTGGCCAGTTCAGCCTTTGCGTATATCAGGTCTATTTCTGCCAGGAATTCGTATGAGTTGAGTATCTCTGTCACATTCGGTCTGAGTTCATCGGAGAATACCGTGAGAATGCGGACAATCTCGCGACGTTCAGCAGCCTCAAGTTCTCTGACCTTATTGTTGGCTTCCACCACTTCTGTCGGCTCTATGAATACCGTCTTTCCCGTGGCCGACTCATCGTGTACGATACCGCTGATCTTACGCTTCACGCCAGGCGATACGGGTATCACCAGTCGGCCATCTCTAACGGCAGGTGTCACGTCCTTATCCACCAATCCGTCTTTCTGGGCAGCGTGTAAGATGGTATATAAGGTACGCGATATAGAGCCCTCCATTTTTGAGAGGTCGTGACGGATGCCTGCCAGCGTCATCGAAGCAGAGTCTTTGATTTTTCCGAACTTGTCCAATATCGAGTCGATGCGCCGTATAATCGCAGGGAATGTCGTCACCCCCTCCGTCAATCTATATAGAGCCGGGTAAGGGTAATCTACTGTCTCCTGACTCCCGTCTCCTGACTCCCTCCTCAAATACCTCACGATATTCGCAATCGTTTCCAGCGAGCGCCGCAAGTCCCACACTTCATTCTCCTCCAGATGGGTGTTTTCCAATCGGATGCGTTTGATGCTCTCACGCACATCGAAGAAATACTGCATCGGGAAATTGTCCGATTCTTCTTGCAAACGACGGAATTCGCGCACTTGCGAGAGCCATTCGTTCACCACGCCAGCATCAGTGGAGAAGGCAATTTCGTCAACCTTTTCCTTTCCCAGCGTGCTCAGGCAACGGGCCTTCAACAGCTCGCGTATCTCGTCGAATCCTATCTTTTGTTCGAAGTTGTTCGGATAAATCACGCTGCGAAATTACAAATAATTGGGCGAAATACCAAATTATTTATAAAAAGTTACCAAAAAATTTGCTCAATTACGAAAAAACTTGTACCTTTGCACCCGCTTTCGGACAAACGAGCACTGGAGAGATGGTAGAGTGGTCGATTACAGTAGTCTTGAAAACTACCGTACCGAGAGGTACCGGGGGTTCGAATCCCTCTCTCTCCGCAAAGAGTCCAATGAGTAACATCATTGGACTCTTTTTTTGTTGTTTAGGACTATTCCTATTTTATTATTCTGTAATTTGACTTAAGTCACTAATTGCATATCTACTTGATAAAGAAATAGGAAAATCCTTGCGGGGATGAAAAAATGTGGCTACCTTTGCAGGCGAGTTTTAAAGATTTAAGGATAACATGTTTAAAGTAGGAGGACGTAACACAGCCTCTGATTAATGTAAAGAAAGGAAAAACAGATGAAAAAGATTGTAAGAAAAGTGGCAAAAACCATTGCCAAGAATTGGAACGAAGCCAACGAATTGATGATCAGAACTTCGGTCTACAGTCTGTAAAAAGACAGACTTCCCCCCAGAAATTAATAACAAAGAATAGAAGTAACGATTCGGGCAGGAACAATCCTGTCCGAATTTTATTATCCTCTTAACGTTACTTGTAAAACGTGATCCAATTGGTTCTGAACTTGTAACTTGGAGCCATCTTGCTTTCTGGGTGAAGAACAACCACATTCCCCTTCTTGTCTCGATACCAGGCGTAGTTCCATCCATAGCCCATATCCAAATAGAGCGCATGAGTAACTTTGTAGTCACTCAGACACTTCACAAAGAACTCGTATGTCATCTTTTTCTTCGACTCTATGATGCACAGTTTCCCATCCTTTTCGCACAAAGCCCTATAGATATTCTTGTTGTTCTTCATCTTGGCCCCTATAGGTCTGGCACTGCCATCCTTGATGATTAGTATTTGACAGAAGCCCATGTTGTAGCCATTTGCTTCGGAGGGATAATCCGCTTTCCGCATAAACTTCCATTTGCCTTTGCCCCAGACAAAGCCCCCTGTATTCGCCTTACAGCTATAGCCTTTTTTCATCACCCCATTGCAGATATGGTTGTCCGCTATGTTCGAGTGTTTGAACTCATCAAGCAATTCGCCAGTAAATGCCGCCTCACAACAGAACTCCACATCCTTCTGTGCAGCCTTGGGCATCTTCCCACACACCAAGTCAATCTTCGAATACTCTGGATAGTACACATTGAGATTCGCTGTGGTCTCAACAATTACTGCATTGCCTTTCAACACAAGTAGTAGCAGTATTACTATGAAATGGCTTTTCTTGCCCATATTTCTTCTATAATATTTATCTATCAGATGTCAGTGACCTCTCCCTGTGGCATTCTTTGTTTGGAAAACGAATCAGAGAACCGTCCCGTGATCCTTTGATTATGATTTAATATGAATAGTTTTATTATCCAATCCGTCAATATGTTCTAATAGGTTTTGCTCAATATTAGCAAACATCGGATCCAGAATAAAATCAATACCCTCTCTCCTGGCAAGCTTGGCTGCTGGCACAAAGTCGGCATCACCAGAAACAAGTACAATTCTATCGACAAAGCGCTTGAAGGCTAACGACGCAATATCCACACCTATCTTCATGTCAATACCTTTTTGACGGATATCAACTGTTACATCCTCTGGCTGGAGATCTTTTATCTCAATCTTTCCTGCCAACAATTCCTTTACCTTTTTGGCATGTATGACCCAATTCTTGTTATCCCTTAGTTCACCAAGCCTTAATGCAACCTTTCGCTTGAGCTTTAGTTCCTCAATGAGTTCCGTCCTGAACTTGAATTCTTCGCTTTTAGAATAATCAATAGTTCTTTTGCTGATTGGATTCTGCATCCTTTTGCCAAAGGGAATACAGTCATAATAGAAGATACGATAGAGAACGTTACCTGCTCCCACATGCTTATGTGCGAATGTGTAAAGATAGGCTGCAGCCTCTTTACCCGCCATCCTTCTATCTTTGTTGTAGATAGAATTAAAACGTTTAATGAAAAACCCACCGTCAATCAATACGGCAATCTTTACTGGAGGCAAATTGTTTTTTGTGTCCATAGTGTTACATTTTAGTTAATAAAAATAGCCCGTGGGTCTGGCGCACCCATAATCCTGTATTGACGGGGCTTCCGTCATCGAGTGCACGTCTCCACGAGCGTAATCGTGGTGCAAATATAGGAAGTTTTCTCCAAACTTCCAAATATTTCTGCAATTATTTTATGTTTTGGCTATTATTTTGCCCAGAAACAGCC
>JAFZCU010000183.1 GCA_017556145.1 Prevotella sp. | reverse complement strand
GAATTTGTGTTTAATTTTGCATCGTGAACAATTAAAATCATTCAGAATATGAAGAAACTGATTCTTATCTCGTTACTCATCGGGGCCCTGCCTCTTTCGATGGTGGCCCAGGATGACGATCTCTACTTCGTTCCGAAAAAGCAGAGCGCTGTGGAGAAAGTGACTGTTCGTAATGGCCTGCCTCGCGAGACATATTACTCGGGAAGCAACCGTAGTGTTGACGACTATAACCGTCGGGTGAGTACCTACGAGCCTATCGACTCGGCTTCATCCGATATCATCGATTTCGATGGCACATTGGGCGTCTATCCTGATTCCTTGGAGGATTTCAGTCTGACCAAGAAGATGGAACGTTTCGACGATTACAGTCTTTCCGACAACGAGGCCTATTGGTCTGGTTATCAGCAGGCGCGCTCCGACCTGTTGTGGCATTCGCCTTGGTACTATCGCACCTATGGCTGGTATAACTGGTACGATCCCTGGTATTACACCAGCTGGCGCATTGGCTTGTACGATCCTTGGTATTACGGCCCCTATAGCTGGTATGGCGGTTGGTATGGCGGCTGGTGGGATCCTTGGTACGATTCCCTCTACTATGGCTACTATTGGGGCTATCCCTATTATGGCTACAACTATGCCTACTACGGTGTGGGTGGCAGAAGCCTTCGTAGTTACAACGACCATGCCGGTACCATCAACATGCGTTCGGGCAATATGAATGGTCGTGTGTATTCCTCTGCCAGTGCAGGTGGCTCTCGCAGCAATGCCAGCAGTCGTCTGGGTGCCCAGCGCACCAGCAGCCTGCGTGAGCGTACGGTGGGCAATCACACCACTTATAATCGTAATTCGACGGTGAATACCAATTCGCGTACGACTACAAGCAATCGTTCCGCAAGCACGACCTACAGCACCCCGAGTAGTAGCAGTAGTGTCGGTGGTGGTGGATTTAGTAGCGGTGGCGGTGGTCGCGTATCCTCTGGCGGAGGCGGTGGCGGCGGTGGTGCCCGTAGCGCTGGAGGCCATGCTGGTGGACGTCGCTAATCTGCCGCTAAGGTATTGTCCTTTAACTTCCTTTTAACTTCTCTTTAACTTCCCTTTAATTCCTATAAATAAATATGATTAAGAAGATTGTTTTCGCAGCCTTGGCTATGGCAGTCGTCCTGCCAGCCGCTGCACAGGATACATACGAAAGTGGTCGACTGCTGGGCGGCGATCTCAACGGTACGGCCCGTTACGTGGGCATGGGTGGTGCGATGGAGGCCCTGGGTGCCGACATTTCAACCACAAGCTCTAACCCTGCCGGTATAGGTCTCTTCCGTCATTCGGCGGTGAGTGCGGGCTTTAGCGTGGTGTCACAGGCCGATGCCAAAGAGTTCGACAGCCGCAGTACCACCAATATGAGTTTCGACCAGGCTGGTTTTGTCTATTGCATGCAACAGGATCGTAGTTCGTTCATTAACCTGGCGTTCAACTACCATAAGAGTCGCAATTTCAATCAGATTCTCTCTGTGGCTGATCATGCCTTGTATGAAGCATCGTCGAACCTCCTCACATCTGAGAAGGACTGGCAGGGCTACTACAGCCTCGGTATGAGTCGCGATGGTTATCTGTTGGGGTATCGTTCGCCCACCAGTTCCCAGCAGGCGTATAATTTCAGCCAGCTCGATTATCTGAACGCCAATGTACTGTCGGATGAGGCTGAACCTGAAGACTATGTACTCTATGGTATGGCAGCCGATGCCTATAACTTCGACCGGGCTTCTCGTGGCTGGATCAATGACTTCGACTTCTCCATCAGTGGCAATTCCGACGACCGTTTCTACTGGGGCCTCACCGTCGGTTTCCACGATGTCAACTACAAGGGCTACAGCGAGTATACCGAAGGCCTGCGTTTCTCGAACGGTCAGGATGGCGGTATTGTCAGCTATGGAGATATGCGCACAATCAAGGGTTCGGGTGTCGATGTCAAGGCGGGTGTTATTTTCCGTCCTGTGGAGTATTCGCCCTTCCGCGTTGGTTTGTATATCAATACCCCCACTTGGTATGATCTGACCTCTGAGAATACCACAACCCTCATCAACCAGAGCGCCTTGGGTGAGAATCTCAATGGTACCTATACAGAGATGGGTGATATTAGCAATTCCTACGAGTTCCGTTACTATACACCTTGGAAGTTCGGTCTCAGCCTGGGTCATACCATCGGCCAGAACCTGGCCATCGGTGCCACCTATGAGTATTCCGACTATGGCGCCAGCCAGAACCGCGTGAAGGATGGCTACGACGCTTATGGCGAAGAGGATTCTTATAAGGACGAGATCATGAAGCGTAATACGGAGGATGTGCTGAAGGGCGTGTCTACGCTGAAGGTGGGTCTCGAGTTCAAACCCATTCCCGAGGTGGCTCTCCGCGCTGGTTACAACTATATCTCGCCAGCCTATTCCGATAATGGTGTGCGTGACATGACGCTCGACTCCTACGGTGTGAAATATGCTTCCACCTCTGACTATGTCAACTGGAAGGCCACTAACCGTATTACCTGTGGCGTTGGCTGTAAGCTTGGCAGCATGAACCTCGACCTGGCCTATCAATATAGTGCTACCGATGGTGATTTCTATCCCATGCAACCCAACATCTTCAAGTCGGCTGAAATCAAGGGAAATGTCACGTCTGCCTCTGTCAGCAACAAGCGTCATCAGGTGCTCCTCACCTTGGGATACACCTTCTGACAATAAAACTATAAAATAAAATCCCCCCGCAGTCTGCGAGGGGATTTTTTTATTTATCTCAGCAGTATTTTTATATCATCTGTTGTTGGCAGGCCTTGAGGCATACATCCTGTAGGGAAAAGTCCTCCTCCAGCGGCTTTGTCGAGGTCGTCCTCGGACAGTTCAATCGCACCTGCTTCTACAAGTTCGTCGTAGAGAGCCTTGGCTTCTTTTGTCTTTTCAGCGAGCAGTTGCTTCTTCTGCTCAATCTGTTCTTTTGTCAATGTTGCCATAATAATTGTTGTTTAATGGATTATAATTTTGGGAAAGTATTGCCGTTTATTGCTCCTTGCCGAGCTCGCCTGGGATGTCAACATAAAAGTCGGCGAGTGCTATATGGTTGGGCTCCTGCTCGTTGAGCCACAACCAGCGGCTCCAGCCCGTGGCGCGGTCGAAGGCCAGTTGGCCATAGGTGGAATCGAGGGTGCCGCCCCATGAACCGTAGTCTTGCAGCCGTTTTGATTCGTACCAATATAAACCCCACTTGCCATCGGGTTCGTAGATGAAGAAGTAGTTAAGTTTCCATCCACCGTTACCATCATCTTCGTAATCATATCTGCGGTAGGTGCCCTGATTGCAGAGCATGATGCTGCAGTCTACCACGTAACCGTTGCTCTCGAGGAACTTACTGGTGTGCTTGCAGATGACGGTACGATTGAATGCATCTTCCAGTTCATTGAAAAACGGCTTATCTATCACGCCGGGCGCAAACAGGTATATACGTGTATAATAGTCCACGATGTCATAGGAAGGAGATGAATTCTGTATACGGAAGGCTGAGGCGGTACATGCGTCTATCTTTTGCTTCAGTTCCTCGTCGCCGCTCTGGTAGGCACTCACAAGTTTATCGGTGAATGTCCTGAACTTCCGACCGAAGGCGTCGAGTTCGGATGTGCGGATGACACTCATGTCGTGGTAATCGAATTTGTGTGTATTATCGTCCCAGAAATTGGTAGTCTCACGGCTGAAGTCCGAGAGCGCTGTTTCGATGTCGTTTGGATGCTCGCCCAGTTCGTCAACGAGAATGTCGTATCGTCCGCCGTAACCGGGCACATAGAAGGTGGAGAGTATGTAGTAGTCGGCCAAGTCCTTCAACTCGAACTGGTACTCAATGGTGTTCATCATGCAGGCGTCCAAGTAGATGGTCTGCAGGTGGACATTGGCGTTGGCCAAGGCACGGTGTAGCGAACTCACGGAGAAGTGTACACCGTCATGTGCGTCGTCAAACATGATGCCACGCGTCTGTTTTTGTTCGGGCAGGTCGTAGTCAGGTGTGTAGCCGCTACCGTGGTCGCTGAGAATCAGGATGTAGTTCTTCGCGGGACAGACCTTGGCGGCCCAGTTGATGAAGTTGGTTAGTGAGTCAGGGCAGGCGACATTGGCATTGTCGTCTCCGTAGAAGTTGTCATCGTTGAATAATTGTTCTCCCACTGTTTTTGTTGGATCTATTATCATTCGGACAGTCCTACTGCCGAAATGATAATCCCAATATTCCTCAGTAAAAAATTTCGTCTTAACCAAGTTTTCTGCCGTTGAAAACTTGTACTGTGACACGATGCTCACGTGTTCGTAGCTTTCAACTTTGCCCTGGTAGAACTGCCTCAGGTTATAATACAAACCCGCGTCAAGGTTACCACCACCATGTCCATAGTAAATAATAGTATAGTCAGATAGTTGCGACGGATCTGGTGTGGGATCTACAGGGAAGTCGTTGTTGACCCTGCACGATGATATCGACACCATCATCATCAAAGCCCACATCATTGTCAGTGTTGTCAGAAAGGATTTCTTGATATTCATTGTCTGTTTTGTAATAATTGGTAAATAATATATCTGTGATGTTTAGGTTTAGTTCCTATTCGTACACTTTGAGTGCAAAGATAAATAAAATTCCCCGAACTGCCAAACAATTCGTTTTTTTTCTTCAGAATGAGCTGTAGCCCATACAGCTCGTGGTGGGGGCCGTACGGGTGCTCTCGCTTAGAGTACCGACATTTCTGCTGGATTCTGTAGCCCGAATTGACTGTTTTTGCACTCCAAACGCCAATACGTAAAACCGGTCGAATAATCGTTAATTGCCTCAGCACTTCATATGTCTGAACGAAAACCGTTCTGAATAGTTAACACGGTAATTATTCCTTGGTTTCGACAATTTTCTGCGCCATTCTGTTGGTTATCTTCGCAGATATTTGTACCTTTGTGGCCGAAAACAGAAAATATACTAAAATAGATACGATATGAAGAGATATCTGATAGCAAATCTGATGCTGCTGATGGCACTGACGCAGGCTGATGCCCAGAAGCGGACCATCGACATCAGCGGTGACAACACTGACAATACTGCCAAGTCGTACAGTACAGCTTTCACATTACAGCAGGGCGACACCGTAGACGTGATGATGGCACGCTATTGCTACTTCAGTCCGAAGATTACGGGTAGCGGTGTATTGAACCTCTTTGCCGGCGGTGAGCGCGGATACTTAGGCAACTCTGAAAAGAAGTGGAACGAGTGGGCTGACTATACGGGCGACGTGCATATCTGGCCCTACAAAGAGAACGCGCCCTCGGCCGGTTCCTACAACGTGGTGCTGATGCACGGCGGCAAGGCCTTCTCGCCGGAGAACATCGACCTGAGCAAGGTGAACCGCAGTCTGGAGAACAACCGCGTGACGCTGCACAAGGGCGCCACCCTCTGTACCGAGGCCAACACGGCGGGCTCCGGCTTCCGCATCGGTGAGCTGCAGACCGAGGAAGGCTCAAAGCTGTCGGGCTATATGAAGAATTCACGCTCGGCTTTCTATATGCTTGGCCTCACGAATACCGACGCCACGCTGGCGGGAACGATTGCCCCGTCAGGCTATCGCGACGACACGATGCTGGGTATTATAAAAGAAGGTACGGGTACATTGTCGATTACCGGCAATGACAACTATCTGAGCGGCGCGCTGCGCATCCAGGAGGGCCGCGTGCTGGTGATGAACGACCGCGAGGCCGCTGAGAGCGGAAAGCTGCGTGGTGCCCTCGGCGCAAAGCCTAACCCCTCTGAGGCCATCGCCTTCGTATTCAGCAAGGGTATCCTTGGCGGCACGGGCAGCATCGGCGGAACGGTAGACTGCTATGGCACCATCGAGCCCGGTGTGGATGGCAACGGATGGCTTGCGCTGACGAATTACGTTACGGATAAAAATGCCAATCTCATCTTGCACCCTGCCTCGGTGATCCGCGTAAACACTCGCACAGCAGGGGAGCATAGCAACGGACTGTCTGTCAACGGCGACGTCACGTACAGCCCGACGACCGAGGACTTCATGATGAGCGACCGCATGCCCGTCATCGACATCGTGGTGGCTGACGACGATCAGCTACAGATAGGCGACGAAATCGATGTGATGGTTGCCAAATATATCAACGACAAAGAAGGCAATTGGCATTTCGACGTCCGCGCCAATAAATATACGTGGGAGGTCGAGGAGACTATAACCACCGGCATCGGCGGCATATACTTCCTGAGCGCCCGCCTCGTTTCCTTCGACAACATGGCCGGTCCGGATAATCCGGATAACCCCGACAATCCGCAGAGCACCATGGGGGCCTTCTACGACGATGGTATCGACGACACTCAGGACAAGAAATCGCTGAAATACTACGCCAACCAGAACGGCAAGTATATTGGTACCGCCATTTCACTCTATAAGAACGACCTGACCGACTCGTCGTTGCCAGAGACGGAGGCTGTAGGCTTCCAGTTCAATATGCTTGTGGCAGAGAACGAAATGAAGCCCGAGGCTTTCGGAGGCAAAAACGGCAGCTTCTACTATGGCACCGCTAACCAGATTGTCAACTTCGCCAACCGCAAGAAAATGGCGATGCGTGGCCACTGTCTCGTATGGAACCAGCAGTCGCCCGACTGGATATCGTCAGACGGCGGCAAGACCAACGACAAGAACTGGACCCGCGAGGAGGCGCTGAAAATCATGAAGGACCATATCACCAACGTGATGCAGCACTTCAAGGGCAAGGTGCGCGAGTGGGATGTGGTGAACGAGTGCCTCGACGATAACCAGAGCATCGTGCGCACTAACCCTGATGGCTACGAACTGAAAAAGAACTGTGTGTGGCAGCAGGCCATCGGCGATGACTACGTTGATTCAGCCTTTGTCTATGCACACCAGGCAGATCCTGATGCCATACTCTATCTGAACGACTATGGCGTAGAGTTTCAGGGCAAGGCGAAATCGGCTGCATTCTATAATCTGGCGGTGCGTATGAAGAATGCAGGTATCCCCATCGACGGCGTGGGCCTGCAGTGTCATTTCTCGATAGGCGATGTCGATAGCGTGAAGTTCGACAACACCATCCGTCGCTTCGAAGAGGCTGGCTTGCTGTGCATTATCACCGAACTTGATATGGGTATTCCAAATACCTCGGAGGAGAACCTGCTGGAGCAGGCCCGCAATTACCGCGTCATCACCGACATCATGCTGAACCACGACAACTGTCCAAGCATGGTGATCTGGGGACTGAAGGATAACAACAGCTGGCGAGAGAGTTCCAGTCCGTTACTATTTACCGCACAGTTGGACAAGAAACCTGCGTACTATGCCGTGCGCTCTGCTTTGCGCCACCGTTACTTGATGGCCCAGCAGGATGGTATTCAACCTGTCATCAGTACAAAGACCACGGCTGACGGAATCAGATATAACCTGGCAGGCCAGAAGGTCAGTGCCGACTATCAGGGAATCGTCATCATTAATGGTAAGGTGGTATTGCAGTAGCCTACGCAATTCCAAGGCGTAATTGCCGTTAAAAGTCAGATTGTTATAAAAATCATCCCCACCACATGAGGGGGGATGATTTGTTTTATCGGGCTGCAACGTATTTGTTAAGGGTTTTGCAGACGGCACCAGGGCCGGCATACAACTCTTACACCGTAGCTTCAATCTGCTCACCGAGGCCAGCGGTAGGAATCTATGGTCACGTCATCATCATAGATGATGCTTTCCTCAATGTTCACGTAGTAGACCTGATATGCATCTGTAGCCGTCGTATTATCATAGGTGGCGTAGAATAAAAATCTCTTCAGTAAGAAATTTACCCCGCCCGTGGCAAAGATTTGCTTCGGACAGGGCGATATCATACAGCGGTCGTGCTAATTATTTGATGAGGTCGACGGAGCGTTTGAGGAAGCGGTCGAGGGCCTCGCCTTTTAGCATGCCGTTCTGGAGTAGGGCCAGATCGATGAGCTGGTGGACGATGGAGTTGTCCTTGGCGTAGTCGGCGATGACTGCGGTCTTCTTGTCCTTCTCGGCCTGTACGGCTTTCTCGGCCTCAGCCTTCTGATCTTTCTCTTCCTGCGTGATCTCGTCGTACTTCTTCTTATCCTGAGCCTGACGGATGGCAGCCAGACGGGCCTCCTGACCCTTCAGTTCTGCGAGGATGGGCTTGAGGGCCTCGGCTGTTGCAGCCTCGCTGTCGTCGAGCACTTTCTTCACCAATGGATGGTCGCTGTTGAGTACGAGGTTGAAGGAATCAGGCATTTGTCCGTAGAAACCCATGCCGGTCTGGAACTTGCTCATTTCCTTCATACGGCGCATGTATTCGTTCTGGGTGATGACCACCGGACGAGCCTCGGCACCGAGGGCATCTACCTGCACCATGAACTCGGTCTTGTCGAGTTTTGGCAACTGGGTGCGGAAGACGGCTGACAAATTGTCACTCTGCTCGTCGCTGAGGTTGCTCTTCGGGGCATCGCTCTTTACGATGAGACGATCGATGACATCGCTGTCGACACGGGTGAAGCGGCTCTTTTCGAACTTCTGCTCCAAAGTCTGGATGGTGGGCACGTCGAGCTGACCGTCAAGCAGCAGCACGCTGTAGCCTTTGTCCTGAGCGGCCTTGATGTAGGAATACTGCTCCTCCTTGTCTGTAGCGTAGAGGTAGACGAGGGTATCGTCCTTATCCTTCTGGTTGGCCTCGATGAGTGTCTTATACTCATCGAAAGTGAAATATTTGCGCTCTGTGTCCTTCATAAGGGCAAAATCCTTGGCGCGATCGTAGAAACCTTCCTCGGAGAGGATGCCGTAGTTGATGAAGAGCTTCAGGTCATCCCACTTTTCCTCGTACTCCTTGCGGTTTTCCGAGAAGATGGCCTTCAGGCGGTCGGCCACTTTCTTGGTGATATAGGTGGAGATCTTCTTCACCTCGCGGTCGCTCTGCAGATAGGAGCGTGATACGTTCAGAGGAATGTCGGGAGAGTCGATGACACCATGCAGCAGGGTAAGGAACTCAGGCACGATGCCTTCCACCTGATCGGTCACGAATACCTGGTTGCAGTAGAGCTGGATCTTGTTCTTCTGAAGTTCGATGTTCGACTTGATCTTGGGGAAGTAGAGGATACCCGTGAGGTTGAAAGGATAGTCGACGTTGAGATGAATCCAGAACAGCGGCTCGTCGCTCATGGGGTAGAGGGTGCGGTAGAACGACTTGTAGTCCTCGTCCTTCAGCGTCGAAGGGGCTTTCGTCCACAGCGGCTCTACATTATTAATTATATTATCCTCATTGGTGTCGACCATCTTG
The DNA here is from genome assembly GCA_017556145.1 of Prevotella sp. Classification (GTDB taxonomy): domain Bacteria; phylum Bacteroidota; class Bacteroidia; order Bacteroidales; family Bacteroidaceae; genus Prevotella. Next base: position 18,819 of record JAFZCU010000183.1, on the reverse strand, counting down.
CTCTCGTCTTTCGACCACTCCTGTTTCTTGCCAAAGGCGATGGGCACAGCCATGAACTTGCAGTACTTCTGGAGCAGGCCCTCGAGCTTGTATTTGTCGAGGAACTCCTTGCTGTCGTCGTCGATGTAGAGGATGATGTCGGAGCCACGATCCTCACGTTCTGCATCGTCGATCTCGTAGGCAGGTGAGCCGTCGCAGCTCCACTTCACGGCCTTCGCGCCTTCCTTGTACGACTTGGTAATGATCTCAACCTTCTTCGACACCATGAACGAAGAATAGAAACCGAGACCGAAGTGGCCGATGATGTTGTTGGCATTGTCCTTATACTTCTCGAGGAAATCACTGACGCCAGAGAAAGCAATCTGGTTGATGTACTTGTCGATTTCCTCCTCGGTCATGCCGATACCGTGGTCGCTGATGGTGATAGTGCCCTTGTCGGCATCGAAATTCACGCGGACGGTCAAGTCACCCAGGTCGTCCTTAAATTCGCCCTGTGCTGCCAGCGTTTTCATCTTTTGCGTGGCATCGACGGCATTGGAAACCATTTCACGAAGGAAAATCTCGTGGTCGCTATAAAGAAACTTTTTGATGACGGGGAAGATGTTCTCGGTTGTAACCCCGATGTTACCTTTTTGCATAATTGTTCTTATTTTACCTTTTTATTTTTTTACCTTTTACATTTCTCCGTGCAAATACCGTGCCAAACTAAAAAGAGGCAGCATCTGCCGGATGGCAAACACCGCCTCTACTTCAAAAAGTAGTATGTAGAATTATTATTTGAATATCAACTGAGCGAACTGATAGAGGCTACGACGCCATGTGTGCCACTCGTGGGCTGTGCCGGGAGATTCATAACCTACAGCATTCATACCGAGTTGTTCCTTGATACTCTTAGCTGCCTCAACACAACCCATGTTTTCCTTGCCGCCACCGCTCATGAAGAGCAACTTGACGTTCTTGGCGAAGCCTTCTGAATTCTTCACCTGGTCGACATTCCATGCACCGCTGCTGAAAGAACCTACATAGGCGAACTTCTCAGGATTGGCAAGCGTAATTTCACGAGCCTGCATACCACCCATGGAAAGACCGGCATAAGCACGATGCTGAGCATCGGCAATCACACGGTAGTTCTTCTCGACCATCGGGATGATATCATTGAAGAGCACATTCTTGAAGCCTTCAGAGAAACCACCGAAGCCACCAAAGCCGCCACGACGCTGGCCACTCTGACCGGGAGCACCTTGCGGACGCTGACCACCAAAGCCTCCCTGAGGAGCACCTTGCGGACGGGGACCCTGACCTGCACCAGGAGCACCCTGCGGACGCTGGCCGCCACCGAAGCCACCGAAACCGCCCTGCTCACCAGGACGGCTGGTGTTCAGACCATTGTCCATCACGATGATGCATGGAACAGCCTTACCCTCGGCAATCAGGTTGTCGAGAATCTGAGCGGTATGACCCTGCTCGGCCCATCCGTACTCGTTCTCACCCATACCATGCTGCAGATACAGAACGGGGAATTTCTTGGTGGGATTGGTGAAATACTCGGCGGGCAGATAGACGTGGCAGCGACGCATCTTCTCTGTGTAGGTTGACCAGTAGAATACCTCGCTTACTGAGCCCTGCGGCACATTCTTCACCTGCCAGAAATCCTGGTCGGCTGAAGGAATCTCAATGCCGCTACCCCAACGGCTGGCGCCATAGTAGTAAAGGCTGCCTGGATCGGGAACAGAAGCGCCGTCGATGTTGAGCTGATAGTAGTGGAAACCCTCGTCCTGAGGCTCTGATGTGCCAGTCCATACACCGTTCGCATCCTTAGTCATCGAATAAATCTTACCTGCGATGTCGAGTCCTACGGCAGTGGCGTTAGGAGCCGAGATCTGTGCACGAACCATGCGCTGTGAATTAACCATCGGGTACTGCTTGTTGTCCTGATTGGAGGTGGCAGGCTTGAAATCTTCAACAACGTTTTCAGTTACTGAAGGAACAGTGGGGTTCTGTCTTGGCGCACCAAACTGAGCATACGCCGTCAGGCTTGTGAGTGCCATCAACGAAAGAATAATCTTTTTCATAAAATGATGTTTAATTTGTTAATAATGATAAGTTGATTTATTTAAATTATAAAAATTTGACGCAGCCTTTACTGAAAAGTAAAAACTGCGTCAAAAGACTTAAGATATATTAACAATATCTTACTTGCCGAGTGCGGTTAGTTTGCTCTTGATTTTATCGACGTAGGCATCGATGGTGGCCACAGCGACAATATTCACCACATCGCGTACGGAGGCACCGAAGTCGATGAAGTGGATGGCCTTGTTCAGTCCCATCTGAATCGGACCGATGATTTCCGCATCACTGCCCAGCATCTGTAGCATCTTATAAGAGGAACGGGCAGAGGTGAGGTTGGGGAAGATGAGCGTGTTCACCTTCTTGCCTTTCAGGCGCGTGAACGGATACTGCTCATCGCGCAGCTCGTTGTCGAGGGCGCAGTCCAGCTGCATTTCTCCGTCAATGGGCAGGTCTGGATACATCTCCTGCATCTGCTCTACAGCACGCTTCACTTTCTTGGCACCAGAGCTGGTGGAAGAGCCGAAGTTAGAATGGCTCATCATGCCAATGACGGGCTTCACATTGAAGAATCTTACGGCAGTAGCAGCGAGCTTAGCGATATCGATAAGGGTGTCTGTATCAGGATTCTCGTTTACCAAAGTATCAGCGATGTAATAGGTGCCCTTGGGCGAGTTGATGATATGCATGGCACCGAAGTGCTGGTATTCAGGACGGATACCGATGACTTCATTCACTACCTTGATGGTATTCGAGTATTTCGTATAGAGACCTGTGATGAATGCATCGGCCTCGCCGGTTTCCACCATCATCATACCGAAGTAGTTGCGCTCGAACATCTTGTCGTTGGCCTCTTGGAAGGTGTAGCCGTCGCGCTGACGCTTTTCGGTGAGGATGCGGGCATAACGCTCACGACGCTCCTGCTCGTTAGGATGACGCAAATTGACGATTTCAATACCTTCAAGTGAAAGGTCAAGGCTCTTGGCTAACTTGGTGATTACCTCATCGTTACCAAGCAATACGGGGTAGCAGATTCCTTCTGCCTTGGCTTGGACGGCGGCCTTGAGCATAGTGGGGTGGACGGCTTCGGCGAATACCACACGCTGCGGATGGGCTGAGGCTGTGGCATAGAGTTTCTGAGTGAGTTTCGTCTCTTGCCCCAGCAGTACGCTCAGCGAGTCCTTGTATTCATCCCAGTTTTCGATCTGTTTGCGGGCTACACCACTTTCGATGGCAGCCTTGGCAACGGCAGCGGAAACCTCGGTGATGAGTCGTGGGTCGACGGGTTTCGGAATAAAGTAATCGCGTCCGAAAGTGAGATTGTTCACATGATACACATCATTCACCACATCGGGCACAGGCTGCTTGGCCAGGTCGGCGATGGCATGAACGGCAGCAAGCTTCATCTCTTCGTTGATGGCAGTAGCATGCACGTCGAGGGCACCACGGAAGATATAGGGGAAACCGATGACATTATTAATCTGATTAGGATAGTCAGTACGGCCTGTGGACATCAGCACGTCGGGACGGGCATCCATAGCATCCTCGTAGGAAATCTCGGGCACGGGATTGGCCAGCGCGAAGATGACGGGATCCTTAGCCATCGTCCTGACCATCTCCTTCGAGAGCACGTTGCCCTTGGATAGGCCTACGAACACGTCGGCATCCTTAACGGCTTCGGCCAGCGTGTGGATATCCGAGCGTGAGGTGGCGAAGAATTTCTTCTGTTCATTAAGGTCCTGACGTTCGGTGGAGATGACGCCCTTCGAGTCGAGCATCACGATATTCTCCTTCTGTGCTCCGATGGCCATATAGAGTTTGGTACATGAGATAGCGGCAGCACCGGCACCATTGACAACGATTTTCACTTTCTTGATGTCCTTACCAATCACCTCCATCGCATTCTTCAGTCCTGCTGCAGAGATGATGGCCGTACCGTGCTGGTCGTCGTGCATCACAGGAATGTCAAGGGTCTTCTTCAGACGCTCCTCGATATAGAAGCACTCGGGGGCCTTGATGTCCTCGAGGTTGATGCCACCAAAGGTGGGGGCGATGCGCTCCACAGCCTCGCAGAACTTCTCGGGGTCCTTCTCAGCCACCTCAATGTCGAACACGTCGATACCACCATAGATCTTGAAGAGCAGACCCTTGCCTTCCATCACGGGTTTACCGCTCATGGCACCGATATCGCCCAAACCTAATACGGCCGTACCATTGGAGATAACGGCAACAAGATTGCCCTTATCGGTATACTTATAAGCATTGTTGGGATCCTCCTGAATTTCGAGACATGGAAACGCCACACCCGGGGAGTATGCTAAACTTAAGTCTGTTTGTGTTCTGTACGCCTTCGTAGGCTTTACCTCAATCTTGCCTGGTCTTCCGCTCTGATGATATTCGAGGGCTGCTTCTTTTGAAATCTTAACCATTTTAATGATGCTATTAATAGTGTATTATTATCCTTCAGAAATGAGTTTTTTTGCAAATCGCCCGCAAAATTACAAAATTTTTTTTTCTTTTTGCACATATTTTGGTACTTTTCATTCTTTTTTTTGTAACTTTGTAGCCAAATCTGCAAGAATATGCAAGAAAAGAAAACAATCACGGCTTATAAGAAGGGTTTGCACGAGGTGATTCTCAAAACGGCGATGAAGGCATTCGCTGAGAAGGGCATCCGTGCCGTTAAAATGGACGATATCGCTGAGAGCCTCAACATCTCGAAGCGTACCATGTATGAACTCTATGCAACGAAAGAGGAATTGCTCTATGAGTGTGTCAAGACCTTCCATGAGCGTCAGAAGGCGAAGATTGCAGAGCTGAAGAAAGACAAAGACCTGATGGATACGTTGGTGAAGTACTATCGCATCAGGGTGGAGGAGTCGAATAAAACCAATCCGCTTTTCTATGACGACCTCGTCAAATATCCGCGTGTGCTTCGCTACCTGAATCGTGAGCGGATGGATACGCGTGAGAATATGATAAAATTCTTTGAGCGTGGTGTCAGCGAGGGCTATTTCCGCGATGATATCAACTACGAACTGGCAGCCCGCTTGTTTGAAGGCTTGGGGAGCTATGTGATGGAGCAGCGCCTCTACAGCCAGTATAGCATCGAGGAACTCTTCAGGGGCATCTCGTTTGTCTCGCTGCGGGGCCTCTGTACGGAAAAAGGCCAGAAAAAGCTGGAACAGCTGAAGGATTAAAGCATGAACGATTAGAACCACAAAAAAATAGCCGCTGGAATTTGTTCAGCGGCTATCTTATTGTGGTGATTTGTCATCTTACATAAAGGCGACTGTAAGTCCGGCCATCACGATGCTGACCATTGACATCAGCTTGATGAGGATGTTCAGAGAAGGACCAGATGTGTCCTTGAAAGGATCGCCCACGGTGTCGCCCACGATACATGCCTTATGGGCAAAAGAACCCTTGCCTCCGAAGGCACCTTCCTCGATGTTCTTCTTGGCGTTATCCCAGGCACCACCTGCATTGGCCATGAACACAGCCAGTGTGAAGCCACCAGCCAGACCACCAACCAACAAACCAAGCACACCTGCTACACCCAGCACACAACCGACGATGATGGGGATGACGATGGCAAGTACCGACGGAATGATCATCTCGTGCTGGGCAGCACGGGTAGAGATCTCTACGCAACGGCCATAGTCGGGTGTTCCTGTTCCTTCGAGAATACCGGCAATCTCCTTGAACTGACGACGTACCTCCTGTACCATCTTCTCAGCAGCACGGCCTACAGCCTCCATGGTCATACCACAGAACAAGAAGGCTGCCATTGCACCGATAAAGGCACCTACGAGCACCTTCGGGTTCATCAGGTTCACCTGGAAATAGTTCATGAAGTCAGGAATATTGGCATCAGCAGCGGAAATGAGGTCACCCTTGACATTCTGCATCATCACGTCGGCACGGGCCATTGCAATCTTGATCTCCTCGATATAGGAAGCCAGCAGTGCCAGAGCCGTGAGGGCAGCAGAACCGATGGCGAAGCCCTTACCTGTAGCAGCTGTGGTGTTGCCTAAGGCGTCGAGCGCATCCGTACGGTGGCGCACTTCCTCACCCAGTTGTGACATCTCAGCGTTACCACCTGCATTGTCGGCAATAGGACCATAGGCGTCAGTTGCCAATGTGATGCCCAGTGTAGAGAGCATACCCACAGCAGCGATACCGATTCCATACAGACCGTGCGACAGACTCTCAGATGTCATAGAGAGGTCGAAACCATTGGCACAAAGGTAACTGAGCATGATGGCAACACCGATAGTAATCACAGGAACGCAGGTTGAGATCATACCCGTACCTATACCTTTAATGATAACAGTAGCGGCACCAGTCTGTCCAGCCTCAGAAATCTTCTGTGTTGGCTTGTAAGAGTGAGAGGTGTAGTATTCTGTTGCCTGTCCGATGATGACACCTGCAGCCAGACCTGAGATGACTGAGAAGGAGAGACCGAGCCAGTTCTCGATACCCAGGAAATAGAGGATACCGAAGGTGGCAATGGCAATGAGCACAGCCGAGACATTGGTTCCAAGTGAGAGTGAGCGGAGCAGATCCTTCATTGTGGCGCCTTCCTTCGTACGGACGAGGAAAATACCTAAGAGTGAGAGGAATACGCCTACTGCAGCAATCAGCATCGGGGCTACGACAGCCTTCAACTGGATGTCGAGACCGGCTACACCGAAAGCGGCAGCACCGAGGGCAGCCGTAGAGAGCACACTTCCACAGTAGCTCTCGTAGAGGTCGGCACCCATACCCGCCACGTCACCTACGTTGTCACCCACGTTATCAGCGATAGTAGCGGGGTTGCGGGGATCATCCTCAGGGATATCGGCCTCCACCTTACCCACAATGTCGGCACCCACGTCGGCAGCCTTCGTATAGATACCACCACCGACACGGGCGAAGAGGGCCTGAGTCGAGGCACCCATACCGAAGGTCAGCATGGTGGTGGTGATGGAGATAAGTCCGTCCTGATCGAAATGATTGAGTACCACGAACCAGATGGCGATGTCGAGCAGGCCAAGACCTACTACGGTGAGTCCCATCACAGCACCTGAGCGGAAGGCAATCTTCAGACCGGCATCGAGGCTCTCACGGGCAGCATTGGCTGTACGGGCAGAGGCATAGGTAGCGGTCTTCATACCGAAGAAACCTGCCAAACCGGAGAAGAAACCGCCAGTCAGGAAAGCGAAAGGAACCCAGGGGTTCTGTACGTTGAGGCCGTACGCCATGAAGGCGAAGAGGGCGCAGAGCACTACGAAAACGATACCCACCACCTTGTACTGCTGCTTGAGGTAGGCCATCGCACCGTTACGAACATAAAGAGCAATCTCTTTCATGCGGGGCGTACCCTCATCAGCCGCCATCATCTGACGGAAGAAGGTGTACGCCATGCCCAATGCCACAATCGAAGCGACGGGCACGAGCCAGAATACTGAAGGAATGTTCATTGTTTGTGTTGAATTAATTAATGGTTTATAAATGGATGTTTATTCGTCTACATAATCCGACAGCTGTGCAGCCTCGTCGTCGGGGTCTTCACCGCCCAAGTCCATCATCGTCGAGTAATTGTCCTCGGTGATCTGGTCATCGTCGGGGTCCTCCACGGCATCGTCCTCATCGTCGTGGTTCTTATAGTCGTCCTTAACCTCGAAGTCCTCGTCATCGTCGATTTCCTCATCTTCATCGTCAGAGCCGAACTTCATCTTGGGTTTCTCCTGTTCGGGTTTGAGTTTGGCGAAAATGGCCTCAACCCAGTTACCCTTTGGTATTTCGAGCACCTCGAAACCATCGGCCACCTTTTTCTCATACATGCCGCCTTTCTTGTGCAGACGGTCTTTGGGCAGTGTGGTGGTCGAGATGTCGAAGCCGCTCAGAATGATGTCCTGTACAGACTGTGCGAGCGAGTCCCATCCGCCTCCGAAGTTGCGTTCTATCACCTCCAGCAGTTTGTTGGCAGAGATGTGGCGGATGTTCTCATAGGTCAGGTCGGTCACGCGAAGGATGGGCTTTTTCTTGACACCCCACGAGAGTTTCTTGTTCTCGTCGAGTTTGAGAGAAAATACTTTGAATCCTTTCTTCTCATAGGCTTTCTTCACGTTGGCCCCCTCTTCCTTGATTTCAATAATCTCGAAGGCGCTGCGTATCAAGTCTATGTAGTGGCGCAGGTTTTCGCGGATATCCGCATCTTTGACACCTGAGTCAAGCATACGGAACACGTCGTTCTCCTGAATATCCCATACAGAACTCTTAGTAAGTGTCTTCAAAGATATGACATTGGTGTCCTCTGTTTGTTGTTTTGTTCTTGCCATTTTATTTGTTTTTTTGCTAATTTTCTGCAAATGTATTAACTTTATTTATTATTCACAAGTTTTTTGGCCTTTTTTTTTGTTCTTTTGGCATTTTAATGTAACTTTGCACATAAATATGTCACAACCACTGGCTGAAAGACTCCGCCCCCGCACGCTTGACGACTATATTGGTCAGCAACATCTGGTAGGTGAGGGAGCTGTCCTGCGAAAGATGATCGACGCAGGACGTATTTCCTCGTTCATCCTCTGGGGACCGCCAGGTGTGGGTAAGACCACGTTGGCGCAGATTATTGCCCACCGCTTGGAAACCCCCTTCTATACACTTTCGGCTGTGACCAGCGGTGTGAAGGATGTGCGCGATGTGATTGAGAAGGCACAGAAAGGCCGTTTCTTCAACGAGGCGTCGCCCATCCTCTTCATCGACGAGATCCATCGTTTCTCCAAGTCACAACAGGACTCCTTATTAGGAGCTGTCGAGCGGGGAGTGATTACCCTCATCGGTGCTACTACCGAGAATCCCTCCTTCGAGGTCATCAGGCCGCTATTATCCCGTTGTCAGCTCTATGTACTCAAGTCACTTGACAAGGACGACCTGCTGCAACTGCTCGATCGTGCCATTCATACTGATGTAGAACTGAAGGAAAAGAACATTGAATTAAGAGAGACCGGAGCGCTTTTAAGGTTCAGTGGAGGCGATGCCCGCAAACTGCTTAATATTCTGGAACTTGTGGTGGAGTCGGAATCATCGGATTATTCGGAGAACTCTGAGTCCTCAGATAAGGCCATTGTCATTACCGATGAGCTGGTGAATCTTCGCCTTCAGCAGAACCCTTTGGCTTATGATAAGGATGGCGAGATGCATTACGATATTATCTCTGCTTTTATCAAGTCGATTCGTGGCAGTGATCCCGATGCCGCCCTCTATTGGTTGGCTCGGATGATTGAGGGTGGGGAAGACCCTGTGTTTATCGCACGCCGATTGGTCATCTCTGCTGCCGAGGATATTGGTCTGGCCAATCCTAACGCCCTGCTGTTAGCTAATGCTGCCTTTGATGCCGTCAACAAGATTGGCTGGCCTGAGGGACGCATCCCGCTGGCAGAGGCCACTGTCTATCTGGCCACATCGCCGAAGAGCAATAGTGCCTATTTGGGTATCGATGCTGCTCTCTCACTGGTGCGCCAAACAGGCAATCAACCTGTGCCGCTACCCATCCGCAATGCTCCCACACAACTGATGAAAGAATTGGGTTATCACGATGGCTATAAGTATCCCCACGATTATCCTGGTCACTTCACACCTCAGCAATATCTGCCCGATGAGCTTGTCAACGAACGCATCTGGCATGGACAGCACTCGCCCGCTGAGGAGAAGCTTCTGGAGCGGATGAAGAACTATTGGGGCAAACGGTTTGAAAACTGAATATGGAACAGGACATCATCATCAGAGTTATTGAACTGTTGGGCACCTTTGCCTTTGCCATCTCGGGCATTCGGCATGCAGCAGCCAAGCATTTCGACTGGTTTGGCGGTTATGTCTGTGGTATCGCTGTGGCAATTGGCGGAGGTACCATCCGCGATGTGATGCTTTCTACCACACCTTTCTGGATGACCACACCTATTTACATGATCTGTACCGCTGTGGCCTTGATGACAGTGGTGCTGTTTGGCAAGTGGATGGAACCATTGAAGAATGCCTGGTTTGTGTTCGACACTTTGGGTCTCGCTCTGTTCACCATTGCCGGCATTCAGAAGAGTCTGCTCTTTGGTCAACCGTTCTGGGTAGCCATCATCATGGGTTGCATCACGGGCTCTGCTGGTGGTGTCATCCGCGATGTGCTGCTCAACAACGAACCTGTCATCTTTCATAAGGAGATCTATGCTATCGCCTGTGTGTTGGGTGGTGTGGTCTACTGGGGTCTTGCCGAGTTCGGCTTGCCTGTGGAGTGGTGTGCAGTCACCAGCTTTATCGTTACCTGTCTCATCCGCTTTCTTGCTGTGCGTTATCATATCTCATTGCCAGTTCTGACGGAGAAGAAATAAAAAATGATGGTTTGGAACAGCATCTGAATTAAATAATAAAAATGTGCAAATGGAGAATAATGTGAAACTTGACCCTCATGGTGAGGCGTTGTTACAACAATATCGCGAATTGTATCCATCGTTGGATAGTATTGCCAAGACGGTCTATGACCAGCTGCAAGGTGCGCTCCGTGAGCAGGGTATTTATGTGAATAGTATTGAGTATCGGGTGAAAACCGAGAAGTCGTTGATTGGAAAACTCGAAAGAAAGGGAGCGAAGTACAAGACCATCTACGACATAACTGATCTGGTGGGACTGCGTATCGTCACTTTCTATACTGACGAGGTGGACAAGGTGGCGGCCATTGTCAAAAGCATCTTTGACGTAGACTGGCAGGAAAGTGTGGATAAGCGCAGACTGCACCAACTGGACAGTTTCGGTTATAATTCGCTGCACTATATTTGCAGGTTGAAGGATCAACACCAAGATGATGTAGACCTGCGTTTTGAAATACAAATGCGAACGGCTTTGCAGCATGTTTGGTCGACCATTGAACACGACGTCGGCTATAAAGGCGAGGTGAAGATGCCTAAGGAATATAGGCGACAGTTCAGCCGTTTGGCAGGTATGTTGGAGTTGGTTGACGAAGAGTTCAGCCGTTTGCGCACTGTGCTCACCGACTACCGCCGCCAGATACAGTCATTGGTGAAGAGCGGCCAACTCAACGAAGTGACACTGTCGGGCGACTCGTTCCGCAGTTATCTTGAGATGCACCCCTTCGAGCGGCTGAACCGGCGTATTGCAGCCGTCAATCAGGCAGAGATCTATCCTGTCTCGTTGATGAAATTCCTGCCGCTGCTTGAGTCCTTTGGATTTGAAACGCTTGGCGACGTGCAGCAGTTCATCGAAGAAAATAGTGAAGATGCCTATCAACTGGCCCTTTCGCAATTAGCCGTTACCGACCTCGATATCCTCTCGTCAGGAACGGCCCTGCAATATCTTTGCCTGGTGCATGTGTTGAAACATGGCGGAAGACGTGAGGACCTGAAGTTTGTCTATGATACGATTAACGGCAAATCCGAGGCTAATGCCCGACTTGCCGACAGGATGCTGGAACAGACTGAGACGTCGCGCATCAAAAATCCCCGCCAGAATTGACGGGGATTATTTGTTGTTGCCGATTGATTTATCCGTTCATCGACAGTAAGAATTCTTCGTTGTCGTGAGTGGCCACGAGACGGTCGCGGATGGTGTTCATAGCCTCGATGGGATTCATCTCAGCAATGTACTTACGCATGATCCACATTCGGTTGAGAGTGGTCTCATCATGCAGCAGATCATCGCGACGCGTTGACGACTGTACCAGGTCGATAGCTGGGAAGATGCGCTTATTGGAGAGCATACGGTTGAGCTGGATCTCTGAGTTACCGGTTCCTTTGAACTCCTCAAAGATTACTTCGTCCATCTTCGAACCTGTGTCAACCAATGCGGTAGCGATGATGGTCAGTGATCCGCCTCCCTCGATGTTGCGGGCTGCACCGAAGAAACGCTTGGGCTTCTGGAGGGCGTTGGCATCGACACCACCGGTGAGAACCTTACCAGAGGCTGGCTGAGCAGTATTGTAGGCACGTGCCAGACGGGTGATTGAGTCGAGGAAGATAACGACATCGTGTCCGCATTCCACCATACGTTTGGCCTTCTCAAGCACGATGCCTGCTATCTTGACATGACGGTCGGCGGGTTCGTCGAAGGTTGAGGCGATAACCTCAGCATCAACGGTGCGGGCCATATCCGTTACCTCTTCAGGACGCTCGTCGATGAGCAACATCATAATATAGGCCTCCGGATGGTTGGCTGCGATGGCATTGGCGATGTCTTTCATCAGGATGGTCTTACCGGTTTTGGGCTGTGCCACGATGAGGGCACGCTGGCCTTTACCAATGGGTGAGAAGAGGTCGACAATGCGGACGCTGGGATTGGTGGTCGCCTTGTCACCGCATAACGTGAACTTCTCCTCGGGGAAGAGAGGCGTGAGGTGCTCAAAAGCCACACGGTTGCGGACTTCCGACGGGTTGCGGCCGTTGATGGCCTTGACATTGCATAATGCAAAATATTTCTCGCTGTCGAACGGTGGACGAACGGTACAGTCTACCACATCGCCTGTTTTCAGGCCATTAGCCTTAATCTGTGCGGGAGACACGTAGATATCGTCGGGTGAGGAGAGATAATTATAGTCGCTGGAACGGATGAAGCCATAACCATCAGCCAGAATCTCAAGCACGCCATTGGCAGAGATGACATCATTGAACTCATATTTGGGTACAGCGGCAGTCTGGGCCTGTCCTCTGTCGGGCGTCTGTGATGTCACAGGACGGTCGAAGATGTCAAGCGTGGGAATAGCGGCCTGATCCTCGATAGGGATATCGAGCACGGTGATGAAGTCGGTGCCATCACCCGGATCACCTTCCCAGACATCATCGTTTTCAGCCTCAGGTTCCTCAGAGGGGTGGTACTCATGGCCACGCTCTAATTTCTGCTTCAGTTGCTCCATCATCTGCAACTGTTCCTCACCAGCCTCCTCGGCATTGCCTGCGAAATAGGCCTCCTCGGGCACAAAGTCGGCAGGGCCCTCTTCGGGCATTACAGACTCAGGCTCGGTAGCTGTCTCAATCACTTTTGCCGCAGCGGCTTCTGCCTGCTTCTGGGCCTCCTCGGCGGCAGCGGCCTCTGCAGCCAGTTCTGCCTTGGACTTACGACCACGACGCTTGGGCTTCACGACAGGAGCCTCCTCAGGGGCAGGTGTCTCTTCTTTGGCATTGGCAACAGGCAGATCATTGAAAAGCGGTGGTATTTCTACCGGCTTACGCTTTTTAACGGAATCGAGGTTCTCACCATCCTGGCCAGTAACCGTATAGACTCGGCTCGTATCTTTTTTCTGAATACGTGTTCTCTTCTTCTTGGGGGCAACTCCACCGGCAGCACTGTTTTCTGCTGCCTTGTCAAGAATGGCATAGACAACGCTTTCGAGTGAGTCGTCCTGTTTCACCTTGATACCCAATTCATTTGCGATACCCATTAATTCGGGTACTGCCATTGATTCTAATTCTTCTTTTGTATACATACACGCAAAGCAGTCTTGATAACTGCGATAAGTTTGAAAAATGAGTGAAAAATGCTTCCCGAACGGAAGCGTGTTTTTGAAAATCGAGTGCAAAGTTACATATTATTTTCCTAACTTCCAAATTTTTCCCGAAAAAAGTGTTATCTTTGCACCCAAAATAGACTGATATGGAAATCAAGAAAGCAGAATTCACGCTGAGCGCCCCGATGGTTTCGATGTGTCCCAAGGATACAAAGCCCGAATATGCGTTTATAGGACGGTCGAATGTGGGCAAGTCGAGCCTCATCAATATGCTGACGAACAACAAGAAGTTGGCCAAGACGAGTGCCACACCGGGAAAGACGCTGCTCATCAACCATTTTATTATTAATAATGAATGGTATCTGGTAGATCTGCCCGGCTATGGTTTCGCCAAGCGTTCCAAGAAGGAGATTGCCAAGCTGGATCAGATGATACAGGGCTATATCCTGCAGCGAGATCAGCTGGTTAACGTCTTCTTGCTGGTCGACGTGCGATTGGAGCCGCAGAAGATCGACCTGGAGTTTATCGAGTGGCTGGGCCAGTCGAGTATACCCTTTGCGATCGTGTTCACCAAGGCCGACAAGCTTTCGCCCACGAAAGTCCGGCAGAATGTTGAGGCCTATAACCAGAAGCTGTTGGAAAGCTGGGAGGAGTTGCCCCCCATCTTCGTGACCTCTTCGGAGAAGAAGCAGGGCAGAGATGAGGTGCTCGACTATATAGACAGCATCAATCAGGAACTGAAGAATGGCTAAGGAAGTACCATACTTAGACGTACAGAACTTGACCAAGTCGTTTGGCTCGCTGGTGCTCTTCGAGGACATCAGTTTTTCCATTGCCGAGGGTCAGAAGGTAGGATTGATTGCCAAGAATGGCATGGGAAAGTCGACGTTGCTTTCTGTGCTTTCTGGCAAGGAGGGCTACGATAACGGCAGTATCATCTTCCGTCGCGATCTGAAGGTGGGAATGCTGGAGCAGTCACCCGTATTCGACCCCGAGGAGAGTGTGCTCGATGCTTGCTTCAATCACCAGGGCAATCCCGAGAAGGTGCTGAAAGCCAAGCAGGTGCTTACGCAGTTGAAGATACGCGACTTACAACAGCCTATGGGCCAATTGAGCGGTGGTCAGCAGAAGCGTGTGGCCTTAGCCAATGTGTTATTGACAGAGCCCGATCTCTTGATACTCGACGAGCCTACCAACCATCTGGACCTTGAGATGATTGAGTGGTTGGAAGGCTATCTGGCCAGAGGACGACGGACGTTGCTGATGGTGACGCACGACCGTTTTTTCCTGGATCGTGTCTGTACCGTGATTCTTGAATTCGACGACCAGACCATCTATACCTATCGTGGCAACTACTCCTATTATCTGGAGAAGCGACAGGAACGCATCGACAACAAACGGGCGGAGATTGCCCGTGCCAACAACCTCTATCGTACGGAACTGGAGTGGATGCGACGGATGCCACAGGCGCGCGGTCATAAGGCCCGCTATCGTGAGGAGGCCTTCTATGAGTTGGAGCGTGTGGCCAAGCAGCGCATTGAGGAGCGACAGATCCGGCTGAAGTCGAGGAACGTCTATATCGGCTCAAAGATTTTTGAATGCCAGTATGTGTCCAAACAGTTCGACGACCTCATCATCCTGAAGGACTTCTACTATAATTTCTCGCGTTTCGAGAAGATGGGCATCGTGGGCAATAACGGCACGGGCAAGTCTACCTTCCTGAAGTTACTCTTAGGGCAGATTCCGCCTGACAGTGGCCGCTTCGATATCGGCGACACCGTGCGCTTCGGCTATTTCTCGCAGGAAGGGCTGCAGTTCGACGACCAGCAGAAGGTCATCGACGTCATCCGCGACATCGCAGAATATATCGACATGGGCGGTGGTAAGCACTTCTCCGCCTCGCAGTTCCTGCAGTATTTCCTCTTCACGCCTGAGCAGCAGCATAACTATGTATATAAGCTCTCTGGGGGCGAACGTCGTAAGCTCTACCTCTGTACGGTGCTGATGAAGAACCCGAACTTCCTCGTGCTCGACGAGCCTACCAACGACCTCGACATCGTAACGCTGCAGATACTGGAAGAATACCTTCAGGATTTTCCCGGGTGCGTGATTGTGGTGAGCCACGACCGTTATTTCATGGATAAGGTGGTGGATCATCTGCTGGTGTTCAAGGGCGATGGTGAGATTAAGGACTTTCCTGGCAACTATACGCAGTATCGTGAGTGGCAGGCTCTTCAGCCAACAAATACTAAGGAGGCAGATAATCCTAGAGAATCTAGCAATCCTAGAGTGGCTAGTAATTCTAGAATGGCTAGGAGAAAAATGACCTACAAGGAGAAAACCGAGTTCGAGCGCTTGGAGAAAGAGATTGCCGCTCTTGAGGAGGAACAGCGACAGCTGGAAGAGGCGCTTTGCAGCGGAACGCTCTCTATCGATGAACTGACGGAAAAAAGCAAACGACTGCCTCTCCTGAAGGACGAGCTTGACGAAAAATCCCTCCGTTGGTTGGAATTGTCTGAAATCGGGGGATAGGTAATCATAGATATCAAATTTATAATCATATGCTTCATCAGAAATATCCATCACAATTATTGGAAAAAGCGGTCTCAGAGCTCTCACGACTGCCGGGCATCGGACGAAAGACAGCCCTGCGGTTGGCGCTTCACCTGCTGAGACAAGATACCGAAGATGTGGAGCGTTTGGCGGAGGCTATTGAACAGATGAAGTATGAGGTGAAATACTGCCAGAAATGCCATAACATCAGCGATTCCGACATCTGTCCCATCTGTGCCGATCCCCGACGCGACAGCTCTCTGGTCTGTGTGGTGGAGAATATCCAGGACGTGATGGCCATCGAGAACACCCAGCAGTATCACGGTCTCTATCATGTGCTGGGCGGCATCATCTCTCCGATGGACGGAATCGGCCCTAATGACATCGAGATCGACTCGTTGGTGAAGCGAGTAGGCGAGGGGGATGTCAAGGAGGTCATCCTCGCTCTGAGCTCTACGATGGAGGGCGACACCACCAACTTCTATATCTATCGCAAGCTGGCATCGTTCAGCGATGTGAAGGTGAGCATCATCGCGAGGGGCATCTCCGTGGGCGACGAGTTGGAATATACCGACGAGGTGACGCTGGGCCGCTCGATCCAGAACCGTACTTTATTCGAAGGAAAATAAAAGAAACAGAGATATGAAGAAAGTAAGTAAACTATTGACGTTGGTTTTTGTGTCGTTAGTCGCCGTGGCGCTGGCTTTGGTGGCACTATACGAGTCTGGTGTGTTGGAGTCGGGCGCGTTGGCCGACAGCAAGCAGACGGAATTCGTGGCGACGACCGCGATGGAGCTGACCACGCTGGTGGCAGCCTTTCTGGGCTTGCGACTTTTCAAATTCCCGAAGATCCATGCAGATCTCATCACACGCAAGGAGCCTGCTATGTTGATGTGGGGCATGCTGAGGCTGCTGGTACTCGAGGTGCCGATGGTGGTCAACACCTATTTATATTATATGTTTATGAACCCCACGTTCGGCTATCTGGCCATCATCCTGCTGTTATGCCTGCCGTTTGTCATGCCGACGGTAGGCCGCTGTATTGATGAGACGACGGAAGAAGTGTAGAGTGAAGCGTGAAAATGAAGCTATCGATCGTCATCGTCAGTTACAACGTCTGCCGTTTTGTCGCCCAGTGCCTCGACAGCGTGCAGAAAGCCACGTCGGGCATCAACGCTGAGGTGTTTGTCGTCGACAATGCCTCGGCCGACGACACCGTGAGCCATATCGGTAGTCATTATCCCTGGGTGAAGCTGATTGCCAACGACGAGAATCTGGGTTTCTCTCGGGCCAACAACATCGCCATCCGTCAGGCTGCGGGCGAATATGTGCTCCTGCTCAATCCCGACACGATTGTGGCCGAGCCCACGCTTCGTGAGTGCCTCGCCTTTATGGATGCCCATCCCCAGGCAGGCGGCTTGGGGGTGCGGATGCACAATGCCGATGGCTCATTGGCGCCGGAGTCGCGCAGGGCCATTCCCTCGCCCTGGGTGTCGATGCTCAAGATGCTGGGCTTTACCAAGCGCTATTACATGAGTCATCTGTCGTGGGACGAGCCTGGTCGCATCGAGGTGGTCAGCGGCGCATTCTTCCTGTTGCGAAAGAAAGCGCTTGACGAGGTCGGACTCCTCGATGAAGACTTCTTCATGTATGGTGAGGATATCGATCTGTCTTACCGCTTGCTGAAGGGTGGGTGGGAAAACTGGTACCAGCCCTCTGACATTATTCATTTCAAGGGCGAGTCCACCCAGAAGTCGTCATTCCGCTATGTGCATGTCTTCTATCAGGCCATGCTCATCTTCTTCCGAAAGCACTACGGGCATCAGAGCATCTTCTTCACCGTGCCCGTAAAACTGGCTATCTATTTCCGTGCAGCCCTCGCGCTGATCGACATCATCCGTCAAAAACTCCATCTATGAATTCTCTTACCTCTCACCTCATTCCCAAGCAAAGCTCGCCTACCCGTAGCCTTTCACCTCTCACCTCTCTTCGTGCCATTGAGCCTGAAGACCTCGATTTCCTCTATCGCATCGAGAACGACGTGAAACTCTGGAATGTCGGCATCACCAATGTGCCTTACAGCCGTTATGCCCTCCACGACTATGTGGCCAATGCCTCGGGCGACATCTATACCGACCGTCAGGTGCGGCTCATCGTTGAGAATGCCGACCATCAGGTGGTGGGCATTGCCGACATCGTGAACTTCGACCCGGGCAACCGTCGGGCGGAGATCGGTCTGGTCATCGAACAGCCCTTCCGCGGGCAGGGCTATGGCCTCAGCGCCATGCAGGCCTTGCAGAAATATGCCCTCGAAGTGCTCCATCTGCACCAGCTCTATGCCGTGATTGATGCCACGAACGAGACCTGTCTGCAACTGTTCCGACAGCTGGGCTATCAGGAGTCGGCGCGACTGAAGGAGTGGCTTTTCGACGGGCGTGAATACCGCGATGCCATCGTGATGCAGGTCGTTTTCTGAGTCTTGGTACTTGCAAATAGCAAAAAAACGTTAAATTCGGCTGGGCGGTGGAAAATTCTTCACTTTTCACTCTTCACTTTTCACTTTTTATTTGTACCTTTGCACCCGCAAAAGAAAAAAAGGCCACTTGGTGCGTTAGTTCAGTAGGTTAGAATGCCTGCCTGTCACGCAGGAGGTCACGAGTTCGAATCTCGTACGCACCGCCTCTTTTTTCACCTTGCAACCGAGGTGCGTT
>JAFZCU010000035.1 GCA_017556145.1 Prevotella sp. | reverse complement strand
TTTGGCCCGAATTTACATAAAACAGGGCAAATATTCGCAGGCTCTTGAAATTATTCAGCGATTAAGTTTGGTTTATCCGAAAAAAAATGCTTACTTTGCAGACCAAATCCGCTTTTTAAAGAAGTTGATTATTAATAACAAAACAAAATAACAGTAAAAAAGATGTACACATTATTTGTAATTTTCATCGTAGTAGCAGCCGTGCTGATGATTGGCATCGTGCTCATCCAGGAGTCTAAGGGAGGCGGTTTGGCTTCCAACTTCTCCTCCTACAATCAGATTGGTGGTGTCCGCAAGACCACCGACTTTATCGAGAAGACCACTTGGGGTCTCGCAGCCGCTATGGTTGTGCTCAGCGTCGTATGCGCTTATGTAGCCCCACAGGCCTCTTCCAGCGGTTCAGTGATGGAAGGCATCGAGGCTCCCGCTACCAATCCCAACAACCTGCCTGGCTTCGGTGCCAGTCAGCAGAAGGAGGCCGCTCCTGCAGCAGAAGCCCCTGCAACAGAGGCTCCCGCACAGCCTGCCAACTAATCAGTTGGGCTGATAATTAAACAACGGATTTCACGAATTTCACGGATTTGTAACCTTCTGATTTCAGTATGGTTTTCATCCGTTTAATCCGTGAAATCCGTTGTTTTATATTTAATGAATTTATTGGCTGATGCTTTCTATACGGAGTTTCAACAGTCCGGCAGGCACCTTCACTTCCACCACGTCGCCCACCTTTTTATTTAAGAGCGCCTGGGCAATGGGCGAATTAATCGAGATCTTCCCCTCACGAAGATTGGCCTCATGAGGACTGGCTATCGTGTAGGTCATCCTCGCCTGGTTTGCCAGATTGGTCATCTCCACCTTGCTGAGCAGCTGAATGCTGTCGCCAGCCAAACGCGACATATCCACTACACGCGCATTGGCCAGCACCTTCTGCTTGAAGCGAATCCTGCCTAACAGCCGCGACTGCTCGCGCTTGGCAGCGTGATACTCGAAGTTCTCACTCAGGTCGCCCTTGTCGCGCGCCTCAGCAATTGCCTCCCTCACCTGAGGCAGTTCTACATGCTCTAACTGATGAAGTTCGGCCACGAGTTTATCGTAGCCTTCCTGCGACATATATTCGAAACTCATATACCTCTTTTATTTCGCCTGCAAAGATACGATATTATTCCGGATTAGCGAGCGTCATCAAATATAAAAAAAGTTATTTTTGAGACAAACCGGCATACTATCCGTATTTTCGTTGTACCTTTGCAGCCGTGCACTTAACGACAGACAAATGAAAAAAAGATATATCATCCTGCCATTGCTGTGTATCTGCACGGCGATGACGGCGCAAGACAATATAAAGACACACCGTCATTCGGAGGACTCGACCGACGTGTTCTTCCGCCATCTGAATTTGAACGAAGTAACCGTAACGGGTGTGACGGGCGACACGAAACTGAAGCATGCTACAGCCCCAGTGAGCATCGTGACGCCACAGGTATTGCGCGCTACGGCATCCACCAACATCATCGATGCCATCAGTCACCAGCCGGGAATCAGTCAGTTGACCACCGGCGGCAGCATCTCGAAGCCCATCATCCGCGGACTGGGCTACAACCGCGTGGTGGTGATGAGCGAGGGTGTCAGGCAGGAAGGCCAGCAGTGGGGCGACGAGCATGGCGTGGAAGTCGACGGCAGCAGTGTAGGCTCGGTGGAGATATTGAAAGGTCCTGCTTCGCTGATGTACGGTTCCGATGCGATGGCGGGTGTGGTCATCCTGCATCCTCAGGCCCCGTTACCAGAGGGCGAGATGCGTGCTAACGTCAGTTCAGAGTATCAGACCAACAATGGTCTGTTTCACTACTCATTACAGATGGCAGGCAACCAGAACGACTTCGTATGGGATGCCCGCTACGGTGAAAAGATGGCCCATGCCTATAAGAACAAGTACGATGATTATGTACCTGGCTCGCAGTTCCGTGAACGGACTGGCCGGTTGATGCTGGGCGTTAATAAGGAATGGGGACACTCGCGACTGACCGGGACAATCTATCATCTGACACCTGGCATCATCGAGGGTGAACGCGACGAGGATACAGGAGAACTTATTTCCAACCTCTCATCTCTCACCTCTTATAAAAAGGCCCTGCCCTTCCAACAAGTGAAACACTACAAGGCTGTATGGGACAATTCACTGAATCTCCCGTCGGGCTATCTCAAGGCCATCATCGGCTATCAGCAGAACCGTCGTCAGGAGTTTGAGGAATCGATGGATGAATACGAACTCTACTTCAAACTGCACACGCTGACCTACGATATACGCTATATCACCAACGAATGGAACGGTTGGAAACTCTCGACGGGCATCGGCGGCATGTATCAGAAGTCGGGAAACGAGGGTGAGGAATACCTGATTCCTGACTACCGGCTTTTCGATTTCGGTGTCTATGCCACAGCCACGAAATCACTTGGTGACCGTTGGACTCTGAACGGTGGTGTGCGTTATGACCACCGCCGGCTGCATGGTGATGAACTGATGGAAGACGGTGAACAGCGTTTCACCGATTTCTCCCGCCACTTCAACGGTCTGACGGGCAGCATCGGTGCTGTCTGCAACATCAATGAGCACTTCAACCTGCGTCTGAATCTCGCTCGCGGTTTCCGTACACCCAATATGAGTGAACTGGCTTCGAACGGTGTTCATGAGGGTTCTATCCGATACGAATTAGGCGATCAGCAGCTCAAGGCCGAATACAGTCTGCAGGCCGACCTTGGCCTCGACTTCACCTCGCGTTATGTATCGGCACAGTTGGCTCTCTTTGCCAATCGCATCAATCATTACATCTTCACCCATCGCGTGGCCGAGGAGATTGAGGAGGGTTACCTGACTTATGCCTATACTCAGGGCGATGCCCGTTTGTTGGGCTTTGAGGCTGGCGTCGACTTCCACCCGATTCATTCGGTTCACTTCTCCAACACCTTCTCCTATGTCGATGCCCGTCTTACCTCTGATGACAAGTATCTGCCCTTTACACCAGCACCCCATTGGTCGTCGGAATTGAAATGGGAACTTTTCCACCACTCGCACACGACTGTTAATCATCACCACACGACGGATGCAGCCCACCGTTCTGTGTTCAACAATCTCTACATCGCAGCTGGTCTCGACTGCTATCTGAAGCAGACACATATCTACGATGTCGATGATACAGAAACTGTTACGCCAGGCTATGCCCTGCTTAGTCTCTCGGCAGGAACAGATATCCAGATAAAGCGCAAGAAGGTGGCCGAGCTATACATCACCGCCGACAATCTGCTTGACAAGGCCTACCAGAACCACCTGAGCCGTCTGAAGTATGCCGACGAGAACACCGTCACAGGCCGTCGCGGTGTCTATAACATGGGCCGCAACATCACATTCAAAGTCGTAGTACCCATAAAATTATAACTTTATGAAACATTTCGTACTTATCAGTTTACTGTTCCTGCCCATGACAATGGCGGCACAGAAACAGTATTTCCTGCCTACCGGCGACAGTTCGATGGACGAGAAAGAGAGGCCCCTCATCGAGGTCTATCTGCCCAAACAGGAATCAGCCAACGGCTGTGCCGTAGTCTTGTGTCCCGGCGGTGCCATGAGGTGGCTGTCGTGGGAGAGCGACGTGGTCCGGATGGCCGCATTCCTGAACGAACGGGGAATAGCCGCCATCGGCCTGCGCTATCACCTGAACCGGAGCGGTGGTCAGATGCCACAGGGCGGACAGATGCCGCCGATGGTGGATGTGACGCATCCCGACCATTTCCCCAAAGCCGATGCCAATCCGATGCACTTTGCCTATGGCGATTCTATTATCCGTCTGGCAGCGCAGGATGCCCAGGCAGCCATCCGCATGGTGAGGGAACGGGCTGACGAGTGGCATATCAGCAAAGACAAGATCGGCTATCTGGGATTCTCGGCTGGTGGCGGTGTGGCCATCGCTGCCACCATGTCGGCAGAAGCCATCGAACGCCCCGACTTCCTCTGCACCAACTTCGGCCCCTCGCTGATGCCTGTCACAGTACCAAAGGATGCCCCGCCGCTGCTGATCATGTCCAGAGTCGACCATCCGAATGTGGCAGCCGGTCTCGTAGCCCTCTTCATGGAGTGGAAGAAGGCAGGGGCCAATGCCGAACTGCACATGTATGGCGACGGCAGAGGCCCTTACGAGCTGATGCCGGAAACGGGCCAGACAACAACCGAGGGATGGAGCGCCCAGATGATTCAATGGCTGAAGGCCAAGGGCTTCATCAGAAGCGCCAGCAGCCATCAGCCCTGACAGCCAGAACAAAGCAAGGAAATTCCATTCACGAAAAAAGAGATCCCCACTCCACCGAGCGGGGATCCCTTTTCACGCACATCCAATGTCAATCGACTAATTATCAATTATCCATTATCAACAGACATCAGTCTTTGTCGAAGCCGTCGTCATCAGCTGCGCCGGTGTTGATCACCAGTGTGCTGGCCTGACCGGGCATGGCGAAGTTGCCGGTGTAGACACCATCACTCTCCGTGAGTTCGATGCTCGAGCCGTTCAGGGTAGCCGTCGGCACCTGACCCTCTGCAGGCGTGATGCTGATTGCCACCTCATCGTCCTCGCTCAGCTCTGCGCCAGAGGCAACGGCATTACCATCCTTAGTCACGCTGGCAGAGCCTGAACCGCTGGTGCTGATCGTCAGCGCATAGCCCTCGGAGTTCTCTGAATTACTCGGAGTATTCGGATTACTCGGAGTATTCTGATCACTCGGAGTATTCTGATCACTCGGAGTATTCTGATCACTCGGAGTATTCTGATCACTCTGAGAATTCTCACCGCCCTGCGCCTTCAGCTCGGCAATGGCCGTTGCAATCGGCTTCAGCGTGGTCACCTTCTTCTGCTTGCCACCGATGGTCACCGTCTGGGTGTCGATGATGTTGCGGAACTCCAGTGAGCAGTACTCCTTCTTGAAGCGGCGCGAGGTGATGTTGTCATCCTCCACACCGTAGGGCAGGAAGCGGATGTGAACGCCCTTCACCACCTCGTTGGGGTCGGCACCCTCCATGGCGGCGATGTCGGCCAGAGGCTTGTCAACGGTGCACGTCGGGGTAAACGTTCCCAGAGGGTCAAGCCTGATGGGCACGCCCTGACTGATCAGCTCGGGCAGACACTGGGTAATCTTCTTCAACACGCCCTCGATGAGGTCGAGCGAATAGATTGAACCATGATCACTCATGTGCTTGGCAAAGCCCTTCAGCGTGAGGGTCTCCTGCACATCTACTTCGGGATAGTACTTGCCGTAGCCAGAATTCCTCATGTTCTTGTTCTGGCGCAAGTTGATTCCCATCTTAATCTCGTTTGTAGCCATTTTTCAAATGTTTTTTATGGTATTGGACTACTAAGTGCGACCAGCTGCATCGGGTGGCCGCTTCCCGCATCTGTAACCACTCTTGATTACATTGCAAAGATACGAAAAATATCTGATATTACCAAATTTTTTCGCAACTTTTTTCAATCATTTTTATCATTCGGATTACTCGGATTACTCGGAGTATTCTGATTATTCTGAGTATTCTGATTATTCTGAGTATTCGGATTATTCTGAGTATTCAGATTACTCCGATAATTCATCCTGCTCTGAAACATCCTCTCCTTGATACCTCCTTCTTTTACAAACCGGTCTTGCAAAGTTATCAGCAACTTGTGCAGCATATAGATTGCCTGATGAATCAGCGTGATGCTCAGATTGGCAATCTCCTCATCATTCATCTTTTGGATTTTTGATGCATAATCTGTCTTGATTTGCTCGCTACACGCATAGAGTCGCATCTTTTCGTATCTCGGGTGCAGGCGACCCCATTGCGGGAGGTCCCGAACCCGAAGATAGTCCTCGTAGTCGTCGAGCAACTCTTCCAAACTGGCCTTTGCCACATTGGTCAGTTTGATCTCCGTCTCGCTTGATGTCGTAGCAGCCTGATTGCCTTCGGCGATGTTCTGCTTACCGCTACGTGCAGCCTGCACCATCTGGTCGATGGTGCGATCGCCTTTTTTTAAATAGTGATGGGCAAAATAGAAAGTGATATCATAGATGATCTCGGTGACTTGATAAACCCGCAGTTGGCGGTAATGCCCCCGTCGGGGGAGAAAGGTGATAGGAGGACTCTGATTACTCAGATTACTCGGATTACTCGGATTACTCTGATTACTCGGATTACTCTGATTACTCGGATTACTCTGAGTATTCTGATCATTCTGATTGTTCTGATTGCTATTTTTCATTGCTTTCAATTTTTGGTTATACAATGTTTTCGCTTGCAAAGATAATTCTTTTTACTGAATTATCCAAATAATTTTGAGATTACTCCTGAGAATATGCACATTATGCGCTAATTGTGCATACATTTACCCCGGCACTAAAGGTGCTCTAGTATCATACTAAAGGGTGTTTAGTGTCGGGGTAGAGAAGCTTTATTTGGGGGCGCATTTCGAGAGATAATAGTCGCTGAAGTCCTTGCAGCCGGGGGGCAGCTGATGGTGCACCAGATTGGGCAGGAGCTGCTGCAACTGGAGAAAGAGGCGCTCACCGGGCTCGTCGCGGTCGGGAAACATTTGAAATGTTGTTGAGAATTGAGAGTGGAGAGTTGAGAGTTGGTCTGCGTCCTTACGTTTCAGCAGGGTGGCCGAGGGGATGGCGATGGCCTTGTGGCCAGCCGACAAAAGACTCCAGCAATCGCTACAGCCCTCAGCGATGAAAAGCGCCTCGCCGGGCTTCAGGAGGTTCAGCACAGGCAGGTTGTAGATGCAGCATTGCGAGCCCTGCGGGAAGCGGAAACGAGGCATAGCATCCTTCACAAGGTTGCGGTTCTGAACACCGATGAGCCTGCCCTCACGGTCATAATATGGTATCTGCAACCAAGGCACACCCTGCTTGTCTTTCCACGAAGTCAGCCGGCACCAGCGCACCACCCTCGGATCAAGCCTGCGCTCCTCGAAGAGGAACCGCCGCGCCTCGTCGTTCAGCCAAGGCCGCTCGAAAAACCGCTCATAGCGACTGGCATCAAACGTCACATTTCTCCAGACTCCTGACATTCCCGAGCTGCGCTCGCCTACCCGTAGCCTTTCCTGACTCCAGACTCCTGTCTCCTGTCTCCAGACTCCTGTCTCCTGTCTCCAGACTCCTGTCTCCTGTCTCCTGACTCCTTCCTCCAGTATCACGTTGTGCTTGTCGGCCAGCCAACGGCAGGCATCGAGGAAATCCTTGTTCAGATACCGCATCACCAAATCGATTGGCCCGCCCGATGCCCCGCAGACGAAGCAGCGAAACGTGTTCTTGCTCACCTTGAACGACAGCGAGGCATGATGGTCGTCGTGAAACGGACAGAGCGCCTTGTGCATCTTCACCCTTAGTCCGAGTCGCTCCGCGACCCCCTCAATGGGGAGTTCGCGAAGCTTCTGAAGTTCATACTTTTCCATAATACATGAATTTTTCAACAACGGATTTTACGGATTTCACGGATTAGGGATCATGGATTGTTAGCGCATGATAATTGATTCAAATCCGTTAAATCCGTTTAATCCGTTGTTTTTTATCCGTTCAGATATTCGTCGGTCTTGGTATAGAGTCCCGTCTGGTTCGAGTAGGTAATGAAGCCACGGTTCTTCCACACGCGCAACTGGCGCTTGGTACCCTCCTTGGACTTGCCGACACTTACGCGAAGAGCCTCCAGTTGTGCTTCGTTGAAAGAGTCCTGAAGATCATCGAGCATGTTCTTGGGGCCGGTCTTAACAACTTCAGAAAGACTTGTGTCGGCATCCTTCAACATGTCAGCGAATACAGCCATTTTGCTCCAAAGGTCGTGATAGACAAGCCATTCCACCATCTCACCCATCGCCCTGGTCCACGTCTGATTGTTGAGCACCCACATCACGCAACCAGCCTTCCATGCCGACACCAGCGAGCGGTGGGATATCTCGAAGAGCAGATCGTCATCGGTCAGGTCGGCCAGCGTTGCCATGTCCCGAGCCAAGCGCTCGGTCAGCTTGTTCAAGGGGCGGATGATAAAGCGGCCCTTGCAGAGGTCGAGACGAGTTAGATACTCATCGAGCTTCTGATAGAAATCGTCAGGTGTAGCGGAGTGCGAAACTCCCAACATCTTGTCGGCCAGGCAGCCGATATCCGCCCGAAAAATCCCCAGCAGTTCGCCACGCTCGTGGATTTCCTCATGAAATGGGAGTACACCGACCAGCTCCTGACCGCCTCCACCTGGCTCCACCTCTCCTGGAATCCCTTCGCCCCACCCCGCCACTATATCCGCATAGGGTACTATAAAACATAGGGACGTATCTATCAAAAGAACCCCTTCTGAGCTCATATTTTTGGAAAAAAGTGGGTAACAATTAAATCTTTTTTCTTATCTTTGCGTCTTGTTATGTAGAAGGGCTTCCGAAAGAGCCGCAAAACAAAACATCAAAACGAAAAAAGAGCATGAGCAAAGAAACGGAACAGATGCTGGCAGAGCTGGAAAGAATTGTCGTAGAGCGACAAGACTGGCTGTTCCGTTTTGCGTATATGCGCATTGGCATCAGAGAGGACGCTGAGGACGTGGTGCAAGAGGTGCTGCTGAACGTGTTCCGACGACTGCGTGAGAAGACGAGCGTGGACAGCGTAGAGCAATATGTGATCCGAGCCGTCAGCAATGCCTGCACAGACTACTTCCGAAGGAAATCACTCTTGACGGTATCGCTCGAGAAGGCCGGTCAGGTGGCCCTCAGCGAAGGCGACAGACAGATCCACGAGGAGTTCGTCAGAATCAACCGACTGCTCGACACACTGCCCACAGAACAAGCAGAGATTGTCCGATTGAAATGCTATGACGACCTGACGTTCAAGCAGATAGCCGAACTGCAAGACATCCCAGAGGCAACGGCCAAGTCGCGCTACCGCTATGCCATCATGCACATCCAACAAGAAATCAAGAAGAAAGGAGACAAGATATGAACGAGTTTGAAGACATTGAGCAATTGCTCAAACCGCAATGCGAGTTTAAGGCGTCAGACACTTTGAAGCAGGAAGTGCTGGAGAAGGCCCGCGAGGAGGTCCGTCCTCATCGCATCGTGAAGATGTGGCCCTGGCTG
This sequence comes from Prevotella sp., assembly GCA_017556145.1. Taxonomy (GTDB): domain Bacteria; phylum Bacteroidota; class Bacteroidia; order Bacteroidales; family Bacteroidaceae; genus Prevotella. The sequence continues at coordinate 20,770 of JAFZCU010000035.1, read as the reverse complement.
GCAGCAGCCTGCGTAGTTGGCTTTATCATCATGGTTCTGATGCCTCCAAAAACGGCAGTTGATAATCCGGCAGAAGGTGGACAGCTTGTGGCAAAAGCTGATACGACGATTGTCGAGAAACAAAAAGCCACAGAAGACCAGCAAGCAGAGTCTACACCGGAACCCACGAACGTCAGTATTGAAACTCCCGTACCATCCAAGACTATATCGACCCCCCGAAAGCCTCGACAGGTCGCCAGGGAAAAGCCCGTCGAAGTACCTCAGGAAGAGCCCGTTCAGATGAGTGAGGAAACGAGGATACAGCTACTCTTGGCAAATCTCAACAAAGATGTGCCGAAGATGGAGGACATCAATACTGATGAAGAGATTCGCAAGATACGCATGCGAGGTGAACGACTGACCAGCTTGTGTAATTTATAACAACAAACAAAAAAACAGATAACAGATATGAAACGTATTATTTCCTTAATCATATTCGCAGCACTGCAATTGGGCTGTCTCGCACAAGTCAACCCCAAATTAGAAAGTCTCTATGCCTATCTGAAGGCTAATGGCTTGGTGAAAGGTTATACCCTCAGCAATCAGCATGAAGAAGGACTCCGAAAGGTCTATTCCTTCGAATTCATGCTTTATGAAGAAGAACCGAGTCCCTTCTTGGAGGATTATTTCAAAACCCCACTCGAAGCAAAGGCTGACAGCGTCAAACGTGCAGAGCAGCGTAAACTGCGCGAAGCCATTAAGCAGATTCGCAGAACACTCAGCGAACTGACCGAAGATGCCACAGAGAGTTATAGTTACGAATATCACCAGGGTGGACACGACACCATAACCACAGCCATTGTACTCAAAAAATTCAGCGAAGGACCCGTTCCTACTTTTTTGAAGAATCCATTCATCACCCACATGGATGGATTCAAAATACCAGAGATGGTCTATTTCAACTACAGGGGGTATAAGTATCCTGGTTCGTATAGTGTGTCTCCCCTCGGACAGGGCAGACTCAATGTCAATGCCATAGTGGATACAGCCCTTTACGCCACACAGGACTTTGATGTCAAGACCCTCCACAAGACCATTCTCCCGCTGCTGAAAGACAAGACCATCAAGCGCCACACGATCCATTGCCAGCACGACAGCACGTTCGACGTCTTTCCTGCTAATGACGTTACATTTTCAAACGCGACACTCAGGTGCCAGAAGACCAAGCGTGCTCGTGGTGACAACAACCTGACGGTCTATAAGTTCACTTCCGAGGATAAGGCCAAGGCGGTGCTTCATCAGATTATGGAATGTGTTCGCCAGCACATTGCCGAACACCCCAGAGAAGCCTATACCATCTGCTCCGACGAATACTTCCCACCACGGATTTTCGAAACGATGTTCAAGGGCGGAACTTATGAATACGAATATAATCTTGAACGGCCTCGCACATCGATGACCATCGACACCATGATGGACGAAGAGGGCTTCTATATCCTCATCAACGTCTACGAAGACGACGAAGTCCTTCCAGACGAATGGAAGACCCTGAAGGAAATGATAAACGGCAAGATGGTCTACTACAAAGACAAGTTGTGAACTCATAATGTCTTGGGAATTACTATGTTTCTTTGCACCAAAACCTAAACTTTATGAATAAAGTTCTTATTATTTTTACAACGTGCGCCTTGTCAATGACGGCAGCTGCACAGCAGACAAAACTTGAAGGTTCATGGGTACAGTTGGATGGCGACGGTCGCCCCACCACCCAGGTAAAGACATTCCTGCCCAACGGCAGGCAGATCGGCCTGAGCTACAACAAAGACTTCACAAGTCATAGCGTGTGGTTCATGTCCAACTACAAAGTGCTCAACGATACGACGTATATCGATCATGCCTTCTATCATTCCGACATCAACTATCAGCGCGACTATTACTTCACGTTCCATCAGGAAAACGACAGCCTGATGACCACCTCGTATCTAAATTATCGGCCGAATGGTCTCGAGATCAATCTGGTTGAGCGTTGGAAAAAGATAAGCGACCGCATGACCTGCGACGATGCCGAGTGGGAGGCGATGTACCAGAAATCGCTGGTTGAGTTCGACCGTCTGCCCAAGGAGGGACAGACCGTTGAGCAGTATGCCCAGGAACTGTATGCCAAGGCTCAGGACTTCAAGAAGACCAACAGACTGGACCGTGCCAGCGAGGCGCTCCTGATGAGGGCAGAACTGGACTCCACCAATCTGGAGTGGCAGAAGGATATTTACTTCTTCTATCTTGAAAACAGGATGGCCCCGTCTGTGGCAGAGAAGATAGCCGACCGCTACATCCGCCTCAAAGAGGCCCAAGCACCTTCAGCCAACGATACGAGTGTGGTGAATGCCTACCGCACGAAGGTCTATCTCTACAACTACCGTGGAAATCCAGCGATGCCCAAGGTGCGCCAGGCCGCCAGCAAAGTGATCGCGATAGAGACGGCTGCCGGCTATCAGCCATCGAGGGACTTCGGCTTGGACTATTACTTCATGGCCGAGAGCTATCTGCCAGAAGGTAACTTCGAGGTCATCCTCGACTATACCCTCAAGGCTATCGACATACTGGAGAAGGCTCCAGATGTGTCAAAAGCGCAGTTGGGCGAGGCCTATATGCTGCAAGGCGTATGTCTGATGAATACCGACCGCGATCGCGAGGCAATCGACGTCATGCTGAACAAGACGGTACCACACTATGTCGACAAGGATGGCCAGCCTTTAGACAAGCTGACGACCATGACCTATCCGATGGTCCTGACATGTTATGAGGGTTTGCTCGAAGATAATCCAAAGGACAAACAACTACTGAAGGAATATCAGGAGTTCTTGTCGGACAAACTGATTCTGGCCAGGTTCAGAAGCACCGACAAGGAGCGGAACCTCTTTGGTGAATACATCGTCGTAGAACGCGGCCCATGGACCATTGAGAAGCCGACAGCCACCCCTGACAGTACACACTTCTTGCTGCAGAAAGACGACAAGTATGTGGACTTCTTCAAGAAGGAAGACGAAAAGACCAATGCCGAGATGATTGTCATGCCGGTTGACGCTGCCAAGAAGCAGGACGTCATTAAGCAGTGGAAGGCCTACAAAAAGGCTAAAGCCAAGTAGATATCAGAGTCTCCTCTGAGCTCACTTCATCTGCTCCAGCAGTCGTGCCAATCCTTCAAGGTCGCGAGCATCTACTTTCAAGTCCAGCAGGTTGCCGTTGCGATCGAAGAGTTTATATGTAGGCCAACTGTGCACGTTGAGGTGGTGCTCGATGGCGGCCTGCTGGTCATCGGGCAGGTTGTAGTGGGCCACGTTGTCACCGCTGACGTTATACTCCTTGATGATGTTCTCCCATGCAGTCTGCGGACTGCGATTGGCTAGGTAGAGGAACTCTATGTCGTAGTCCTTCAGACGGGCATACTCCTCGGTGGAGTGGCTGAGTGCTTCCTTACAAGGGCCGCACCAGGTGCCCCAGATGTCGAGCAGCACGAACTTGCCCTTGTAGGGCTCGATGATTTTCTTCAGCAGCGCCTCGCCCTCTGAAATATCCTTGAGGCTGTCGGACGACTTGAGCACCAGCTTGTCGAACTCACGGTTCTCGAGGGCGAGGTAATAGTCGTTTAGTTGTTCTATCCTCGCGAGGCCAATGGGATTGGAGGTCAGCGCTTTCAGCGTGTCGATGACCATCGGCGACAATGCTGTGTGGGTCTCGTCAATCACGGCATGGACTAACCGTGAAAGAAAGATGGACTTGATGATGGGGTCGACACCTACCGAATCGAGTGCAAAGGCTTCTTGCTTCATTCGGATGACGAGATCGATTCCGCGCCGCACTTTCTGACCTTTCGGACTGTTGAGGAGTTTGTCCACCTCAGTTATCATGTCTGCATTGTCGGCATTCAGTTTTTCTGCCATCTTCTGTTTTTCTTCCTGTGTCGGGGCCGCGTTGACCTTGGCATCGGCATCAATCAGCCAGTTCTTCCATCGGGTCAGCAGCGACAGTTCCTCGTCGGTCGAGGCTATGGCATCGTTGTAGTCATAGAGATTCCAGTTCACCCTCCAAACCCTTTTGCGCATCACCCCATCGAGATAGTCATGCATGAAAGAGGCAAAATCCCGATAGAGCGTGTAGGGCTTGATGGCCTTCTGCAAACATTCCTTGCCCGCGTAGTCCATATATTCCTGTGGCATCTCGTAGTTCGGGAAATGGAAGTGCGCCTGCATCATCGACGAGCCCAGTATGTTCTGGTAGTATCCAGCCACATAGTCCTGATAACGCTGCGAGAGGTTCGGGTGGCTGTCGACCAATTGCTTCAAGTCGCTCATCTGCACCCGTCTGACGCTGTCGGCCTGCGTCAGATAGGTCATCGGATCAAGGTCATGACGGCTGCGGTCTATCTCGGCAGAGGCCCAGGAAAAAGGATAAGCCAGCAACTCGTTCTGCACGCGAACGTCATCGCCCATCCAAAGCGTCTGCTCCGTCTTGAAGTCCCTCAGGAAGAAGTAGGTCTTGCCTGGCTCTATGACGGTGCTCTTGGTTGTCCGCCCCCAGTCGAGGAACGCCTGCGAGGTGTTGAGAAACGGCATTTTCAGGGTGAAACGTCCAAGTGAGTCCATTAAGGCGTAGGCACCCTCTTCTTCAATCTTGAGGATATTCTCTACACCTACCACAAACTCACGGCCTTTTCTCTCCCATAATTCTTTTGGCATATCCTTCAGCCAGCCGACAATCGTCACGCTGTCGCCCGCGCTGTAGCCATTATCAACAAAGCCCTTGCGCTGGTCTTTAGTCGGATAGTCAGGCAGGGCGATGCCTGTTATAGGGCTGCACGTCATGGGCTTGTCGCTACCAATGGCGATGACTCTCTGGCCTTTCTTCATCTTCCCCACCCTGACGGTAATGCCATCGTCGAGCGTCAAGGTATAGGCATCCTTCTTCTCAGTCTGGCTAGCGATGTCATACACCCTGTTTCCATAGATGACATGCTTTGGCGTGAATCCGATCAGCCAATCGCCCGTAGCCTCGTTGCGCCAGTAGGTATCTGCAATGCCGACGGGCTGGTTCTCAGCATCGCGGACGTTGGCAAAGCTCCATGCGTTAGGCTCTGCCACATCTATCATCCATGTGTTCGCCGGGATAGGCTCGAAGATAAGTGAGAAGTCCACCTTGCCGTCTGCCGGGATTTTGTAGGGTTCGGTCAGCGAGATGACCGTTGCCCCCTTCACGGCGTAAGACTTTCCGTCGGCACGAAGTGTTGGCTTGGTGGCGAGGGGGACAGCCTCTCCCGTCATCTGCTGAGGTACTTCCAAGTGGAAGAACACCTCCGTCCGGTCATCAAAAACCGACACTTTGGTTATATTGATAATGGGCACGTTGACGTAACCCGTCACAATCTTGTTCCATACCTTCGTCTGTGCCTGTCCTGTCATCATGACAAGTAGAAGCAGGACGCTTGACAATATTTTCTTCAAATTCATAATATGTTTACTCTTGAACGCTCTCGTTTGTGGGGATTTTCCAATTCGTTCACTTAGAAGATTTCCGGGTTCTCTCGCCTGTACATGGCAGATACCGGTCATTGCTTCTTGTACGGATGGAGCTGGGCCATGTCGTTTTGTAGCCCATGCCGTCGCCGTCCATCACAACACGGAAGTCACCTGGGTCAATCAGACAATTGTCAGGGTCATCACTCTTCTCCACGAAAACAAACGCATATTCAAGATCCTTGATGCCATCCTCGGTCAGAATGCCAGAGATAACGACAGCTTTCTTGACATAGATTTTGTATTTCGAGTAGTCATAAACCTCATCCACGTTAAAGTAGACGGTGAACTTGTCATCTTCACCACTGATGAAGCAACCTGTGCCAGTTCCCTCAGATCTGGATTGTTTTTCCTGATAATCAATAGTATTATTAATCATGTCCTGATTGTAGAAGCGCAGATACATGTCAACGAAGACATGGCCAATATCAAACTGGAAAGTAGCATCATACTTGAGCTTGTCAGGACTCATCAGATAGACACCCTCAATATTGGGCGGATTGGATCCCTCGTAGATGGTGATATAGGGCTCCATCTCATCTTTAATCTCAGGCGGAATGACGTGGTCGATACGTTTTTTCTCAGAGGCACCGGTAAGTGCCAGATACTGCGTGCCATTGCTGGCGTCGGAAGTGATCGCCACAGTCTGACTGTACTGATGATCCTCGATTGAAGGTTTGAACACCACCGTGTATTCATCCGAGCTGTTAGGCTGCAAAGTCACTTCTACACCACTGCCGGCGATGGAGAAATCACCACTTGTAGCTGCAATCTTATAGGTCAGCGCTGCTGTACCCGTATTGCTGATTTTGAAGGTCTTCGAGTCACCCTCGTCGACAGCCAGCATATCGAAGTCCAGACGATTTGGCTCGATGCTGATAATCTTCTGCGTGGGCACATCGGGCATATCACCATTGTCGAAAGTCAGCTCGCTGCCATTCCACGTGGCATAGAGGTGATAGGCATGCGCCTGCTCTATCTTGACGCTGGATGTCTTTTTATTGGAAGAGATAATCGATTTTCCATTGATGATGGCCTTCAAGGAGGCGTTGTTCATATTATAACCGCTAGGCAAATAGGCAGATATGATGCATGCCTCGCCTTTGGCTGGGATGTTGACATTCTCACTTTGAGCTTCGTCTTCCCATTCGCTGGGCAGTTTTGTTGGGTCCCAGCTGGAGTCGAAGAACACGTTAGCACTGCCTCTGTACCAAGGGATGTCGACATAGAAGCCGTCATGACGGAAAGTAATGTTCGAAGAAGTCGTATTCTTGACATGCAGCAGCTCATAGCTGACGAAATGCCGGAACTGGACCAACGGGCAGCTGGCAGTCACCTCTACCTGGCTAAAGAGCGGCGCTTTCATCTGGCTGAGCTCTGTCCTTGCCAGATTTGTAGGACAATAGGCGTACCAATCGCTGTTTTCATCCTTGTCTACAATGCCCTTAGCACCACAGAAGGCAAAGAGCGTATAGCTTTCATGGAAATTGACACCAGAGGGGATGTTATAGCTGAAAGTAGCTCTCTTGCCGTCAGATGTAATATCTGTTAAAGCCACGCGTCCAACTTCATATTTCTGATTGCCTTGCGTAATGATCAGCTGAACCTCATCGCCGTTTTCCCATCTTGTCAATAAATCCAGCGAACCCTCAGTCGTGGAAAGCGATGCACGGGTTAAACCAGATTCTGGCATTTGGGCCTCTAAGGTGACTATATGCGAAGGAGTTTCAATTGTTGGGTCCACTTGTGAGCAGCCTGTCAACACAAGCACCATTGGTAATATATAGGATAATATCTTTTTCATTGTCGTCATCATTTTAGTCGTTTAGAAATCAGAACCAGGAACATCAGGCAGTTTAGTGCTAGTATCCACAGGGAAATCCTTTGTTGTAAAGGTGTCAGAGTTGCTATAATTGTAACCATAACCATCATAGATATAAGCCCTATAATAATAGGTGGTATTAGGAGAAAGTTGATCGTCAGTGAGCGTATGAGAATAGCTGACTATATTTTCAGAGAGGGAACAACCTTGCGTATTAATAGTCATTTTTTTAGTTTTTACTGCATCTGAAAAATCTTCTTGTGTTCCGTATTCAAAGCCATACTTGCATCCATCTGTGCCATAATTGTCTACATAATAGTAACCCCATTTTAAAGTATTCAAGTAGTCTTTATCATAATAAAATGGACAGGTAGCATTCAGCGTTATCTTTAGTTTCGTCTCCGATGACTCATCTTTGTAGTTTTCTATTACTGGGGATACGATATAATTATCCGAAATACCTACATTTATTTCTGAATACATCGGAAAAGGAAGTAGGTCAGCTACCCAACTCTTCATTATTTCTTCGTAACCGGTTGAGTAGACAAAATTTCCAACACTAGAGATTTTAAACACCATCACTTTATCGTTCATATGATTGTGTTTGCAATACTCAGGAAGCGTTTCATAGGCAGCGCGGAGCGAGAAGCCTGATGCCAGTTTCCCCATGAACAGCATTCCTCCCATCTGGGCACCCCTATGGCTACTTTCATCGAAGCCCAGATAGAAACCGACCCCCTTTTCCTGTAGTATTTTGGCGAGACTGTATTTGCGCAAGTCCTCGTCTGTTTCGAGCGGAATGCCTCCCATCAGCGACTGACAGGCCACATTGAAGAAGATAACCTTTCCTTCCTTCTTAAAGTTCCGAGGAGCGTTATTTATAAATTTTTCAGATACCATAGCATTAGCATAACATTCTTTTTTTCCACCAAATGCTTCATATTGATTGAATCCAATTGTAACCTCGTCACGACTATAACCATCATACCTGTAAAAGTCATCTGCATTGAAATCTTTCCATTCTTCGTATGTTACTTCATGAATAGTCGATAGCCAGTGAAGTTCTCTCTTGGGATCCCACATGCCGTGTCCTATCAGAAGCACAATGTCGTAGTCAAACAGCTCGTTTTGGAAGAACTCCACAGAAGGGGCGTTATTTGGCGTACATTTTACGCCACAGTTCTCGAGTGCTCTCAGGGCAACCTCTGCTGCATCTTTCGAATCTTGCCTATCCTCGTTAAACTGCTGATTGATGACCACCGCCGTCTCATACCCATTCAGGTACTTGGCGGAAGTCTCGTCATCGGCCCTTGTCTTCATTGCTTTCAGGAGCTTCTGTATCTGGGCTTCTGACCGTACCATTTCTCCTATATTGTCTTTCGGTAAATAGTTATAGAAAATGGGGCCATAGCCTTCGACGTCCACAAACATCGTGTAGGAAGAGAAGTAAACATCTTTCACATATCTCATTTCCTTGATTTCTTCCGCGTGGCTGGCAAGTTCTCCAATATTATTGCATTCTTTAAAGAAATCGTTCTTTACTTGATTTGCAACTTTGGCAACATGTTTACACACCTCCATGCGCTCGGGGTCATAATCCTCCCCCAAGTCTTCTTCGTCGTCGTTACTGCTACTGGAACACGACGACAGGGCCATCAGCAACAGGAGTGCTACAGGCACGAAAAATGTCAGCATACGGAATGCGACAAATAGTCTTTCTTTTCTTCTCATAATTATTTTTTTTGTTATTTGTATAATATGCTTCGATTCGCTTCTATCAATGTTTGATGACCTCCAGATAGCGGTTGGCATAATGACGGCCCAGGATCCGGGTGCCTTCGCTGCTGAAATGGACATTGTCGTCGCCGGGGGGACAACCTTCGGAAGAGACAACATAGGTATTGGGATAATGGTTGGCAATATCGTTGATAGTGGGATTGGCATGGGCACAGACACCATTGTATTCCGCACGCACCACCTCGCCGACAAGCAGGGGCACAGCCGTTGAATCAAACTGGAGCGCCTGTTGCAGGTCACAATAAATCTTCCTTACCGTCTTGCCCCACTCGTCGTCATAGGCATCTGTCTCGCCCTGATGCAGCAGGATGCCTTTGATGACGCCATCCTTGGCAGCAATCTTAGCCATGTCAAGCAGTCGCTTGTAGGGGTCGCGGCCATACTGGTTCAGAATGCCGTTCATCCAGTCGCGTTCCTCCTTGGCAATGAGGGGGGCGTTCTTGTCCTTGTCGTAGAAGGTAATCGGACAGCCCTCGACAGCTACCGATACGATGCCGATGCGCACATTCTCAGGCACCACCTCAAGCAGCGCACGCCCGAAATAATCGGCAAGACTGAGGTGGGCATCAGCGCGACAGAGAGGCGGCACGGCTTTGCGCCATGTGCCCAGTACGCGACCATCACTACCATCGGTAGTAGCCAGACTCAGAAAGCGTTCGCTCACCGTCAGGTCTTGCTCCTCAATGGGGGCCATGCCTGCCATGTTTGATTGTCCGAAGCAGAGGAAAACCCAGAAATCCGGGTCCTGTGCATGTAACTGAATGGTTCCCATCATCATGATAATCGTTAATATGACTTTCATAAGTTTATTTTTAATACAATTCATTAAATGGAAGAGATTTCATGCTGCAAACACTGAAGGAAACGTACTGCATGCTGGCCGTCCATCTGAACATGATGAAACTGGAGGCTGACAGGCAGCGTGGTCTTGAACAGGCCTTTGCGATATCTGCCCCATGCTAAAAACGGGTTATTATACCGACCTGAATACTGATTGACGATACAGTCCAGCTCCGTTTGCGGCAACGCCGACGTACCCACAATCATATAGTCATCCAGCGACGTGCTCTCACATGTCTTCGCAGCACGACAGGTCAGTTCAAGGTAGTCGGCATTAAACTGCTCAATATCGTCGGAGAAGGGAACATCGCACAAGCTGATACCGCCCTTCACGTTCTGCACGACAATATTGATGGCCAGTCTGTCGAAGCGGAACAACCGCCCGTCTTGAGGCAGAAGGAAGAACTCTTCTATACTGCTGGCTGCCTTGCCAATGCACCAGCACATCAGCATGGTGAACTTCATGCCCGTTCGTCTGCTGACCTTCACCAGACGGCTGACATCAAATGTCTTCATCAATGTCACCATCGGCACGGGTGATGACATCCATAGACTGAATGCTTCAGAACGACTGCATTCCTGTGGTTGTATCTCTGTTTTCATATCCTTTTGCTTGTCAGACTTATCCGCAGTGGAAATAGCGGGATACCAGTTTTTGTACTTCTTCAGGATACTTCTCGATATTCTTGCGCAACGTTGCATCATCGAAAGCACGCAACTGGGTGATGATGCCGTCGATCATGGCTGGCGAGAACACACCGTGCTCCTCGAACACTTTCCGTTGGCGCTCCAGACAATCGGCGGAAGCCACGCACGAATCGGGCAATTGTGCCAGAGTTGCCAAACGGTCGGCATGCTCGGCAGCATGAATGTTCACATTCACGTAGGTACGGTCGGCCACTTCCAAGGCGTTCTCCATCTCAAAACCGTGACGACAAGCCACACAAAGACCTGCCAACAACTGGTAGAGGTCGGCAGAGCCGTCAGGCGAACGCATCTCAACGGTCTGTTTTTCAGAGGTGAGAGGTGAGGGCTGAGAGGTGAGAGACTGATCCTGCGGATTGGCCAATGCGGCCATGTTTCCATCGGCAGCCCAGCCAAGGGGCACACGCACCAATACCGAACGGTTACGGTCGCCCCAACAAACGTTGGTAGGTGCCTCTTGATGAGGTACAAGACGGAAATAGCTGGTGGGATTCTTATTGCCGAAAGCCGTGATGGCTGGTGCCACATCCATCATGCCGGCAATCATCTTGCGGGCACTTTCAGAAAGCACGCCGTCAGCGAGCATCTGGTTGCGCCCGTCCTTCATGATGCGCATGTGGATATGGAGTCCTGAGCCGGCCTTTCCCGTTGTAATCTTCGGTGCGAAGGTGACGTCATAGCCCAGCTTGTAACCCAAGTTGCGAATCATCCACTTGGCTATCATCAGCTGGTCGGCAGCCTGTTCAACGGCTACGGGCAGGAATTCAATCTCGTTCTGCTCATAGTTCTTGCCGTTGAGCGAGAAGTTACCCACTTCCGAGTGACCATACTTGATCTGTCCGCCAGTCTGGGCAATGTAGTGCATGCAACGGGTACGGAACTCATTGGCCTTGGCGTAAGGAGCCGATTCGTGGTAGCCGCGCTGGTCCTGGGCAGGGAACACGCCCTGATCGTCGCTGATGACATAATACTCCAACTCGCCCATAGCCTGGAAATCCATGCCTGTCACCTCACGGAAAGCATCGGCAGCTTTCCTCAGTGTATGCTCCGGTGATGACTCCAACGGATGACCGTCCTTGTCGAAGAACGAGCAGAGCAGGGCCACCGTGGGAATCTCTGCAAACGGGTCGAGAAAGGCCGTCCGATAGCGGGGCAGCACGTAGAGGTCGCTGGAACCGGCCTGTATGAACGAGAACAGACTGCTGCCATCCACGCGCTCGCCACAGGTGAGGATAGTATCCAGATAGCAGAGGTCGTTGATGACGAAATTCAGTGTCTTCAACCGCCCGTCGCCCGCAGGATACATGAAGTTCACCATGCGGATGTCGTTCTTCACGATGTAGTCGATTATGTCAGCCTTGGAAAATTCTTCGGCAGGCTTTCCGAGGAATGCCACAATAGGATTAGCATTCAGAATCAGGTGTTCGTTATTCATATTACAAATTATGTTTATATCATCATTATTTATATCATCATAGAGAGTGTGCCGCCTTACGGCATTTCTTTTTGTCTTTCTCCGATAGTTGCGGATGCTTGGCCGTACCGCCACGTTCAATGGTGGCAACAATCTTGAAGCCGGAATAGCGGCAGATCTCGCGCATAGCACGGATGGCACCACGAGACTGCTTGAACCAGATATTCAAAGGCCAAGGAGTGGTACAGGTGCTAAGAAGGATACATTTCTTGCCCTTCATCAATGGCTCTGGGAAACGGGGTGTGTCGCGCATCATGCCATAGACGATGCGGTCGAACAGCAACTTCATCTGCCCTGGGATGTTACCCCAATAGCAGGGGGCTCCCATGATAACTGCATCGGCTTCCTGTATCATCTTCAACACGCGCTGAGAGTCGTCTTCTCTCAGCGCACACCTACCCTGAGTTCGGCAGATCATACAGCCAATGCAGGGGTTGATGTTTAGGCCGTTGGTGTAAACCGTCTGCACTAATTCGCCTCTATTCTCTGCCTCTTCTCGCATCATGTCAAGCATCTGCGAGAGCAAGCCTGTCTTTCGTGGACTACCGTTTATGATTAGTATGTTCATTGTTTTATTTATAACACTCGTTTTACGCCAGGAATCCCGGCATGGTGCATAATCACCAAGACGGTCAGACAAACCTTCAGATTATCGAGATAATAAAGACGTACTCCGCGTTCCATCTACCGATACAAATAGCGCTTGATACTCATTTTCGGCGTCTTTTCAAATGGTTTGTCAACAAATGCCACTTCATTGATCTTACTGTAGACAGGAAGTGACTTGTTGGCAGTGGCGCGGATGAGTTCAGGAATCTCCGACCTTGCATTCATGTCCAAATCATCTGGTATCTCAGGATATACAAGAGCCACTAACCTCCCCTTACGCTCCACAACCAGTGATTCGTTTACGTATGGGCAGCCTGACAGCACGGCTTCCAGTTCCTCGGGATAGATGTTCTGACCGGAAGAGTTCAAGATCATGGATTTGATGCGACCGCGGATGAAGATGTTGTTGTCTTCGTCCAACAGACCTAAGTCGCCTGTGCGGAACCATCCATCGTCGGTAAACGCAGCTGCATTAGCTTCGGGATTCTTGTAATAGCCGATGGTGATGTTGTCGCCACGAACCTGTATCTCCCCAGGGACGTTCCTTGGATCGTCAGAACAGATGCGAAGGTCGTGGACAGGCTTGCCGCAGGAACCCGGCACGAACTCTGTACACCATTCCCAACCCAGCAGCGGGCAGGCTTCCGTCATGCCATAGCCCACGGTATAAGGCAGGCGTATCTTGGTGAAGCAATCCTCCACCTCGGGTTTCAGGGCAGCACCACCCATGATGAAGCCACGCACCTGACCGCCAAAGGCTGATAGCACCTTCTTGCGGACGATCTTGTAAATCGCTTTCCGGGCTTGGGGTATGGCTGTCAGCCATTTCATCTTGTCGAGTGCGGGCTTGATGGAATTGGCATATACCTTTTCCATCACAAGCGGTACCGTGACTACCATATAGGGTTTTACTTCCTGCATGGCTTTCAGCAGCGTCGATGGCGAGGGCGTCTTGCCAAGGAAATAGACCGTCACACCGTCGACATTAGGATGGATGAACTCAATAGCCAGTCCGTACATGTGGGCCATGGGGAGCATAGAGACGATGGTCTCACCAGGCTGGTTGGGGAAATGGCTGTTGCTGAAAGCGTCGGTATCTGAAATGGCGCCGTAGGTGAGCATGACACCTTTAGGATTGCCGGTCGTTCCAGAGGTGTAGTTGATGATGGCCAGCTTGTCCATATTGTCAGAAGGATAGGAAATCTGTTCCTTCGTTAAACCTGTGGGATGTTTCTGTGCGAAAGCCTTCTCGCGGTTCTCCCACGCCTTGGCCACTTTCTCATCGCGATGCCAGAGCATCGAGCGGTCCTTCACATTGATGGCAGCCCTGAGGTTAGGCATCTGCACAGGATTGAGCTTTTCCCATATTTCCTTGTCTGTGAAAAGCAGCACGCTATCGGAGTGGTGTGTTAAGGTGGAGATGCTGTTGGGATGGAAATCGGCAAGGAGAGGCACTGCCACGCATTCGTTGACATTGATGTCCCAGAATGTCATGGCCCAGCGTGCGCAGTTCCGCGCACAGATGGCAATCTTGCTGCGCTTTGTAATACCAGCATCGCTCAGGAAAAGCCCAAACTGTTCAATGCTTTTTGCTACATCTGCATACGTAAATGAGTCACCCTCGTAGTCACAGAGTGCTTTCTGATCCCATTGTTGGCAGACAGTTTCCTCCAATGATTTCAGATAAGGTTTTATCGTTAAAAGTTCCTTGGCCATACGCTAAATCATAAAGAATCTGAATCAACATTCGTTTCTTGGTGCAAATTTACAAATAAATTAGGAAATAATGCGTATCTTTGCAAAAAAGTTTGCAGGTGGCAAGGAGATAACCCTATTTCAATAACTTTCAATGAAATCGATCACCAGACGGAACACTGGCTCATAACTGTCGAAGACTGCGTGCTGCCAGTCGTCATAAATGGTATGGTAATATGGGAAGGCTGTGCCTTCCTGATTCTCGAGGAAGATACAGGGAACATGGCGCTTAGCAAAGGGATAGTGGTCGCTGTTAGCTGCCAGCTCACCACGGTTCAGCGCCTTGAAATACTGTTTCTGACCGTTTATCTGCTCAAAAAGCTGATAGCCTCGCATGCCCTCATCGCTTACCTCACAATACTGCACGGGATTGTTGTCGCCAATCATGTCGATATTAAAGAGGTATTTGATTTGCTCCAAGGGAACTATGGGATTGTTGGCGAAGAATTCCGATCCGCGCAGGTTGGCATCCTCGCCTGAGAACGACAGGAAATATATATCATAAGGCGGACGATGCTTGGCGTAATAGGCAGCCAATGTAACGAGGGTTGCCGTACCCGAGGCATTATCGTTGGCACCGGGATAATAGATTTTTTTGCCCAGATTGCCCAAGTGGTCGTAATGGGCCGTAAAGACGTAGCAGCTGTCGTGGCGCTCGCCTGAAACCTTGGCAATGACATTGAAAAGCCCAACGTTCTCCATGAATTTGTTTTCCACATTCAGACGTACTGACTTCACGCCTTCGATGATTTCGGGTGTCACCCAAACAATGGGCTTGTCGACCACCTTCTCGCCGTATGCCTTATAGAATTTGATTGGCGACGTCCAGATTTGAAGGAGGCCGGCATTGGTGCACTCTCCGGCCTTTTGCAGGCGAGAGAACTCTTTCTTATGTTTGTAGGAAAACCAGAAATCGCAGCAAACCAAAGCATTAGCATATTCGGGTTTCTGCAAGTCGGCAAACATGCGGTCGGCATCGAAATTGAGCGTATCCACATGATACACAGGGAACTCACCCTTTACGCCGGGCGAATACTCGCGCATGGAGAAATCTACACCAGCCTGAAGTTTTTTACCATCGGCCCACATCTCCATTCTTCCTGGGAATGTATTGATATTGATTGTGAATGGTTGTAGGATGACTTCATCTACACCAGCCTTTCGGTATTCTTCCTGAAGGAATCTGCCAGCCTTGTTGGCACCATTTTTGGCATAGCCTCGTCCCTGAAACTTGGCAGAGCTCAGTGCCTTAACAACACGTTTGTAGTGCGCCAAATCCTGCGCTTGTAGCTGCATTGCTGAACTGACCAGCAATAGCGCATAAAACAAATAGGATACAGTTCTTTTCATATTCCCTTCTATCATTTAATTATCCGATCCGATCCAAGTGAGCTTTCGCCATAAGCCTTCCAGCGGACCGCGCTGGTGATTCGAGAACCAATAGCGGGCGAATAGGTATTGGGCGATAACCATGCCTACGCCTACCATCACGGCGTAAGTGACGCCCAGCTTATAATAGCAGGCGAGGCCGTAGCCGCAGAAGATGAAGCAGCCGATGACGGACTGCATCAGATAGTTGGTGAGACTCATGCGACCGAAGATGCACAGGTGATGGAGCACTCGGCGCACGCCCCCGAAGGCATACCACGCAGAGACCACAGCTGAGACAATCATCAGGAGGATAATGAGGTTGTTGATAGGCCTGAGCCAGCCTTCCAGTTCCCCGTAATCTGCGAAACTCAGCGAAATGATGCCAGGAACCGAACAGGCGAGTATGGTGTGCCAGATCTTCAAATTTCGTCCCTCGTTGTAGAACATTCGCTGGCGCCCTAACTGCATGCCAAGGATAAAAAGGCAGAGCAACTGTGTCAGTCGTCCGCTGAACACGTTGAAGCGGAAGTTCACCTCAAAGCCATAGCGCAGGTTGGTGAGGGCATTCTCCCAGAATGTACCATGCTCGTGCATGCTGTTGATTTTGCCATAGAGTTCCCACATGGTGGAATGATCCATCGTAGTGCCTGTCAGCAGACAATACAGCTCTACGGGCTGGATAGCCAACAAAATGATGATGCACCATACCGCCTTCGACGGCAGATAACTGATGGGAATGAGCAACAGACCATAGCAGGCATAGAGCATCAGGATGTCGCCATCGTAGAAGGCCACATTGATGACACCAAACAAGAAGAGCAGACACATGCGCCAGGCGAAACGCCCGGAGAAGCATTTACCCTTCTGCTGCTGGTTGTCGTTCATAATAAAAAAACTCAGTCCGAAGAGCATGGCGAAGATGCCATACATCTTGCCAGACAGCAGCCAGGCGAGAACGTCGGCTACTGTCTGGTCAGAAGGCAATGCGTGGATGATGGTCTCCTGCGTAAAAATATTAAAATGCTCTACGGAGTGATAGAGGATGATACCCGCCACAGCGATTCCTCGCAGAGCATCGGCCACGTCAATGCGTGTGTTTGGGAGAGAACGAGTCTTGTACATGCGATATATCTTTTGACCGTGCAAAGATACAACAAAAATTTAATTCTTGATATCTACGCCTCCAAATTTCTGGGATATTCTGCACGGAAATGTATGACATCACATACGTGCCTTCTGCTTCTCGCCAGCACCAGAGCCACGATACTTCGAGCGGGCCTCGTTGAACTTCCACGCGAGATTCATCGTGAAGGTGCGACGGGCAGGGTTCTTGACGGTCAATTCGCGATAGCCATAGACGATAGCATCGGTTTTGTTGGTATTGAAGAGGTCATAGCAACGCAGGTCGAGAGTGAGCGAACCCAGTCGACGCAGGCTGATGTCACGCTGCACACCGAAATCGGCCTTGAACTGAGCCTTCTCGACGCTGAAGTTGTCCATATGACCTTTCGGACATCCTGTGAAATTGGCACTCACTCGCCAGCCCTTCGGCAGTTCGATGTCGTTTTGCCACGAGAGATTGAAGTATGGGCGGTCGAGCGTTTTGACAGCACCAATTCCCGAGCTTTGCTCGCCTACCCGTAGCCTTTCAACACAGGGTGACTTATAGTTCTGGAAGGATGCATAGACGCTCCATGCCGGATGCCAGCAGCCTATAACGGGACGGGCATAGGCATAAATACCCAGTTGATTATAGTCCTCTTCACTATTGATGGGGTGAACGAGGCTGACGAGCGGATCTTCGGAGCCGGGATAAGGCTCGGTTGACATGGTTACATTATCCTTGATGTGCCTGAAATCTACATTCAACCCAAGCCATTTGTAACCGGCGTTCAGCACGAGGCTGTGGGTATAGGTAGGCATCAGATAGGGATTGCCGCTCTGATAGGTATAGCGGTTGATATAGATGGCCGAGCTGGTCAGGTTGCTGTAGTTTGGGCGCTGGATGTCCTGGCGATAAGAGAGTGAGAGTTGCACATTGCCGATGGGGACAGAGACAGATGCCGTGGGGAACCAGTCACCATAGTTGCGGCACACCTCGTCCTGACGCACACCGAAGTTGTAATAATCGTTCTTCAGGTGCTCATAGCGCAGACCTGCCTGGACATATACTTTACCGAACGGCCGACCATACTCCACAAAACCTGCTGCCGACTTTTCGTTGATTTCGTTATCGGTAGCCTTCACGGGCACGTTGTCCGTAGCCTTGAAGTCGTAGGCATCGGTGCGATGGTTGTAGCTGTACTCGCCGCCCACAGAGAGGTTGCCTTTCAGCACGGGATAGGAGAAGATGAGCTTCGATGCCCAGAAGTTGTTGCCGCTGTTGGTGTTGCTCTCGATGGTGCGTGAGGTTTGTTCTTCGACAAGCGAAGCGGCAGAGCCGAGCGGCTGTGGCACAGCAACAGACTGGACGGCTTGGGTCGTTGTTTCCTCAGTACGGCCGGGGGTCTGGGTGTCATCGAAGAGACCATCGATATTCAGGTCAATACCCAACTGCCCCACCTTACCATTATAATAGGCATTGAAAATATGCTTGGTAAATATCTCGCCTTGCCAGATGTCGCTCTCGGAATGCTCGGTGAAGACACCGTTCTCGTAGTTGTCCGTCAAGAAGTGACTATTGAAGTCGCCTTTGGGGTGACGGTCGTACTTGTAGTAGGCGCCAAAGCTGTGGTTCTCGTTCACCATGTAGTTCACCTGCAACTGCGGCGACCAGCCTTTCCAAGGCATCTTGCTGTCCTGCGAGGTGTAACTGTCAATATAATCAGGGCCTGCATAATAATAAAGGTGGTTTTCCTGCAGCGACTTTGCATGACCGTAGCTGCCTGCCCAAAGCGAGGCCGTCACGTCGAGGCCGTCCGTGCGGTAGTTCAGGTTGAGGTTGTTGTTCACCGACCAGCCATACTGGTACATGCCTTGCGTATTGTTCTGGAAACTGAAGCCATCGCCCTGCGCCTTCTTCAGCGTCAGGCGCACCACAGCCTTCGTCGAGGCAGCATAGCGGGCACCCGGGTTGTGCACCACGTCGACATGCTGTATCTGGCTGGCGTCTATGCGGGCGAGTTCCTTGAGGTCCTGCACACGTCGTCCGTTGATATACACCTCGGCATCGCCACGCCCCAGCACTTTCACGGCACCACCGTCCTTTTCGGCTTCCAACGAGGGCACCTTGTTCAGCACGTCAGAGGCATTTCCAGCTTTCTCCAGGATGGTTCCAGCGATGGTGGTACGCATGGCGTCGCCCTTCACATGCGTCTTAGGCAGCTGACCTTTTACCACCACTTCCTTCAGCAACTGGGTGTCCTCCTTCATCTGGATGGTCAAGTCCTGACCTGCCTTTATATATAAGGTCTCATATCCCACACTGGTCACCTTGAACAGACCTTCATTGACATCCGTCACAATCTTAAACACACCCTGCTCATCGGTCATGCCTCCCTGCACAAAAGCAGAATCGGGCAGCGAAAGCAGTACGACATTCACAAAGGGCATCGGCTCGCCCTTCTCATCGATGACGCGTCCGCCCCAATCCTGTGTCTTTCCTTGGGCTGTCATCGTCATCATCATTAAAGCCATCATGGCTGTTAACCTAAAAACAATCTTTTTCATATCCTTAAATAGTTGATTATATTCGTGTATTTGACGTCGCATAACCTAAAAAAAGTTGCAGTGCGCCACTAATTCTTGATATCCACACCACCCCAGCAGATGCGCTTACCATCTTCACCAATAGGCAACGGACGCTGCAACCACTGGTCTGGATCGCGACGATAGCTGTCGATAATAAGGCTCACGCCTACTTTTCTGGGTGCAAAGTTATGACGTATCCTCTTATCCTCCAAATATCTGGGATATTCTGCGTGGTTTAGTGATAAACGGGCATAAATATGGGATGAAATGGCCGAAAAGTGACGAGCGGAAGCATATTTTTCACTCTTCACTTTTCACTTCTTTTTTGTACCTTTGACTTCGTCGAAAGTACTCTCGTTCGAGAAAACTCAAAATTCTTTTGGTTTTCTGCTCACTTATTCGTACCTTTGTCGGCAGTATGAAACAAGGACAAACAGAAACCATCAGCATCCGTATTGTCAGCAGCGCCTTCATGGTGCTGGCGATTGCTATCTTCAAACCCTTCGGACTCGAAATGTGGCAGTGGCAGGCCTATGTTCATCTGTTGGCGATATTTGCTTTGGGCTTGTTCAGTTGTTTCCTGACGGAAGTCATTCTGAAATACGTTGTCCGCATGCCCCGCTCCTACGATCGTGGCGTCAGCTATATCATCAGCCGCAATCTCCGCTTCCAATGTATCAATACGCCGTTGGTGTCGCTGCTCATCTGTCTCTATCGCCATTTTGCGATGAGCGAGCTGGTTGAGGGTAATAAACTGTCGTTGACAAACTATCTGGAAACGCTGGTGATTATCGCCTTCCTCTCCTTCGCCATCGGACTCTATTGGAGATTCAAGTTCCGTAACCGATATCTGGCGGCAGAACTCGAAGAAATCAGACTGTTTAATGAACAACTGAAGAAATTGCAGACTTCAAACGACGAGCCACAAATTAAAATGGAGGATAGCTCCGATCAGAATTCGGAGATAACCCTTGAGGGCAATACCAACGAACATGTATCCCTCGAGATTTCTAATCTATTATATTTAGAAGCAGTTGGGAATTACGTTAAGGTGACGCAACTGCACGATGGCGAGGTGAAGACAAATATGCTCCGTGCCACAATGAAACAGATGGAAGACGCACTACAGGCCTATCCCATGATCGTGCGTTGCCATCG
>JAFZCU010000182.1 GCA_017556145.1 Prevotella sp. | reverse complement strand
CGGCATCGTGATTGAGCGCAGCGGAGAGAAGACACATAAACGGATTATCAAATGACAACAGACATGAGAAAACTGATACTTACAGCCCTGTTGACGGCAGGTGTCGGCTTGAGTGCCTCAGCGCAGAGTGCATATAAGATACTGTCAGAATGTGACACCACCGTGAAGGCCAAGATAGAAAAGGTGACTCTTGGTTCACGCGACGTGCGCCACTTTGTCTACGAATACCCGTCGAAGGACGGTGACGGACTGCCCGTCACCATCAGCGGCATCGTCATGGTGCCTGCCGACATCGCCGACGGCACGACCCCTTGCGATGGCATCATCCTCTTCAACCACCACACCATTGGCGGTCCTGAACAGGCTCCCTCGCAAGGTGAGCTCGACGTGCCCAGTGGCATACTGGCTAATCCCCTGAAGCCCAACTATATCATCGTGATGAGTGACTACATCGGCTACGGCTCGTCCATCGACCACCAGGTAGCTTATCTCTGCGGCGACACCAATGCCCGCAACTGTCTTGACGGACTCCTGGCTGCCCGCCAGCTGCTCGATGACAAGCAGATTCCGCAAGGGCGTTTTCTCTTCAACATGGGCTATTCGCAGGGCGGCACCGAGAGCATGTACATCGCCAAGTTGCGCGATATGGAATATAAGGACCGCGACATCACCTTCGACAAGACCTTCTCCGGTGGCGGTATGCTCGACTGTGAGGAAGCCTATACGGCATTCATCGAGAAAGACCAGTGTGACGACATCAACGACGTGGTTTTGTTTCTCATCTCCGTCAACGAGAACTGCCATTTGGGTATCGACTATCACGACCTGTTTAAGGAACCGCTGGCATCGCATGTGCAGGAGGTCATCAAGTCGAAGCGTAAAAGTGTGCTCTCCGACATTGGTGTGTCTAGCCTCGACTCGCTTCACCAGATCATACAGCCCGCCTATATGGACAGGACCAGCGATGAAGCCAAGAGACTACGTGCCAAGCTGGAAGAAATAAAAATCACCAACGGATGGGAGCCGGACACCACGCAGCGCTACTTCATCGAGCACAGCCGCCACGACAACTATGTACCCATCAAGTGTGGACGTGCCATCATTCCGTGGATGAAGGACAAAGGATTCAAACCGAGTTTGGTGCCCGGGAAGACGAATCTGCAGACCAATACCGTTGTCTTCAAACTGAAACACCAGCCATCGGCAGCCGTATGGTTTGTCCAGACAATGGCCGCCGTGCAGGCTTGGCCTGTCATCTATTATGAGGGTGAACAGAACCGCTACTATCACGATGTGGTCAAGGACCTCAACCTGATGAAGATTGTCAAGTTCCTCGAGAGTTTGGGCTTCGACTTGCGCAAGATGTTTAACACTTCTCAGGCACGTGCCTTCGTGGCTGCTCCCCGCAGAGCCAGTTTCTTCGATTTGCTGTATCAGATACAGGACGCACTGGCCAAAGTCGACCTCACTATCTACGATGTCATCGAGATGATTCTCGATGCTGGTATCACTGGTGAGGACATTATGGAGGTGTACAATTATATTAAGAATACAGAAGTCTCTTCAGCCAGAGAGACCGTTATGCTCGGTGAGCATGTGGAAGTTCCAGTATATCTGCTGCGTCAGTATGAGCAGACGCTGGCCGACTGGCTCCTGCTGGGCGGTGTCGATGTACAGTACGATCAGTGGGGATGGTAATCAATATGAAAAAGATAACAATATTGTGGATGCTCGCTTGCATCCTGACCATCATCGGCTGGGCAACGCTGACATCGTGTACCAACGACGACAATCCTGTGGACTTGCAGAAGAAAGTGGTTGGCAAGTGGTTTGCCGAGTATGCCAAGGCCGGCACCGAGTATGGCACCAACAACACCCAACTGACATTCGTGAAGATGATGCAGTACTACGAGTTCAATGCCGACGGCACCGGCGTCTGGGTAGCATTCCCCATCAATGCCGACGGTAATGCGATTACGATATACGGTGGTTTGCTTGGTGACGAGAATGCCGATGGCTACTTCCACTACACCACCAAAGCGGACGGCACGGTCAGCATCAGCCTTGACAACAAGCCCGAGGAGGAAGCCTCCAAGACGCTCCGTATAGTCGGCAACAAACTGACTGGCAGCGATGATGGCATCGCCTACACGCTCCAGCCCGCCACCGAGGATCAGGAGATGCTGATTTTGAATTACTGCGCAAAATGGGATCTGGGAGGAGACGGTGACAATGACGTATGGAACTGGGGACATCCCGGCGAAGACCGATAAGGACTACTTATGTGCGGTGGCTGCCGTCTGAAAAACGAAGCCACCGCACATTTTTTGAAACGACTATAGCTTGGTATTCAGATTTTTTTCTTATCTTTGCACGCTGAACAATAGAAGAGGAAAGGTATATGAAACAAACGAAACTATGGATGCTTCATGTCGCAGTGCTCTGCTTAGTTTTAGGCGGATGTACTGCTAACCAGAAGAAAGACCAAAAGACGGATTGTGTCAGTGTCAAGACTATACGGGCAGATGCCAGTACCCACATGGTTGGTAAGAACTACATGGGCACCATCGAGGAAGAGGATGGTGCCAACGTGTCGTTTGGTGTGATTGGCAACGTAGTGAAGGTAATGGTTGATGAAGGCCAGTTTGTGCGGAAAGGTCAGGCCATGGCCGAGGTTGATGGGCAGAATGTGAGAAATGCCCATGAGATCAGTGCCGCTACGCTGAACCAGGCCGAGGATGCCTACAAGCGCCTGAAAAACCTGTATGACAAGGGTACATTGCCCGAGATAAAAATGGTTGAAATGGAAACGGCACTGGCCAAGGCCAAGGCTGCCGAGGCTATTTCGAGGAAGAGCGTTGACGAGATTGTGCTAAAAGCTCCATTTAGCGGTTACGTGGCTTCAAGTACGGTGCATGTGGGTGCCAGTGTGGTGCCAGGGGTGACTGGATTCAAGCTGGTGAAGATTGACCGCGTGAAGGTTGCCCTGTCGGTACCTGAGAAGGAAATAGGCAAGGTGAATGTGGGCCAGAAGGTATTATTCACGGTGAGTGCATTGGGCGACCAAGCGTTTTCGGGCAAGATTGTAAGCCGTGGCGTCACGGCCAGCGCCATCAGTCACGCCTACGAGGTGAAAGCTCTGGTGGAGAACCATAACCACCAACTGCTGCCGGGCATGGTTTGCAAGGTAAGGCTTGAGAATACGGGAGGCGACTATTCCATCGTCGTGCCGCAGCAGGCCATCCAGATCAGCGGGCAGGACAAATTCGTATGGATAGTCAAGGACGGTAAGGCTCACCGTCAAGGCGTGACGACAGGTGACGTCATCAACGAGGGTGTCGTTGTTGAGACGGGACTGACGAGTGGTGACGTTGTCATCGTTGAGGGACAGAATAAGGTGAGCGAGGACGTAAGAGTGAAAGAGAATGACTGACAAGAAAGATAGGGCAGATCTGGTGGCTTCGGCCATGCGCCATAAGCATATCACGCTGCTGCTGGTGGTGATGATGATGATGGCTGGCTTATTCTCGTTGGTCAAAATACCCAAGAACGAGTTTCCTCAGTTCAACGTCCCCGTAGGACTGATGGTGGGCGTATATCCCGGTGCGTCAGGACTGGAAGTGGAACATCAGCTGGCAGGACCCATGGAGGAGTTCCTATGGACCTTCAAGGAAATCAACAAGCAACGG
>JAFZCU010000181.1 GCA_017556145.1 Prevotella sp. | reverse complement strand
GCTCACCAGTTCCAGTATCGAGTATTGACTCATGGCACCCATCTGCGTGTCATAGCCGTACTGGTAAATTTTCCAGCCGTCCACCTCTACGGGTTTGTTCACTTCGACGGTGGTCTGGATGTTCTTGCCTGTCTTCGTCAGAATCTGAATGTCGGAGGCAAAGCGGCGGGGCGAGCCGTCATCGTAGGTCTCCATGATAAACTCCTTCAGTTCGATGGCGATGGGCATCTCCACAATCTGCTGTTGCGAGGTCAGTGCACGCCATTCCGGCTCTCCTTTCATCGTAATCATCTTCAGTCGTTGCATGTCGGCATTGCCCAATGTGGCTGTTGTCATGGCAAGGAACAATCCCAGATGGTTCAGCAAGAAAGGAATGTTACGACGCCAATTGGTAAAATGCAGCGTTCGTCGGAGGATAATCTGCCCGAGGATTACGGCGATATACACATAGGTCAGCACAAAGGGCCAGAACGATAGCATATTGTTCAGCCACACACCATCCACCGTTTGCCGAGTCAATCCCATCATGATGGTCAACACAACGGCAAAGACCAGCGCTGGTATCGCGGCCTTATAGGTGCCGATGAACTGAAAGCCATATACCCGTTTGCGCAACAGGAAGATGATGGCAATAAGCGCGAGGAATCCCGCCAGCACGATACCGTTGACAGGCCAGCGGAAGGCATCCCAATCCACAGGACCGACACTCAGTTCGAGCATCAGCCCCGCAAAGATAAGGCCTCCTCCGATGAGGAAGCCTTCTTTCATTCCGTAGGGTTTAGTCCACATCAAATCTCAATCAATTTGCCGTTCTTCTTGGCCTCGTCAATCCACTTGGGAACGATATCGTCGAGGAACTTCTGCTTCTTCTCGTTCAGCTTTTGCATGTCGAGACCGATGGCCTGCTGAGCCTTTGCCTTCGTAGAGTAGTCGGGCACTGGTATCTCGCCGGTGTGTCCGTACTTAGCTGCTGTGCGGGCAATCAGGATACGAGCCTCCTTGGCATAGTCGATTGAGGCAGCCAGCAGTCGGATAACCTCCTGCGGTGCATGGAAGGTGGCTCCGTGCGAAGCAATTGAATAGTCCCAACGCCACTGGCTCTTGCGCAGCAGGGCCTGGATGGGCTTCAGCTCAGCATCGGTTGCACCCTTGTCGATGATGAACTTGGTCTCGAAGTGGGCGCGAGCCAGTTCCTTCTCAGCACGGTTGCGAATCTCCGTACACTTGTCCTGACGCTCATAGACGTTCTGGCGTAGGGTTTCGGCATCCTGACGGTGACAGGTCTGGCAGGTGCGGTCGATCTTGGCCAGCGGCGACATAATCTGGTGATCAGAGAACTTCACGCCACCCTCCTGCTTGTAAGGCATGTGGCAGTCGGCACACGACACGCCTCGCTGAGCATGGATGCCCTGCTTCGCCATCTCGTAGCCTGGATGCTGAGCCTTCAGGATTGGCGTCTTCGAGACAGCATGGATATAGTCGTAGAAGCCTATCGAGTCGTAATACTCCTCGGCAGCCTCCAGTGTCAGACCCTTGTCGTGTGGGAATACCAGATAGTTGGCCTTGCCAGGATTGTTAGGATCATCGGGCTTGATGAAGTAATACTCTACGTGGCACTGGGCACACACCAGCGAGCGCATCTCCTGATGAGTCTGTTTCCTTACGTCGAGACCTCTGCGGGCAAACGCCTCATAGAGCGCAGGACGGGCTGGACGCAGGTCCATCGTCGTAGCATCGTGACAGTCGGAGCAGCCGATGGTATTCACCTCTTCGGCACCCAGTTCGCTCCACTTCTTGGCATAGAAGTTGGCAGGGTCGAACACCGACTTCGAGTCACTCAGCTCGCGCATCATGCGAGGCACGTCTGGACCCTTACACGTCCAGCAGGTAGCGGGCTGCATGTCGCCGTCGCCATCAATGCCGGGATTACCCGTGCGCAGAATCTTGCGCATATCCTCCAGAGCATGCTTATGTCCGCGAGGCGTATTGTAGTGGCGCGAGAAGGCATAACCAGCCCACAGCACCACCATCTCAGGACGCTGCTCGAGCACATCCACCTCCTCAGAACCGTTGTACTTCGACTCGAACGAGGTGTCCTCGGTCATTGCCCACGTCTCGTACTCACGCGGATAGTCGGCCTTGAACTTCTCGTTCTGGGCCACGATACTGTCTTCAAACACAGTGCGCTTGTTGTTGAACACACTGGCTACTTCGGCACGGCGCTCCATCAACGACGAGACGAGCAG
>JAFZCU010000002.1 GCA_017556145.1 Prevotella sp. | reverse complement strand
TTTTTGTATTACCTTTGCACCCGTAAACATAACAAAAAGAAAGCAAACTTCCAAAAAAGATAGCAAAATGACAGAGAAAATCAGATTTACCAAGATGCATGGTTGCGGCAATGACTACATCTATGTCAATATGATGGAGAACGACATTGCTGATCCGCAGGCTGCAGCCATCGCCTGGAGCGACCGCCACAAGGGCATCGGTTCCGACGGCTTGGTACTGATAGGTGCCTCTTCTATCCCTGAGGCCGATTTGCCTACGGCGAGTCAGCTCACTCTCGGCCATCAGCATGCAGGCTTGCATGGCACTCGCTCAATCGCCGATTTCTCTATGCGCATTTTCAATGCCGACGGCTCAGAGGCCATGATGTGTGGCAATGCGAGCCGTTGCATCGGTAAATACCTCTACGAGCGTGGACTGACCAAAAAGACAGAGATCAGATTGTTGACACTGTCGGGTGTGAAAACCTTACAGTTGCATGTCGCTGATGGCATTGTGGAGAGCGTTACCGTCGACATGCTCGAGCCCGTATTCAACGACGAGAGCCAGTTCCTAGCCAATCGCGGCATAAGTAAAGGTGTGTTCGTATCGATGGGCAATCCCCATTACGTCATTTTTACAGACAATGTGGATCAGGTGGGCGAGACAGGTCGTATTCTCGAAGTTCATCCAGCTTTCCCGCAGCGCTGCAACATCGAGTTTGCCCATATCCTGGATAACGGCAGCATCCGCACCCGCGTGTGGGAAAGGGGTAGCGGTATTACGATGGCTTGTGGTACAGGTGCTTGTGCCACTGCCGTAGCAGCTGCCCTTACAGGCAGGGCTGGACGGAAATCCCAGATTGTGATGGATGGTGGCACACTCACCATCGAGTGGCGCGAAAGCGACAATCACGTCTATATGACAGGTCCTGCCGCCTTTGTCTTCGATGGCGAAATAGAATCAGACAAACTTCAAACAACATAAGTACTATGGCATTAGTAAACATTCATTTCTTAAACCTACAGAACAACTACTTGTTCGCCGACATTGCCAAGAAGGTGAATGCCTTCAAGGTGATGCATCCCAAGGCTGACGTCATCTCGCTCGGCATCGGCGACGTGACGCAGCCGTTGGCGCCTGCCGTTGTGGAGGCGATGCACAAAGCTGCCGACGAGATGGGCACCGCAGAAGGTTTCCGAGGCTACGGCCCGGAACAAGGCTATGACTTCCTGCGCGAGGCCATCCTCAAGAATGACTTCCTGACGCGAGGCGTCCACCTCGACATCGATGAGATCTTCATCAACGACGGTGCGAAGTCGGATACCGGTAATTTTCAGGAGCTGTTGCACTGGGATAATTTCATCGGTGTGACCGACCCCATATACCCCGTGTATATCGACTCGAACGTGATGATAGGTCGTTGTGGCACTTATCGCGACGGACGTTGGACCAACGTGCGCTATATGCCCTGTACGGCGGAGAACGGCTTCGTGCCACCGCTGCCCTCAGGTCGTCCTGTCGACGTCATTTATCTATGCTATCCCAACAACCCCACAGGTACGGTGATTACCAAACAGGAGTTGCGTAAGTGGGTGAACTACGCCCTGAAGAACGATGCCCTCATCCTCTACGATGCCGCCTATCAGGCCTATATTCGCGATCCGGAGATTCCCCATTCAATCTACGAGATCCGTGGTGCCCGCAAGTGTGCTGTCGAGTTCCATTCGTTCTCGAAAACGGCCGGTTTCACAGGTGTGCGCTGTGGCTATACCGTTGTGCCGAAGGAGGTGAGCGTATCGACCTTCGAGGGCGAGCGCATCCCGCTGAACCAGCTGTGGCTGCGTCGTCAGTGCACGAAGTTCAATGGTACGAGCTATATTTCGCAGCGGGCCGCTGAGGCTATCTATACCCCTGATGGCAAGCAGCAGATTCAACAGACCATCGACTACTATATGGATAATGCCCACCGCATGCTCACCAAGCTGCGTGAACTGGGTTACGAGGTCTATGGCGGTGAGAACGCACCTTATATCTGGATGCGTACGCCCGATGGCATGGGCTCCTGGCCATTCTTTGAGGCCCTGCTCTATGGTGCGAATGTCGTCTGTACGCCAGGTGTGGGCTTCGGCCCCAGCGGTGAGGGCTATGTGCGTTTTACCGCTTTCGGTAGTCACGAGAAAACAGAAGAAGCATTAACGAGAATAGAAAACTGGACCAAAAAACATTAAAACAACACGATTATGGAAGCATTAAGATTTCAGGTTGTCGGTGAGGCCTTCAAGAAGAAGCCGCTCGACGTAAAAACACCAAGTGACAGACCCGCGAAGTATTTCGGACGCAAGGTCTTTAACCGTGAGAAAATGTACAAGTACCTGCCGAAGGACGTGTATGAGAAGATGATTGATGTCATTGATAATGGTGCACGACTCGACAGAACCGTTGCCGACGCTGTGGCCGCAGGTATGAAGCAGTGGGCCACGGAGAACGGTGTGACACACTATACCCACTGGTTCCAGCCGCTGACGGAAGGCACTGCCGAGAAGCACGACTCGTTTATCGAGCACGACGGCAAAGGTGGTATGGTAGAGGAGTTCACAGGTAAGCTGCTCGTTCAGCAGGAGCCTGATGCCTCGTCGTTCCCTTCTGGAGGTATCCGTTCAACCTTCGAGGCCCGCGGTTATTCGGCTTGGGATCCCACATCGCCCGTGTTCATCATCGACGATACGCTGTGTATCCCCACCGTATTTATCTCTTATAGCGGTGAGGCTCTCGATTACAAAGCTCCGTTGCTGCGCGCCCTGCATGCCGTGAACGTGGCAGCCGTTGATGTTTGCCACTATTTCGATCCCGCTGTGAAGAAGGTCACTTCTAACCTCGGCTGGGAGCAGGAGTACTTCCTCGTCGACGAAGGCTTGTATGCGGCTCGTCCTGACTTGTTGCTGACAGGCCGTACCCTGATGGGACATGACTCTGCCAAGAACCAGCAGATGGACGACCACTATTTCGGTGCTATTCCCGAGCGTGTGGCTGCCTTCATGCGCGACCTCGAGATCCAGGCTTTGGAACTCGGTGTTCCTTGTAAGACGCGTCATAACGAGGTGGCTCCCAACCAGTTTGAGCTCGCTCCTATCTTTGAGGAGACCAACCTCGCCGTCGACCACAACATGATGCTGATGTCACTGATGAAGAAGGTGGCCCGCAAACACGGTTTCCGTGTGTTATTGCATGAGAAGCCATTTGCAGGCATCAACGGATCAGGTAAGCATAACAACTGGAGTCTTTCGACGGACACAGGAGTGCTGTTGCATGCCCCAGGTAAGACCCCGGAAGCCAACCTGCGTTTCGCTACCTTCATCGTTGAGACACTGATGGGTGTTTACAAGCACAACGGACTGCTCAAGGCCTCTATCATGAGTGCTACTAACGCACATCGTCTGGGCGCCAACGAGGCACCTCCTGCCATCGTTTCTTCATTCCTCGGCAAACAGGTCAGCGAACTGCTCGACCATATTGAGAAGGCTGATAAGGACTTCCTGGCTATGAGCGGCAAGCAGGGCATGAAGATGGATATCCCTGAGATTCCTGAACTGCTCATCGACAATACCGACCGTAACCGTACCTCTCCATTCGCCTTCACTGGTAACCGCTTTGAGTTCCGTGCCGTCGGTTCTGAGGCCAACTGTGCATCAGCCATGATTGCCTTAAACAGTGCCGTTGCTGAGGCTCTCGTCAGCTTCAAGAAGCGTGTGGATCAGAGAATTTCAGAGTACTCTGAGAAATCAGAATACTCAGAGGGTTCTGGCCATACGGCTAAGTTCCACGCCATCATCGACGTGTTGCGCGAGGATATCAAGACCTGTAAGCCCATCCGCTTTGATGGCAATGGCTATTCTGACGAGTGGGTTGAGGAGGCTGCCAAGCGTGGTCTCGACGTGGAGAAGAGTTGTCCGAAGATCTTCGAGCGCTACCTCGACAAGGAGAGCATTGATATGTTCGAGAGCCTGGGCGTGATGACGAAGAAGGAGCTCGAGGCCCGTAACGAGGTAAAGTGGGAGACCTATACGAAGAAGATCCAGATCGAGGCTCGCGTACTTGGCGATCTGTCGATGAATCATATCATCCCCGTTGCTACCAACTACCAGAGCCAGTTGCTTAAGAACGTGGAGAATATGGCCGCCATCTTCCCCGCTGATAAGGCCGAGAAACTTTCTGGTCGTAACATCAAGATCATTGAGGAGATTGCCGAACGCACCTCAGCCATCGAGAAGGGTGTCGAGGAGCTTGTCAATGCCCGTAAACTCGCCAATAAGATCGAGGACGAACACGACAAGGCGATTGCCTACCACGATAAGGTGGAGCCGAAGCTCGATGAGATCCGTTATGAGATTGACAAGCTGGAGCTCATCGTCGACGATGCCCTCTGGCCACTGCCGAAATACAGAGAATTGCTGTTCATTCGATAACCTTTTTTGGTTGTTTGAAGTTTGCGAGGGGCCCGACACTGTGAAGTTTCGGGTCCCAATTTTTCTGTCGAACCTACCATTAAAGCGCACACGACTCCAGATATGATGTGATACTGATGCGCCGTGCGTCCTCGTCTGTAACTGCGGGCCACCATCACGCTTTTCGGTGATTTGAGGCTATTTTGTTCGGTGATTTATGGTTATTTTATTCGGTGATTTAGGATTATATGCTCGTCCAAATTGTACTGCACCCTTTCAGTAGACACAGAAATAGTAAACATTTGGGGATTTCAAACGGTTTTCTTGTATAAAATTATGGGATTCCATACAGTTTCTTGGAAATAAATTTGGGGATTCCGACAAAAACGTTTATCTTTGCATCCAAATTACAACATAATTAGGTACCGTATGGAATCAGAGACAAGAGTTTTCAAGCGTAAAATCTACGAAGCAATGCTCAAATGGAAACAAGAGCGTGATGGCAAGACGGCCCTACTCATCAAAGGAGCAAGGCGTGTGGGTAAATCGACTATCGCCGAGGAGTTTGCACGCAACGAGTACGAAAGTTATATAGTCGTAGACTTTGCCGACGCGCCCGATGAACTTTGGGCGGCTGTGGATCATATTTCAGATCGCAACTACTTCTTCACCCAACTCCAGTTTATCTATAATGTAAGGTTAATAGAACGCCGCTCTGTCATCATCTTTGATGAAATACAGAAATGTCCTGTTGCACGGCAGGCCATCAAATATCTGGTGAAAGATCATCGGTACGATTACATTGAGACGGGGTCTCTGCTTTCCATCAAGAAGAACACAAAGGGCATTGTCATTCCCAGTGAAGAGACGCGACTCACCATGTACCCTATGGATTATGAGGAGTTCCGATGGGCAATGGGTGACACTGCGACAATCCCTTTGTTGCATGAATTCTACGAGAAAGGACTTCCGCTTCAGCAATCCTTCCGTAAGGCTATGCGTGATTTCCGCCTCTATATGCTTATCGGTGGGATGCCTCAGGCAGTCAATGAATATTTGAACACCAACAATCTTAGTCTTGTCGATTCGGTAAAGAGAGAGATTATTGAACTCTACTTTGATGATTTCCTGAAGATAGACCCGTCGGGCAAGGCTTCACGTCTGTTTAGCGGCATCCCCTCAGAGTTGTCTAAGAATGCCTCACGTTATCAGGTCACAAGTGTACTTGGCCGAAGTGAGGATAAGGACACGATGGACGAACTTCTAAGGGATTTGGAGGATAGCCTGACTGTCAATTTCGCCCATCATGCCAACGACCCTCATGTAGGGATGCCCATGCATACGGATTATAACCAATATAAGATGTATGTCGGTGACACGGGACTTTTCGTAACTCTTGCTTTCTGGGACAAGGATATTACGGAGAATATTATTTACCAGAAACTGCTTTCCGACAAGCTCTCCGCTAATCTTGGCTATGTTTATGAAAACATCGTTGCGCAAATGCTTACGGCTACTGGTAATAAACTGTTCTACCATACTTGGCCATCAGAAACCTCTAACCATAACTACGAGGTTGATTTCCTGCTTTCGCGTGGAGCAAAGTTATGGCCAATGGAAGTTAAATCGTCGGGTTATAAAACGCACAAATCGCTGGATGAGTTCTGCAAGAAATTCTCAGAGCACATCAGCAACCGCTATCTTGTATATACTAAGGACTACAAAAAAGATGGGGAAACGACGTTGTTTCCAGTATTCATGACAATGTTCTTATAAATAAGCAAAAAATTTATTTGCATATGGAACAAAAGTTCAGCAATAACAGTTTAGACCTCAAGACGCTGCGGGAGTTTTGCAAGCTAGAGGATGCGGAAGCAGACTCCTACCTCTCCCGGCCTTTGATTCGTGAGCGCAGGGTGCGGAGGGAAGCGGGCTTGACGTCGAGGATTTGGGCAATGGTATCGTCATCGTAGTGGAGATCGTCTTGAAGGATGAGGAAAACATACTGCGCTGTGGAGAATTGGCGAGGCTATATAGTCCTTTTACCAAGAAGACGAAGTCGGCCCTGAAGAAACTGCGCGACGACATCAACGGCTGTCCTGAATTGGTAGAAGCTCTGAGCCATACACGTTGGAACAGAAACCGCAATTATTATACCGCCCGACAGGTCCGCCTGATTGCCGAATACCTATGTATAGACTAAAAAGAACGTCAGAACGAAAAAAATGTCGAAAAAATCATTGCGGATTCAAAAATAGTTCGTATCTTTGCACCCGGAACGTAAGCCGTGAGAGGACGATGTATATGGGTAGTGCCAAGTCCCCGCCCGCATAGCATCACATGGAAATGTAACCCTCCTCCACGCTGTTGGGGCAAGATTAAGGCATCCTTTGAGGATGCCTTTTCTATTTATATACTATGAATGGCGGTTATACAATACTGCACTTTTTCATGGGTTCGTCTTTTGATGCCAACAGTCATCCTGACTTTCCCCACAAAGGCTACGTCATACTCCATAATGATCATCTTCTCAAAAGGCTTTTGGTTCTTATTTCCTTGTTTCGTCATCTTGGTTGCAACCTTTTTTGCCCCTAATAATATGGCATCCAGTTGTAGAACAGCTATTGTAGACAAATAGTTTTTTGCAGCATGTTCACTTGTTTCAACTATTGACACCATTCTGATGTTGATATACTCCTTCAAAGAGATGTTGAATCTACGTTGTGATGGATTCTTTTCTTTCCATTCACGATAAAACTCACGGATAATACGTTCACGTACTCTGATACTTTCAATGGAATTGTCTTCCGGAATCAATGTCTTTTTCATAAATATTTTTGTTTAAGTGAATTAACTGCTGCAAAGATAATCATTCTTCTTGAAATTGCAAACAAAAATGTGTTAAAATCGATTTCTTTGACTACTTATGGCTACTTTTGACCACTTTTGGCCACAAAACGGGTCCCGAGATGACGTAACTTTGTATCTGGTAAGCAAGACGAACCGAAGGGATGGCACTTATGGTTTGTTCAGACGTCTTGGACGACTCATTCAGATTATTCCTTACCCCCTATAGGGATTATCTGAACACGTCATAGAGACTATCCGGATAGCACGAAGAGTGAGGAATCGACGAATATATACGTCCCCGCAGGCTCGAATCTGTGTGCGGACGAGTTCAATTACCGGCGGGCAAACCCATATAGCTTTGAATATGAATCCATCCTGTTCACCGGCAGCGAGAAGCGCTATGCGCCCCGCGGCGGGCGTTCCTCTCAGGGGTTCGCGCCGTTCTTCAACATCCATAAGCAGGGGAAGGGCTATTTCTTCGCCGTGGGCTGGACCGGCCAGTGGAACGCCCGTTTTTACCGCACCGAAGATGCGGTACGCATTCGCGCGGGGGTTGAGAATACGAACTTCCGGCTGCTGCCCGGTGAAAAGATCCGCACCTGCAGCGCTGTGCTGACGCCCTATACCGCGTCTCTTGCCGATTCCTTCAACCTGTGGCGGCGGCTGGTGCGTGAGGAGTTCTCCCTTGTGGGCAGGCCCGGCAGGGACGCCTCCGCGCCCTTCAGCGCGATGATGTGGGGCGGCATGCCGAGTGAAGAGATGATCCGCAGGGTGAAGCTGATCGAAAAATACGGTCTGCCCGTTGATACGGTCTGGGTG
>JAFZCU010000034.1 GCA_017556145.1 Prevotella sp. | reverse complement strand
AGCGAGAGAGCTGTTGATCAGAGACTGAGCCTCCTGATAGTCCTTTGCCTTGAGGATAGCCTTCAAAGCGTCGCTGTCACCGGCAAATGCGGTAGCGCTGGCCACCAGCATCATTGCCATCATCATTAATTTTTTCATAAGCCTTTTAATTAAATAATTATACAATTTTATTAATTTACTATTTCGGCCCTCAACCATTTGACGATTGGGGGGTATTAGGGTTTAATCCTTGGCCTCGTCGACGACCTCAGCCTCCTCAATGTCCTCTTCCTCAGCCTGTGAGTGCATGACCTTGCAGACACTGGCGATGGTATCATTCTTCTTGGCGAGGTTAATCAGGCGCACACCCTGGGTAGCACGACCCATGACACGCACATCGGCCACCTTCAAACGGATGAGGATACCCGACTTATTGATGATCATCAGGTCGTTTTCATCGGTGACCACCTTAATGGCTACCAGACGGCCTGTCTTCTCGGTGATGGCGAGGGTCTTCACACCCTTGGTGCCTCTATTTGTCTTACGATAGTCCTCAACCTCAGAGCGTTTGCCGTAGCCGTTCTCAGAAACCACCATGATGGTCTCCTCGTTAGGATCGTTAACGCAGACCATGCCTACCACCTCATCGTCACCACCATCAAGTTGCATACCGATGACACCGGTAGCCACGCGACCCATTGCGCGTACCTTATCCTCATTGAAACGAACGGCACGACCATTGCGGTTGGCCATCAGCAGCTCGTTGCTGCCATTGGTGAGGCGCACGCCTACCACCTCGTCGCCCTCGTTGACATTAATGGCGATGACACCGGCAGCTCGCACATTCTTATAGGCATCAAGACGCGTCTTCTTGATAATACCCTGCTTGGTGGCGAACACCACATAATGCGATTTCAGGAACTCCTCATCGTTGAAGTTCTTGATACGCAGCACGGCATTGATGGAGTCGTCGGACTCGATATTCAGCATATTCTGTATGGCGCGGCCCTTCGAGTTCTTATCGCCTTCTGGAATCTCGTAGCACTTCTGCCAATAGCAGCGGCCCTTCTGGGTGAAGAAAAGCAGCGTGTTGTGCATCGTGGCAGGATAGATATACTCGGTGAAGTCGTTGTCGCGATGGCGGGCTGCCTTTGCGCCAACACCTCCCCTGCCCTGCTCGTGGAACTCATCGAGCTTGGTGCGCTTGATATAGCCCATGTGGCTGATGGTGATGACCACAGGATCGTCGGGATAGAAATCCTCAGCATTGAACTCGTGGTCGAAGGGGATGATCTCCGTACGACGCTCGTCGCCATACTTCTCCTTCACCTCCTGAAGATCTTGCTTCATGACCTCCTTACAACGCTCGGGATTGTCGAGGATCTCCTGCAACTCGGCAATGAGCTTCTGCAGGTCGTCGAACTCCTGGTGGAGCTGATCGACACGCAGGCCAGTGAGCTGAGACAGACGCATGTCGACGATGGCCTTTGACTGGAGCTCGTCGAGCTCGAAGCGCTTCTCGAGGTTGCGCTGGGCATCTGTCGGAGTCTTACTGTTACGGATAATGTGTACCACCTCGTCGATATTGTTGACGGCAATGATCAAGCCTTCAAGGATATGGGCACGCTCCTGGGCCTTGCGCAGGTCGTACTTGGTGCGACGGATGGTCACATCATGGCGGTGATTAACGAAGTACTTCACACACTCCTTGAGCGTGAGCAGACGGGGACGGCCCTTCACCAGAGCAATGTTGTTCACAGAGAATGAACTCTGCAAAGCAGTCATCTTGAAAAGCTTGTTGAGCAGCACGTTGGCATTGGCATCGCGCTTGCAGTCGACGACGATACGCATGCCCTGACGGCCTGACTCATCGTTGACATTGGCCACGCCCTCAATCTTATGCTGGTTAGCGAGGTCGGCGATATAAGCCACAAGGTCGGCTTTGTTGACACCGTATGGTATCTCGGTGACGACAATCTTGTCGTGTGTCTCGCCTGCTTCGATTTCTGCCTTGGCACGCATCACGATACGGCCACGACCTGTCTCATAAGCATCCCGCACGCCTGACAGACCATAGATATAGGCACCTGTGGGGAAGTCGGGTCCTGGGATATACTGCATCAGCCCATCGGTATCAATATCGGGGTTGTCGATATAGGCACAGCATCCATCAATCACCTCACCCAGGTTATGGGTAGGCATGTTGGTAGCCATACCGACGGCAATACCGTTACCACCGTTCACCAACAGGTTGGGAATCTTAGTCGGCATGACGGTAGGCTCTTCGAGCGAGTCATCGAAGTTAGGTGCCATATCGACGGTCTCCTTGTCGAGGTCGTCCATGATGTGCTCTCCCATCTTCGAAAGGCGGCACTCGGTATATCGCATGGCTGCGGGGGAGTCACCGTCAACAGAGCCGAAGTTACCCTGACCGTCAACGAGCGTGTAGCGCATGTTCCAATCCTGTGCCATACGAACGAGGGCACCATAGACGGAACTGTCGCCATGGGGGTGGTACTTACCAAGCACCTCACCTACAACACGCGCACATTTCTTGTAGGGTTGTGTAGAAACGTTGTTAATGTTCATCATACCGTAAAGGATACGGCGGTGTACAGGCTTAAAGCCGTCGCGCACATCGGGAAGGGCTCGGGCTACGATAACCGACATGGAGTAGTCGATGTAGCTGGACTTCATCTCTTCTTCGATGTTGATTTTGATAATTCTGTCGTTGTCGAATGTCTGATCCATCGATTAAATT
This sequence comes from Prevotella sp., assembly GCA_017556145.1. Classification (GTDB taxonomy): domain Bacteria; phylum Bacteroidota; class Bacteroidia; order Bacteroidales; family Bacteroidaceae; genus Prevotella. Next base: position 114,684 of record JAFZCU010000034.1, on the reverse strand, counting down.
ACAATTTGACTATTTACAATTAATTTCTTACAATTCAGTACGCTAAAAAAAGCGCGATTTTGCGTTTAAGGGCATTTTTAAGCCCGCTGACGCGTTTTTAACTGTGCAAAGGTAGTCATTTTTTTGCATCCCACCAAACCTTTTAAGCTTATTTAGCGGAAAGTTTTTTGAGATTTTGGCACGATGTTTGCAGATTTATTTGTAACTTTGCACAAAATAGATAATTGTTAATAGTCAAATAATAAATATAGTGACCAGTCAGTTTTCACCCAAAGTATCTGCAATCCTCGCCTATTCGCGTGAGGAGGCGGCAAGATTGGCCAGTCGTTCGGTAGGTCCGGAGCACCTGCTTTTAGGCATACTCAGAATGAAGGACGGACCTGTGATTGACGTGTTCAACCGTCTGAACCTGAACCTGCCATCGATCAAGACCGAACTCGAAAACCGCGTCAGGGAAGACGAGATCCGACTGCCCATCTATACCAATGAGCTGGTGCTCAACGAGAAGGCAAGCAACATCTTGAAGCTGGCCGTACTCGAGGCCCGTATCCAGCGGACCACAAAAGTAGACGAACAGCACTTGTTGCTCGCCATCCTGCACGATGCAGCCAACAACAGTGCCAAACAGATATTAGAATTGAACAATATGAATTACGAAGATGCGATGGCGATGCTTTTCGCCCCGCAAAATACAGAAATCAGAAACGGCATAGGCCTCCCCGATGAAGACGAGGAGGAATATGAGGAGACTACAGGCGCTTCAGGACCATCCGGATCTTCTGGAAAAACCGGAGCTGCCACGACCGCCCAAAAGAAACCCGAGTCAAATACCCCCGTGCTCGACACTTTCGGCACCGATCTGACGCTTGCTGCCACAGAGGGCAAGCTCGACCCTTGTGTAGGCCGTGAGAAAGAAATACAGCGTGTGATTGAGATTCTCGGCCGCCGTAAAAAGAACAATCCCATCCTGATTGGTGAGCCAGGTGTGGGCAAGAGCGCCATCGTGGAAGGCCTCGCCCAGCAAATTGCCGCCCACCACACAAGTCCGATGCTCTTCGGTAAACGTATCTACACCCTTGATATGACGGGTGTGGTGGCCGGAACAAAGTATCGCGGACAGTTTGAGGAACGCCTGAAGGCCCTGATGAAGGAGATAGAGGCCAATCCCGATGTGATTGTGTTTATTGATGAGATACACACCCTGATCGGAGCCGGTTCAACACCAGGTTCGATGGATGCCGCCAATATTCTGAAACCGGCATTGGCCAGAGGCACCATCCAGTGCATTGGTGCCACCACCCTCGACGAATACCGCAACTCGATTGAGAAGGACGGCGCTTTGGAACGCCGATTCCAAAAGGTGATGGTAGAACCCACCACGCAAGAAGAGACATTGCAGATCCTCAGGAACATAAAGGACCGTTATGAACATCATCACCACGTGAGCTATACCGACGATGCCCTGATGGCATGTGTCAAATTGACAGACCGCTATGTGACAGACCGCTTCATGCCCGATAAGGCTATCGACGCCTTGGACGAGACCGGCTCTCGCGTACATCTTTCTAATGCGCAGATCCCACCCGAGATATTAGAGAAGGAACAGGAGATTGCCCGTACAAAGGAGCGCAAGAATGCGGCTGTAAAGAATCAGAACTTCGAACTGGCTGCCGGCTATCGCGACCGCCAGACCGTGTTGGAAAAGGAACTGAAGGCGATGAATGAACGCTGGAGCAATGGAGAAAGCGAGGAGCGACAGATCGTAGATGCTGAACAGGTGGCTGATGTAGTGTCGATGATGACTGGTGTGCCCGTACAGCGCATGGCTGAGCAGGAAGGTATCCGTATGAAGGGCATGTCACAGGAACTGAAGGGAGCCGTAATCGGTCAGGACAAGGCCATCGACAAGATGGTGCGTGCCATTCAGCGCAACCGTGTAGGCCTGAAGGATCCCAACCATCCCATCGGTGTGTTTATGTTCCTCGGTCCTACAGGTGTAGGTAAAACCTATCTCGCCAAGAAATTAGCAGAGTTCATGTTCGGCAGCAGCGATGCTCTCATCCGCATCGACATGAGTGAATATACAGAGAGTTTCAATACCTCACGACTCATCGGTGCCCCTCCGGGCTATGTAGGGTATGAGGAAGGCGGACAACTGACAGAGCGTGTGCGTCGTCACCCCTACTCCATCGTACTGCTCGATGAAATCGAGAAGGCGCATGCCAACGTCTACAACCTGTTGCTGCAAGTGCTCGACGAGGGACGCCTCACCGATGGCAACGGACGGTTTGTGGACTTCCGAAATACGGTGATTATCATGACCTCGAACACTGGAACGCGTCAGCTGAAGGAGTTCGGACGGGGAGTCGGTTTCAGTGCTGCCGGTAGCAACGGACTGATGCTTAACGAGGAGGATAAGGAACATGCACGCAATATTGTGCAGAAGGCTCTCTCGAAGCAGTTCTCACCGGAGTTCCTGAACCGTCTCGATGAGATTATCACCTTCGACCAGCTCGACATAACAGCCATCAAGCAGATCATCGACATCGAGTTGAAGAAGCTTTACAAGCGTATCGAACAGGTAGGCTACAAGATAGACCTCTCTGAGGAAGCCAAAGAGTTTGTAGCCTCAAAGGGCTATGATGTGCAGTTTGGTGCCCGTCCGCTGAAGCGAGCCATCCAGAATTATATCGAAGACGGGGTGAGTGACCTCATCGTCAACGGCAACCTCCCTCTCGGCTCGACCATCCACATCACTCTCCACGAAAACAAAAATGAGTTAGCATTCAGCTAACTCATTTTTCATTTCTGGGTACTCAGAGTATTCAAAGTATTCAGAGATTCTCGCATTCCTTGAGCCACAACGTATATGAGGCATCGCTCGGCATACGCCAGTCACCACGTGGCGAGAGACTCACGGTGCCCACCTTCGGGCCATCGGGCAGGCATGAGCGCTTGAACTGTTGGGTGAAGAACCGTCGGCAGAAAGTGGTGAGCCACTTCTTGATGGTGGCATCGTCGTAGCTCTTTGCAAACGCCTTCTGTGCCAATACGAAGATCTTCTGCGGACTGAAGCCAAAGCGCATGAAATAATAAATGAAGAAGTCGTGGAGCTCGTAAGGACCCACCAAGTCTTCTGTCTTCTGCTTGATCTTGCCGTTCTTATCGGCAGGAATGAGTTCAGGCGATATCGGTGTGTCAACGATATCCAGCAACGTCTCTGTCGCCATCTCGCCAGCCACAAAAGTCACCAAGTAGCGGATGAGCGTCTTGGGAACACCAGCATTCACCCCATACATCGACATATGATCGCCATTATATGTGGCCCACCCTAAGGCCAGCTCAGACAGGTCGCCTGTACCCACTACAAGGCCATTCACCTGATTGGCCACATCCATCAGAATCTGCGTACGCTCGCGTGCCTGACTGTTCTCATAGGTAATGTCATGGACCTTGGCATCGTGACCGATATCCTCGAAATGCTGTGTGACAGCTTTGGCAATGCTGATTTCGCGGATGGTGACACCCAACGTCTTCATGAGCGTCATCGCATTGTTATAGGTACGGTCTGTCGTGCCGAAACCAGGCATCGTGATACCGATAATACCCTTGCGGTCAAGCCCTAACTTGTCGAAAGCCTTCACCGTGACAAGCAGTGCCAGTGTGGAGTCGAGTCCACCGCTGATGCCAATGACGGCCTTTTCGGCTTTGATATGATAAAGACGCTTGGCCAGACCAGCCACCTGAATGTTCAGGATCTCCTCACACGTGGTCTGCATATCGGCCTCCTTCGGAATGAAAGGATGGGGATCGATGTCACGGATCAGTTCAAAGTCACGAGGCTCTACCGACTTGGCGACGACCAGACGTGCCGACGCCTGACGCTGGGCGTTGATAAACGTGGTGTTATGTCTTCGTTCCGAGCGCAGACGCTCCACATCCACCTGTGCAATCTTAATCTGAGGCTGTAAGGAGAAACGGTCGCCCTCAACCAACTGCTTTCCATTTTCGAAAACCATCGCAGCACCGCCATAAACCACATCCTGTGTTGACTCTCCAAAGCCACAGCTGGCATAGACATAGGCACTAATGGTGCGGGCACTCTGCTGAGCCAGCAGCGAGCGCAGGTACTGATGCTTGCCAAGGAGATCGTCGCTGGCAGAAAGGTTCATAATGATATCGGCACCAGCAAGCGCCAGATTATTGCTGGGCGGTATGGGTGCCCACACATCCTCGCAGATCTCGATGCCTAATTTCACACCGTCGCCCGTGGTGAAGATGACAGGCTCAGGACTGATGCTGACAGGACTGCCTGCAAGATAGAAATCGGCTGGCGAGAGATCCTGTGCGGAAGCAAACCAGCGCTTCTCGTAGAACTCGCCATAATTGGGTAAATATGTCTTCGGCACAATGCCGAGAATGGAGCCCCGCTGAATAACAGCTGCACAATTGTAGAGCAAGCCCTTCACTACCACAGGCAGTCCCACGACGGAGATGATATCAAGCTTGCGGGTAAAATCGAGCAACAGCATCAGACCCTCCTCCGCCTTGTCAAGCAACAACTGCTCGCGGAACAGATCCTGACAGGAATAGCCAGTGACACACAATTCCGGAAACACGATCATCTCGACCCCCTTGCCCTCGGCCTGGGCAATGAGACTCTCAATCTGCTGGACATTGTATTCCACATCGGCCACCTTGACGGCAGGCACACCGGCAGCCACTTTGATAAATCCGTATTTCATATCTTTACTTTTTGAACATCATTTTCTATTATAGTATATATCATCGCCGGCTCCTCGAAGAAATCATTCTCCTCGAAAGTGTGAAGCTTATAGAATCTCACACCGTCGATACGCAACGGCACATTCACGGGCGACTTCAACAGGAAGTGCTTGTCACGCTTATAGGCCAGCATCTGGATACAGACATGCTCCAGCCCTTGCAAGTCCTCACGCCCGAATTCCTCGATGAAGGCTTTCGTATTGGGCTCCACCTCACCAGTAGCACGTACACTATAAGCCGTGCCCTCAGCCGAGAGCAGGGTGTAACGCAGATAATAGTTGGAATCATTCACCAGATACGACTCGAAACGTGTCTGCATCAGTTCCTTCACATTCATAGGTACAAAGGCCAGATAGGCGCTGAGTTTGTCGCCGCCCTTGCGCTCCTCAGGCTTCGCACGGAAGGTAATAGGCTTATCGGCAGGCTCCAGCTCTTCTTCCTCTTTGCGGACTGTCTGCGATGTCTGATTCTGCTTCTGTTTTACCTCCACCATATGTCTGGAGTCGTAATCTTCTTCGCCAATGACCACCACCTCGGTGATGCGCATGGGCACATCGAAACCGTCCTCATCTTCGACGAGCACGATATCCTTTCCTTGGAAGCCAGACACCCTTCCGCCTCCGACTTCACTCAAGAACCTCACTTGATCTCCTATTTTCATCAGATGCCCTCCCGCATTACTTTTTCAATATCCATCTGATTATCGCTGTTCATCAGATCCGACTCCTGTGGAATGTCAGGAACGGTTATCACCGGCTCGTCCTCCAACTCATCGAGCATATCACGGTTTTCATCCTCTGCCGTAGGCACATCATCATGCACGAGCGAATCAGCCACGAAATCCACCGGACGATAGACGGGAGGCCTGTAAAGATACCGTCGGCAGCCTGTCATTGTCAACAATAGCACAATGGCTATGCCCCATAAAAAGATCTTCCTCATATTGTTGGTTTTATATTCTGTCAACTTGTTTCACGCCTCTCACCACACGCAGTTTCTTAATCAAAGTCTCCAGGCGCGAGGTATCGTCGATCATCACCTCCAGATTGCCACTGAACAGTCCGTCGTGTGAGTCGATGTTAATGGATCGCAGCACGAGTTTCTCGTCCTTAGAGATGATGCTCGTCAGATTATTCACGATGCCGATATCATCGTTACCGATGATGCGCAGGGTGATGGAATACTGCGACGATCCCTTCCCGCTCCACTTCGCCTTGACGATGCGATAGCCGTAACGGCGTCGCAACTCTGGGGCATTCGGACAGTCGGTACGGTGGATTTTGATACCGCCGTTGATGGTGACGAAACCGAAAACCGAGTCGCCATAGATGGGCGAACAACAGCGCGCCAACTGATAGTCGATGCCTTTCAGATTTCTGTCGATGATCAACACATCGTCGTTCATCGGCACATTCAGGCCTGCCACCTTCGACTCATCGAGCACGAACTCCTCAGCACTCCGAGCCACATTGTCGCCAGTAATCACCTTCTCGCCCTCTTTCAGTTCAAGGTATTTCTCAATTACATCGTTGGTATCGAGAATGCCATCGGCTATCTGCTTGTAGAAATCGCTCACCTCCTTGAAACCCATCTTCTTCACCACATGGAACATGGTGGAGTCTTCCATTTCAATCTTGCGGTTTTTGAACTTCCGCGCCAGCATCTCCTTGGCAAAGAGGCCGTCCTTCACCTGCGTTTCCTTCAGTGCCAGGCGGATCTTCGATTTGGCGCGCGAGGTCTTCACGATATTCAGCCATTCCTGACGAGGTTTCTGATTAGCCGATGTCAGCACCTCCACCTGATCGCCGCTCTTCAACTGATAGCGGATGGGCACCACCCGTCCATTGATGCGTCCGCCCGTACACTGATTACCCACCTTCGAGTGAATATGATAGGCGAAGTCGAGCACTGTCGCTCCCACAGGAAACTTCAGCAGATCGCCCTTTGGTGTGAAAACGAACACCTCGTCTTCATACAGGTCCATCTTAAACTGGTCCATCGCCTCCAGACCTTCCGAATGTTCCAGCATCGAGCGGATATTCGTCAACCACTCGTCGAGACCCGACTCTCCCTTCACGCCCTTATAGCGCCAGTGGGCAGCCACACCCCGCTCTGCAATATCGTCCATGCGCTCGGTACGAATCTGCACCTCCACCCATTTCTGCTCAGGACCGAGCACTGTGATATGCAAACTCTCATAACCGTTTGACTTTGGCACACTGAGCCAGTCGCGAAGTCGCTTAGGATTCGGCTGGTACATATCCGTCACAATCGAATAGGCCTGCCAGCATTGCATCTTCTCCTGCCCCTCAGGACAATCGATGATGATGCGGATGGCAAACAAATCATAGACACCCTCAAACGGACATTTCTGCTTCTGCATCTTCTGCCAGATGGAGTGAATTGATTTCGTACGGCCCTTGATATGGCAATTGATGCCTGCCGCCTTCACCTTCTCCTCGATAGGACCGATAAAGCGCCCGATGTAGGCATCACGCGAGGCCTTCGTCTCGTTCAGTTTCTCGCGGATATGGTAATAGGCATCATGCTCCATGTATTTCAGTGACAGGTCCTCCAACTCGCTCTTCAATTTGTAAAGACCGAGTTTATGGGCCAGCGGCGCATAAAGATAGGCTGCTTCCTGACTCACGGCCATCTTGGCTTCCAGATTCTCGGTGTCACGGATCTGACGCATCAGATTCACGCGGTCGGCAATCATGATCAGAATCACTCGCATATCCTCTGCAAACGAGATGAGCAGATTGCGGAAGTTCTCGCTCTCCACCACGGGATTCTTCTTGTAGAGCTGATGAATACGGTCGAGACCCTGCAGAATCTTGACTACCGACTCACCATACTGCTCAGCCACCGCTTCCATTGTGAGGTGGCTCGCCTCAATCTCAGGGATGAGGTGAACAGCTTGTATCGCATCGCCTTTCAGACCGATTTCCTCTGTCAGGATCTCAGCCGTTTGCGCTGCCATTTTCTTCTTTTCTTCGTATGTAAAAGTGAATTCCTCCACCATAATTTCAAAAAAATATGGGCAAAGATACAAATTTCTTTCGATAAATTCGCTTTTTTCCAGAAAAGTTACTAATTTTGCCCTATATTTTTAACTAAATACCTATTTTATGTTATCAGAAAAAGATTTAAAGCAGATTGCCCAGAAGGGTATCACCGCTGAACAGATCGAGAATCAGCTGAATGAGTTTAAAACCGGATTCCCCTTCCTTAAGCTGGAGGCAGCTGCCAGTATCGGGCGTGGCATCATCGCTCCCGATGCACAGGAGCGCCAGCAATATGAGGAGGCGTGGAAACAGTACAAGGCCGCAGGCAAACGCGTGGTGAAGTTCGTGCCAGCCTCGGGTGCTGCCAGCCGTATGTTCAAGAATATGTTCGCCTTTGTCGATGCCGACTATGACGTGCCGACCACCGACTTCGAGAAGAAATACTTCGACCAGATCGAGAATTTCGCTTTCTATGACGCTCTTGATGCCGCATGTCAGAAAAACCAGGGCAAGGGCATTCACGCACTCATCGCCGAGGGTAATTACAAGGCCGTGGCTGCGAACATGCTGAAGGCCGAGGGTCTGAACTACGGCCAGCTGCCCAAGGGTCTCCTGCTTTTCCACAAATATCCTGAGGGAGCCCGCACCCCGATGGAGGAACATCTTGTAGAGGGTGCGCTCTATGCTGCTTCCAATGGCGAGGCCCACGTCCACTTCACCGTCTCTCATGAGCACATGGAGCTTTTCAAGGCCAAGGTAGCCGAGAAAGCCGACCTTTTCGCAGAGAAATATGGCATCAAATACGACATCACCTTCTCAGAGCAGAAACCCTCGACCGATACAGTTGCTGCCAATACCGACAACACGCCTTTCCGCAATGACGATGGCTCATTGCTTTTCCGTCCAGGTGGTCACGGTGCCCTCATCGAGAACCTCAATGAGATCGAGGCCGACGTCATCTTCATCAAGAACATCGATAATGTTGTACCCGACCGTCTGAAACCCGAAACCATCGAGTGGAAGCAGGTTATCGCAGGTGTGCTCGTCACCTTGCAGCAGAAGGCCTTTGACTATCTGAAAGTGCTCGATGCCGGTGCCTCTGAGAGCCAGTTGGCTGAAATCGCCCAGTTCGTGTCAGAGAATCTCTGTACCGATGCCAAGAACAACAAGGTCGATGCTGATTATCTGCGTACGAAGCTGAACCGTCCGATGCGTGTCTGTGGCGTTGTGAAGAATGTCGGCGAACCTGGTGGCGGCCCGTTCCTCACCTACAACCAGGATGGCACCGTATCGCTCCAGATTCTTGAGAGTTCGCAGATCGACACCAACAACGAAGCCTACATGAAGATGTTCACCCAAGGCACACACTTCAACCCCGTCGACCTCGTCTGCGCTGTTCGCGACTACAAAGGTCAACCATTCAATCTACCTGACTTCGTCGACAAGACTACAGGCTTCATTTCTTCTAAATCAAAATCAGGTAAAGAACTGAGAGCCTTAGAGTTACCAGGCCTATGGAATGGCGCTATGAGCAACTGGAGCACCGTCTTCGTGGAAGTTCCTCTCGGCACTTTCAACCCCGTCAAGACGGTCAACGACCTGCTCCGCGACCAGCATCAGTAAAACAAGAAGTCCCCGATCGGGGACTTCTTGTTTTTTAATAAACAAAACGAATAAAAATCGAGTGAACAATGGATAATTGATAATAATTTTGTATTTTTGCAAGCAAAATGAAGAAGCGATTACGATATTTCATTGTTCTAGCGGTGCTGCTAGCCATTGGCTGTGGCATCGGATGGTTGGCAAAAGGTAGGATGAGCCCGTCGGCCAAAACCGATATGGTGGATTCTATCCACATCCCCGTGATTAACGCCTCCCCCCTACTCGACTCGCTACGCCTGCAAATGGAGAAAGACCGGAAAACGGAAATGGACTACTATCTGGACCGGCATAACGTGGAGGACGAGGGCTATGAGATGGTGGCAGCCTTCGCTGCCGGCAAACGGCATCATGAAGACATCGATACACTCAGCGTATATAACGTGGGCCACTGGAAGGGCAAGAAGCGCGAGGGCACTGCCATCAGTCGTGATACCCTCGGGCGCATCACCATCGGTAACTGGAGTGCCGACACCCTCAGGAGCGGCCTGCGCATCGACTCTGCCGGCATCTACCAAGGCGACTTCAAGGGAGGAAGAAACGATGGTCCATTTGTCAATGCCCAGGCAGAAGGTCATGGCTCGTATATATCGACCAGCAGCCACTATTATGAGGGACATTGGACAGACGACCAGCGTGACGGTTTCGGACTGCAACTATTGGAGAACGACGTGCTGACAGTACTGAAGACCGGTCTCTGGCAGCAAGATGTATTCAAGGGCGAGCGCATGAATTACACCTCGGAGCGCATCTACGGCATCGACATCTCACGCTACCAGCACGGCAAGGGGCGTAAGACATATCCCATACATTGGCAGAACCTGCGCATCAGCCACCTCGGTTCGAAAAGCCAGAAGAAGATATCGGGCGTAGTGGACTATCCCGTATCGTTCTGCTATATCAAGTCGACGGAAGGTATCAGCATCCGCAACAAATACTACGCCACCGACTATGCCGCTGCCCGTAAGCACGGCATACAAGCAGGTGCCTATCACTTCTTCTCGACCCATACGAACGGCTCGGCACAGGCAAAACACTTCATCGCAAGCACGTTGTTCCGCAAGGGTGACCTCCCACCAGTGCTCGACATTGAGCCGTCTGACGGTGACATCGCCAAAATGGGCGGGGCAAGAGTGCTGTTCAATAACATACGCGCCTGGCTGCAGGCGGTAGAGAAATATTGTGGTGTAAAGCCCATCCTCTATATCAACCAGCGGTTTGTGAATAAATGGCTGCCCGAAGCCCCCGACATCAAGCGTGACTACAAGGTGTGGATAGCCCGATATGGCGAGTACAAGCCTGACGTGAAACTCGTGGTGTGGCAGTTGTCACCCGACGGTCGAGTGAAAGGCATCACGGGCGAAGTGGACATCAACGTATTCAACGGCTATCAGGCACAGTTTGACGAATTCATAGAAAAAGAAACAATTAAGTAGAAGTGAGAGGTATGAAAACAATAATGTTATTGGTAGGGAAGACCACCGACAAGCACTTCCAGGCAGGCATCAGCGACTATGTTGAACGCATCGGCCATTACATGCCCTTCGACATTGTGACCATCCCGGATCTGAAGAACACGAAAAGCCTCTCGGAAGAACAACAGAAGACGATGGAGGGAGATTTGATCCTGAAACAGCTGCAGCCGTCGGACACGCTGGTGCTACTCGACGAACACGGCAAGGAGCTGCGGAGCATAGAACTGGCCAAATGGCTGGAACAGAAACTGCAGACTGCCCGCCGACTGGTTTTCGTCATAGGAGGCCCCTACGGTTTTTCGGAAGCCGTCTACAGCAGGGCCAATGAGAAGCTATCGCTTTCGCGGCTGACCTTCTCACACCAGATGGTGAGACTGGTGTTTACCGAACAAATCTATCGCGCCTGTACTATTATAAAAGGTGAGCCCTATCATCATGAGTAAAGAGGTAAGAGGTGAGAGAAATGTTTGAAATTTGAAGTTTATGATCAGATATATAAGGATTTTGGCTATGGCGGTGATGATGATGCCGCTGACGATGACGGGAAAAAGCGTAATTCATAACCCGCAGATCAAATCACTGCAGGTGGTTGTGAACCAAGACTGGCTGTCGCCTGCTGTGATGCGACTCGGAACCAACGATGTGCTCAACATCGGTTTCGACGAACTCTCACACGATTATCATCACTACATCTATCGCGTAGAGCACTGCGAGGCTGACTGGACCCCCTCGACATCACTTTTCGAGAGCGACTGGTTGGAGGGGTTCAACGGCAACCCCATCGACGACTACGACCTCTCGATGAACACCACGGTGGCCTATACCCACTACCGGTTCCAGATACCCAATAACCGCATGCGCCTCCGTCTGAGCGGCAACTACCGTATCCATATCTACGATAATGAGGAGGACGATCGTGAAGTGATGACCATTGAATTCTGTGTTGCAGAACAGTCAATGCCGCTTGGGATGTCGGTCACCACCAATACCGACATCGATACCCATGTGAGTCACCAGCAGGTGTCGCTGACCCTGAACTATGGTGTTGAACGTGTGACTGACCCCGCCAACCAACTGCGGGTGGTGGTGATGCAGAACGGACGCGAGGACAACTGGAAAGTGAATCCCAAACCCACCATCCTCACCGGCAGCAGTGCTGAGTGGCAGCACTCACGCCAACTGATCTTCGATGCCGGTAATGAATACCGGAAATATGAGGTGCTCGACGTAAGCCACCCGACAATGGGCATCGACCATATCCACTGGAACGGTGAAGCATTCGAGGTCTATCCCTTTATCGACGAACCCCGGCCGAACTACGTGTACGATGAGGATGCCAACGGTTCGTTCTTTATCCGCAACAGCGACAACTGGGAGATTGAAACCACCTGTGAGTACGTGTGGGTGATATATCGTATGAAATGCCCTCCCCTGCCTGACGGACAAATGGTGATTGACGGCTGGTGGACGACAGACGGCAACCCAAAGACCTATGTGATGGAATATGACAAGAAGGCGGGGATGTATACAGCACGGATTTTGCAGAAACAGGGTTATTATTCCTACCAGTACCTATGGCAACAACCCGACGGCAGCAAACGGTTTGCGCCTTCGGAGGGTAGCTTCTACCAGACGGAGAACCGCTATCAGGTACTCGTCTATTATCGTGGCATCAATGATAATTATTGGCGTCTGACAGCCTTCCGCCGGTACTCTTCCGGAAGCATGTGATATTCACGGAAGAAAGAAGCAATGAAATAATTGGGGGTTGAGAAATGGCATTTCTCTGCGATATCGGCAATATCCTCACCCGAAGTACGGAGCATCTCTTCTGCTCGTTTCATCATCACCCGCTTGACAAGTTCGTGGGGATTCTTATAGATATTGGAACTCATCAGGGAATAGAAAGACTGTAAGTCCATTCCAGCTTTTTCACTCAGCATCTTCATCGACATCTGGGTGACACGCTTGCCTTCTACAAAACCAATCAGCTTAAGCATCGTCTGCATAAACTCCTCACTCAGAACCCTGTTTGCTTCGTCACTGATTCCGTAAATCTCTTCAGACTGGGGTGCCAGGATCTCATCCTTGGAATGGACACAATGGTCGACAAACAGTTTAATGCGATGAAGAATGGTTTTCTCCTCACTGATACGGCGCGCCCTCATATTGACATTGCGCACATACAGATAGACATTCAACAAGAACAGGCCTAGCAAAAGCAAACCAAGCAAAATGAACAAACCTGTAGCCCGCCACCATGGCTCATTGATATGGATGATCCACTCACGAGGCTCCGTATTCCAGTCGTCTATACTCATGGAAGCCTGCAATTCTATCGTATATGTGCCTGGCTTCAACGATGGAAGCGGCAGGTGGAACTGTCCCTTGCCATCCACCATTCCCTGAGAATTATAAGATGTCATGACCTTCCAGACATCATCCATCTCCTTAACGCGCACACGGTAATAGGTTTGTTGCGGACGGAAATGGTTGAGTGCCGAGAAAGTCAGCGAAAGGGAGTTCTGGTCGTAGTCGAAATTAAACTCCTTCGTACGAATCAGTGACATATCGAGAATCACCCTGCCATCGAGTGCTTCGCCCGTACGCACACGATTACCATTCACCAACAGACCTACCAGTTCCGGATGGAGTTCGAAACCTATTTGGGAGTGGAGCGTGGCCATTCTACTAGGATGGAATACTATGACATGGTCCAAAGACTGCATGACGATGGTACTGTCGGATAGACAGATCGCCTTGCCGTTGACGAAAGATTCATCAGGGAGGTTATCATACTGATTATAACTGATGATATCGATAAGGCGGCCGTCGGGATCCAACTTCAGACATGAGATGCCATAGCTGGTGCCTACCCAGATGTTGTGCTGCTTATCCTCAACAATGGAATGAATCACATTGTTCAGCAGTCCGTTGCGACGGGAGAAGACCTGTGGCAGATTGTCAGACTCTCTCTTATAAAGGTGTAAGCCTGAGGACGTCCCCGTCCAAATCCACCCGCGGGAGTCTTTGAAAATACTATTAACAGTCTTACCCTTGAAAGTGCGGTATGAAGGGACATTGGCCATCATGGCATCATACTTCAAGGCTTCGGGCTGATCCCATGTATAGGTGATAAAGGGCGGATTGAAAGGCCGTGAGTAAAGCAGACCCCACTTCTCGGTACCAATCCACATACCACCCTGCCTGTCGAAGCATAGGGCATTGACATCGGTCTTCAGACTACGGCCATCTAACATCCTCAGTTCGTCAACTTGTCCGGCTTTATCTATCGACACGTCATAAACCCAATAACCATATTCGCATGGGAGGTAAATCAGATTGCCTTTCTTGTCGATATTGTTCAGATGATAGGGCGTCGCCAACAGCCGTTTCCATTCCCACCGCGTGATGTCGAATGCCTGGAGGACGGCTTCCTTGCTGCCATTGCGGATCTGATAGAAAATGCTATCATCCTTATAGAGTACAGACGACCGGTTATATTTCTGCACATCAGCCCCTTCGTAGGCTTTAGCGGTATAGACCTGTGTACCTGTAGAGAGCTCGATGACATCCACTTCACCTGTCTCGTAGAATAACAGCAGATACTTGCCCTTATAGGACTCGAGGTCTTGCAGGTTGCATTTCTCGCGTACCTTATAATATTTCTCGGAATCTACACAGTATAAACCCTTGTCCGTCAGCAGATAGGCGATGCCGTTACCATCAACGAAGAAGTCATCTACCGGCCCATCGATACCGAACTCGCTAAACACCTCCTTGACAGAACCGACAAACATCTCTGTGAGCAGATCGACACAGGTGACTGTATGCGTATTCTTCAGCCACATATGGTGGTATTTGTCCACATATACATGATAATTGCCTGAATAGCGGGGCAACGGATACATGTTCTCATTCTCAGGATCGATAAAGGTAAAGTGATTACCATCGAAGAAATTGATCTGCCCCATCGTAGTAATCACCAAGCGGCCTGACGTTGCACAACGGATGGTCTGGGCACTGTTATCTGCCAAACCGTCACGGGCATTATATGCTTGGAAGACACGCTTGCTTGTCACTGCCATAACTGACAGCGTACAAGCCAAAAGCCACACTGAAAAGAATAACCGTCTTCGCATACTTGAAATTCGTGGCAAAGTTACAAAGATTTTTTTAATTATCATCTTAAAATCCGAAAGATTTTCATCAAATTACTTGTGCCCGAACACAACAAAACAAAAGAATTATATCTTTTTGACTTGATTTATGTCAATTAAGTAACAAAAAGAAAGGAATTTCGCGAAATAATTGATAAAATGTTTGCTATTTCAGATTTTTGATGTAATTTTGCAACCGAAAATCAAAAATCAGAATCAATATTCAGTAAAACAACTAAAAAAGAAAAAAGATTATGAATGCAGCACAAGTTGTAGAGCAGTTGAAGCAGCGCTTCCCCAACGAGCCGGAGTACATCCAGGCCGTTAGCCAAGTTCTTCCCACTATCGAAGAAGAGTACAACAAACACCCCGAATTCGAGAAGGCCAACCTGATCGAGCGTCTGTGTATCCCCGACAGAGTATGCGAATTCCGCATCACATGGGTTGACGACCAGGGTAAGGTTCAGACCAACATGGGTTACCGTATCCAGCACAACAATGCCATTGGCCCGTACAAAGGCGGTCTCCGTTATCACAAGAGCGTAAACCTGGGTATCCTGAAGTTCCTCGCTTTCGAGCAGACTTTCAAGAACTCACTGACAACGCTGCCGATGGGTGGTGCAAAAGGTGGTTCCGACTTCTCTCCTCGTGGCAAGAGCGATGCAGAGGTGATGCGTTTCTGCCAGGCATTCATGAATGAGCTCTACCGCGTGATTGGTCCGGACGAGGACGTTCCCGCTGGTGACATCGGTGTTGGTGGCCGTGAGGTTGGTTATCTCTTCGGACAGTACAAGAAACTCACCCACCAGTTCCAGGGTGTGCTCACAGGTAAGGGTATCCCCTTCGGAGGTTCACTCATCCGTCCTGAGGCAACTGGTTATGGTACTGTATATTTCCTCTGCTCCATGCTTGCTACCCGCAACATCGACATCAAGGGTAAGAAAGTGCTGATTTCTGGTGCTGGTAACGTGGCTCAGTATGCTGCTGAGAAGTGCCTGCAGCTCGGCGCTATCCCCATGACCATGTCTGACTCTGACGGTTACATCTACGATCCAGACGGTATCGATCGCGCTAAGCTCGACTACATCATGGAGCTGAAGAACGTGGAGCGTGGACGTATCAAGGAGTATGTTGAGGAGTATCCTACAGCCGTCTATCACGAGGGCGAGCGTCCCTGGCACGAGAAAGCCGATATCGCTCTGCCTTGCGCTACACAGAACGAGATCAACGGCGAGCAGGCTCAAGCTCTCGTAGACAACGGTGTGATTGCCGTGGCTGAGGGTGCCAACATGCCTTCACTGCCTGAGGCAATCAAGATCTTCCAGGATGCCAAGATCCTCTACTCTCCTGGTAAGGCTTCTAACGCCGGTGGTGTATCAGTGTCTGGTCTTGAGATGTCGCAGAACTCTGAGCGTCTGAGCTGGACCGCTGAGGAGGTTGACAACTACCTGAAGCGCATCATGAACGACATTCACGAGAACTGCGTGAAGTACGGTACTGAGAAAGATGGCTACATCAACTATGTGAAGGGTGCTAACGTAGCCGGCTTCATGAAGGTTGCCAAGGCCATGATGGCTCAGGGCATTGTGTAAGCTCGGCGCCAGCCAAGGTTAACACAATGATGCCGACAGGGTATTGTGTAAACACAAAAATAATAATATTGTTCTACGAAGAGGGTAAGTCTATGGGATTTGCCCTCTTTTTTTTGTTAATCTTTCTTAAATAATCACACTCCTCTCACCTCTTACCTCTCACTTCTCACTTCTTTTGAGTACCTTTGCAGCCACTTTGTCCCCCGAAGGGGGAAATAGGGGCCGGAACAGGCGCTTGCTCCTATCGATTATTAACCCTTTAAAGATGGTCTGAGAAACGTCTGTTCAGACCCTGCCCCGACAAACAAACGAGGGGCAACAAGTATTTATATTATGTCAGAATTAACAAAGAACGTTAAGCCGCTCGACGATTTCAATTGGGAAGAGTTCGAGAATGGCACGAGTGCCAGCATCAGCAAGGAAGAACTTGACAAGGCTTACGACGAAACCCTGAACAAGGTAGCCGATCATCAGGTAGTTGACGGTAAGGTCATCTCAGTTGACAAAAAGGAAGTTGTTGTCAACATCGGTTACAAGAGCGATGGTATTATCCCCGCTTCAGAATTCCGCTACAACCCCGACCTGAAGATCGGTGACGTGGTAGAGGTTTATGTTGAGAGTGCAGAGGACAAGAAGGGTCAACTGATTCTCTCTCACAAGAAGGCACGTCTGAGCAAGTCTTGGGATCGTGTTAACGCTGCCCTTGACGCTGAAGAGGTGGTTCAGGGTTACATCAAGTGCCGCACGAAGGGCGGTATGATTGTCGATGTATTCGGCATCGAGGCCTTCCTGCCTGGTTCACAGATTGACGTTCATCCCATACGCGACTATGATCAGTTCGTGGGTAAGACAATGGAATTCAAGATCGTGAAGATCAATCAGGAGTTCCGCAATGTGGTGGTTTCTCACAAGGCTCTCATCGAGCAGGAGCTGGAGGCTCAGAAGAAGGAGATCATCGGTAAGCTGGAGAAGGGTCAGATCCTCGAGGGTACAGTTAAGAATATCACCTCTTACGGTGTATTCGTCGACCTCGGTGGTGTTGACGGACTCATCCACATCACAGACCTTTCTTGGGGTCGCGTAGACGATCCTCACAAGGTGGTAGAGCTCGACCAGAAGATCAATGTCGTTATCCTCGACTTCGACGATGAGAAGAAGCGTATCGCCCTCGGTCTGAAGCAGCTCACACCGCATCCTTGGGATGCTCTGGATGCTGAACTCAAGGTTGGCGATCATGTGAAGGGTAAGGTTGTCGTATTGGCCGACTACGGTGCATTCGTTGAGATCCAGCCCGGTGTTGAGGGTCTGATCCACGTTTCTGAGATGTCTTGGAGCCAGCACCTGCGCTCAGCTCAGGAGTTCCTGAAGGTTGGCGAAGAGGTTGAGGCTGTCATCCTGACACTCGACCGCGACGAGCGTAAGATGTCTCTGGGTATCAAGCAGCTCCGCGAGGATCCCTGGGAGGCTATTGAGAGCAAGTATCCTGTTGGCAGCAAGCACACTGCAAAGGTTCGCAACTTCACCAACTTCGGTGTATTTGTTGAGCTTGAGGAGGGTGTTGACGGCCTGATTCATATCAGCGACCTCTCTTGGACCAAGAAGGTGAAGCATCCTTCAGAGTTCACACAGGTAGGTGCAGAGATCGACGTGATCGTTCTCGACATCGACAAGGAGAACCGTCGTCTTTCTCTCGGCCACAAGCAGCTTGAGGACAATCCTTGGGATGTATTCGAGGCTAAGTACACCGTTGGTTCTATCCACGAGGGTAAGATCATCGAGCTCCTGGAGAAGGGCGCCGTTGTACAGCTCGACGAGGATGTTGAAGGCTTTGCTACCCCGAAGCACCTCCAGAAGGAGGATGGTTCACAGGCTCAGGCTGGTGAGACCCTCGAGTTCAAGGTAATCGAGTTCAACAAGGACAGCAAGCGCATTATTCTCTCTCACAGCCGTACTTTCGAGGATCCCGCTCGTGAGGAGAAGAAGGCAGCCGCCAAGAAGGCTCCTCGTGCCAAGAAGGATGAGACGCCAAAGGTTGAAAACGTTGCAGCCAGCACCACGCTTGGTGATCTCGACGTGCTCGCACAGCTGAAGGCTCAGATGGAAAAGAAGGGTGAGTAATCCCCTATACATTTCTTATAATAAAGAGGCTGGGAATTCCCAGCCTCTTTTTGTATTCATCAGATATCATACTTGCTTTTGCGCTTATTTGACTTTCGTGGTTGGCTCGGGTGATACCCCATGTGAGGCGTCTTGACACCCATATACCCCTGATGACGCTGACGGATCTTGGCCACATAATCCACCGTCTCAGAACCACGCATATAACCATGCTTGACTATCGGATCATTATAATACTGTGGAGAAGCCAGCTTTAAGACATACTCAGACACCTCGCGCCACACATGAGGATTCTTACCGTCACGCTTTGCCAATGCCATTGCATCACGTATATGATGAATGCCACCGTTGTAACTGGCCAACACGAAATTGGTACGTTCCACACGGTTTCGGATATCAGAGAACTTTCCTTCCAACTGTCCTAAGTATTTGGCAGCAGCAGCGATGTTCTGCTCCGGATCGTACATCTTGTCACGAGGCAATCCCAAGAGATCAGCCGTCGCCGGCATGATCTGCATCAGTCCCTTGGCACCGGCAAAAGAAATGGCCTTCGGGTCAAATGTCGACTCCTGATAGCATTGGGCAGCCATCAGACGCCAGTCCCAACGAATGGATTGCGAATACTGCTGGAAATAATGATCGTAATGAGAGATGATACCCCCGTTCTTATCCAACATGGGTGAGAATACCCTGCGCTTGACTCGCTGAACGGTCAGCTGCCGTGTCTCCTCCTGCTGTACCTCAGCCACCATTTCCGGCTTAAACCATGCCTTCAATTCTTCTGCCAAGAAGGGCTTGGTTGACTTCGCCTCCAAATGGCCCGGAGTAGGCCATGCCACTATATCTATCTCGTTCTCAACGAGTTGTCTGACAAGTTCTGCAGAATCCCTGCAAACCTCCACGCGGACTTTCACCCCCAACTTATCAGCCAGACGACGGACAAGCAAGTATTGTGTTCCAAGATGCTTGCCATGATAATCATAATAGGTCTGCGGTCCACTGATGGTAGCCATGATCAGTTCCCCACCCTGCTGTATCTCATGAAGGTCGAAACCTTCTGTCACTTCCACAGAATCGAGCACTTCACCCCAAGGTGTGACAATATGCTCCTGCTTCTTTTCTGTGCAAGAGGCAAGCAGCATGGCTGCAAGCAAGGGAGTCAATCGAACTGTTCTGCGTTTCAAATCGCTGCAAAGGTACAAATAAATTGAGAATTGAGAATTGAGAATTGAGAATTTTTCAGCAGCGGCAGCAAATTTTTCACTTTTCACTCTTCACTTTTCACTTATTTTTGTAACTTTGCACCCGAATTAAGAGATATTAGACTTTAACGTAAATATGTTAAGAATCGCAGTACAGTCAAAAGGCCGTCTCTTCGAAGATACAATGAATCTGCTCGCTGAGGCGGACATCAAGGTCAGCGCCAGTAAACGCACACTGCTGGTACAATCGAATAACTTCCCCCTGGAGGTGCTATACCTCCGCGATGACGATATTCCTCAGAGTGTAGCTTCAGGTGTCGCAGATATCGGTATCGTTGGAGAAAACGAATTTGTGGAACGTGGTGAGGATGCTGACATCATCTCCCGTTTAGGATTCTCCAAGTGCCGCTTGTCGCTTGCCATTCCCAAAGAGATTGACTATCAGGGACCAGAGTGGTTCAATGGCAAGAAGATTGCCACCAGCTATCCGCATATCTTAAAGATGTTCCTCGATAAGAAGGGCATCAAGGCAGAGATACACGTCATCACCGGAAGTGTGGAAATCAGCCCGGGTATCGGACTGGCCGATGGCATCTTCGACATTGTCAGCAGCGGTTCTACGCTCGTCAGCAACAACCTGCATGAGGTTGAGATTGTGATGAACAGTGAGGCCCTGCTCATAGGCAACAAGCAACTCTCTCAGGAGAAGCGTGAGATTCTGGAACAGATGCTTTTCCGCTTCAAAGCCGTTAAAGATGCTGAGGACAAGAAATATGTCCGTATGAATGCCCCTAAGGCACGCCTGCAGGAGATTATCGACGTGTTGCCGGGTTTAAAGAGTCCTACTATCATTCCTCTGGCCGACGATGAGTGGTGTTCTGTTCACACGGTATTAGACCAGAAACAGTTCTGGGATATCATTGGAAAACTGAAGGAAATGGGCGCACAAGGCATTCTTGTCACACCTATTGAAAAGATGATACTTTAAGATTAAACATTAAAGATTAAATTTCAGGAATGAATATAATCAGGTATCCGGAAAAGAGCGAATGGCAGAAGATTGTGGAGCGTCCGCATTTGGATGTGTCACAATTGAATGAGACAGTTGCCTCTGTCTTGGCAGATGTCAGGCAACGAGGCGATGAAGCCGTAAAAGGCTATGAACTGAAATTCGACCATGTGGACCTGCCGACACTTGAAGTCACGAAAGGCGAGATGGCAGAGGCTGAGAAACTGGTGTCTGAAGAGTTGAAGGATGCCATTCAATTGGCTTATGCCAACATCAAGGTTTTCCACGAATCACAGCGTTTCCGTACCAAGAAGGTGGAGACGATGCCTGGTGTGACCTGCTGGCAGAAGAGCGTACCTATCGAAAAGGTTGGGCTCTATATTCCAGGCGGTACTGCCCCACTCTTCTCTACTGTTCTGATGCTGGCTACACCTGCCAAGATAGCCGGATGCAAGGAAATCGTGCTCTGTACGCCACCAAACCGTGAAGGCAAGGTAAATCCCGCAATCTTGATGGCAGCCCGGATTGCCGGTGTGAGCAAGATATTCAAGATTGGAGGTGTTCAGGCCATCGGTGCTATGGCATACGGCACAGAGAGTGTTCCCAAGGTCTATAAAATCTTCGGTCCTGGCAACCAATATGTGATGGCTGCCAAACAGCAGGTCAGCATCCACGATGTCGGTATCGACATGCCTGCCGGTCCTTCGGAAGTCTGTGTGATTGCCGACAATACCGCCAATGCTGAGTTTGTTGCTGCCGACCTGTTGTCACAGGCAGAGCATGGTGCCGACTCACAGGTATTCCTGATTACCACCTCGAACAAATTCATCGATGAGGTTCAGAAAGAACTCGACAAGCAACTGGAAGCACTTCCCCGTAAGGAGATTGCACAGAAGGCACTCGAAAACAGCATGCTGGTATTGGTTTCTGACATACGTGATGCCATCGACCTGTCAAACACCTATGCTCCTGAGCATCTGGTGATTCAGACAGAGGACTATGAGGACGTGGCATCGAGAGTCGTCAATGCCGGCAGCGTATTCCTTGGCCAGTATGCCTGTGAGAGCGCTGGCGATTATGCCAGCGGCACCAACCACACCTTGCCTACACACGGCTATGCCACCACCTACAATGGTGTCAATCTCGACAGCTATTGCCGTAAAGTCACCTTCCAGCATCTCACGGAAGAAGGCGTGCGCCAGATTGGTCATGCCGTTGAACTCATGGCCGAAGCAGAGCAACTCGATGCCCACAAGAATGCGATGACTGTTCGCATGAATAGCTTGAAAAAATAGTTTCAGATTACTCAGATTATTCAGAATATTCAGATTACGCCGATGAAACCCTTAGAACAGTTAGTCAGACCGAACATCTGGAGCCTGGCCCCTTACAGCAGCGCCCGCAATGAGTATGCAGGTCGTGAGGCGCATGTGTTCCTGGATGCCAACGAGAATCCCTATAACGCTCCTTACAACCGCTATCCTGATCCGCTGCAACTCGAATTGAAGGCTGCCATTTCGAGAATCAAGGGTGTTCCTGCCGACAACATCTTCCTGGGCAATGGCAGCGACGAGGCCATCGACCTGCCCTACCGTTGTTTCTGCGAGCCTGGCATCGACAATGTTGTCGCCATCGAACCTACCTATGGCATGTATAAGGTCTGTGCCGATATCAACAACGTTGAGTATCGTCCAGTGTTACTGGACGAAAATTACCAGATCACAGCCGACAGACTGTTATCTGCCACTGATGCACACACGAAACTCGTCTGGCTCTGTTCACCCAACAATCCTACAGGCAACAATCTGTATCGTGAGGAGATCGTGAAGGTCATCGAGGCCTTCGAGGGCATTGTGATTGTCGACGAGGCCTATGGCGATTTCTCTACGCAGAAGCCTTTGCGCACAGAACTGGCCAAATACCCCAACCTCATTGTGCTCAACACCATGTCAAAAGCATGGGGCTGTGCTGCCATCCGTCTGGGTATGGCCTTTGCCTCGAAAGAGATTATCGGCATCTATAATAAGGTGAAATATCCCTATAATGTAAATCAGCTAACCCAGGAACAGGCACTTCAGGCCCTGAAGGATCCCTTTGAGGTAGACAAATGGGTGAAAATCCTGTTGGAGGAGCGTTCACGAATGATAGACGCCTTCAAGCTGTTGCCTACCTGTGAGAAGGTATTCCCTACAGATGCCAACTTCTTCCTCGCCAAGATGACAGATGCGGTCAAAATCTACAACTACCTGGTCGACAAAGGTATCATTGTGCGCAACCGTCATCGGGTACAACTCTGTCAGAACTGTCTCCGCGTCACCATTGGCACCAAGACAGAAAACGGAGAACTGATTGCAGCCCTCCGACAATATTAATAAAAAAGTCCTCACAAATGAGGACTTTTTTATTGATGAGTTTTTACTTCGCTTTCTTGGCTAGTTTCTCTGCCTTTAGCAAAGCTTTTGAGGCTTTAGCGGCTGCTGTCTGCGACTTGGCCTGAAGCTTCAAGTCGCCAGGATTCTCGGCAGCTTTCTCAGCAGCCTTCTGGGCCTTTTCCTGAGCCTTCTCGGCATCCTTGGCAGCATTGTTAGCCTTCTTTACAGCATTTTCGTGCTTCTGCCTTTCCTTCTCTTTTTTCTTGGCTTCCTTTTCTTTCTTCTCAATAGCCTTCTGCTGTTTCTTGGCTTCCTTCTCAGCAGCCTTCTGAGCCTTTTCTGCCTCCTTCTGGGCCCTGAGGGCTTCCTGCTGCGCCTGAGCAGCGACAGGATTGGTAATCACATCTTGTGCCTGAGCGGTGTAAACACCAGCGGTGATGGCCAGAGCCATCGTCAAAATGAACTTTTTCATAATCTTTTTTGTTTTGTGAATGAATATTACTTATTTTACGTTTAATTTAATGGTCTTTCCATTCTTCAATCGGATGATCTGCATGCCCTTATAGGTGCTGTCGACGCGGTTGCCCTTCATATCGTAGCGGCCCCAAACCTCTGATTCGTCAACAGCCACACGCTGAATATCGGTCGTCTCATACTCAACATCCTCCTCGAGGTTATTGGCCTGCGTATAGACGATATTGATATTGCGAATATAGGCATTCAGGTTATCCAACACCGTGACGTAACTATCGACGAACTGGTTATAGAAATCGACACCATCCGTCGACAGTTCGTTGGCAACGTTGCCCACCTCGACAGTCACAAGACCTACATCGTCAGCAGTGGTGGCGGATGCCAGAACTACCAGCAATTGATCGCGGGCCTTAGTAACCTTCTCTATCAGTAAGGCGTAAGGCTCCAAATAGTCTTCCAACTGCTCAATCATGGCCGACACTTGCTGATATTGCGATTCAAGTATGGCAATGTTATCAGCGAGCTGTTTCAGGCGTTCCTGAAGCGCGGCTATCGGATCATCGTCGGCACGTGTCGACGGCTGCTTGTCAATCAAATCCTGAAGTTTCTGCTCAATTTCAGAATATTGTTTTTTCAACACTGCTACCACATCACTGTTTTCCGTCATCTTAGCCTTCAGTTCGTCTTGGGCTTCCTTCAGTACAGCCCAATAGCCCTTATGCGCATTGATGACCTCGTCGAGGTTGTTGATAGCCGTCTGACAATCCTCCTGAGCCTTGGTAAGCTGGGCACCCTGCTGGATATCAGCCTCCAAGGATGCAAGATCCTTAGTGACGTAGTCAAGGGTAAGGGTAAGTGTTACAAGCTCTGACTCTAACGATATCAGTTCTTTTTCCACATCAGCAGGATTAACATTACCGAGCTGAGCCTCAACATCCTGTCTGTCAGCCTGGGCCTTACTCAGCTCATCGGTCGTAGTGATATTCTTGATAGCCTCAACCTGCGTGCTGATCAGATTTGCAATCGCCTCAAGCTTAGCTTTCAGTTCTTCATGAGCCTTCTTGACTGGGGCAAGTTTTGTTTCCAGCGTCTTCAGGTCGTCGGCATAAGTCGTCTTAGCTTTGTCGAGAGCCATAAGTCTGCTCTGGAACTTTTCCTTCTGTTCTGCTGAGAGCATATCATTATTCAAACTCTCCTTGATTTCAGCAATCTTCTTCTCAATGGGAACAATCGCATCCTGAGCCTTCTGGATGTCGGCCTCGAGGCTGGCAATCCTCTTTTCATTATCATTCACAGTTAGCTGTTTAGCCGCTAAGTCGGTCTTCAGATTGTCATAGGAATCCTGGAGCGACTTCTTGCCCTCTTCCAGTTTTTTCTTGTCTTTATCATCCTGCTCACCTTGGATAGCAGCCGCAATGGCAGCATCGATGGAAGTTTCAAGCGAAGTCAGGCCCGATTCCGCATCTGCCACGTTAATACCCGCAACCGCAGTCTCCAAGGCTGTGGTCTTCGCCGTTTCAGTCGCCACGTAGCATTCCGACTGTTGCGAGGTTATCTCTGCCACCCTGGCCTTCGAAGCATCCAAAGCAGCCTTTGTCGTAATCGACGACACCGCTGCCGCCTCCGTATTGACAGTGGAAAGCAGGGTGTTAAGTGTGGTAGAAAGCTTGGAACAGCGGTCCTGAATGGCATTGAAGTCATCTACCGCCGCATTATAGCTTGTAATCAGAGTCGAAATCTGCGACTTCAAGGTATTCAACTCATTGAGATAGCTTTGTTTCTGCTCTGCAGTCAGATGCTCGCTCTTCAGTTTCTCTTCGATGGCCGTCATCTTGTCAACCAAGGTCTGGAGGGAATCTTTCTTTTGATAGAATACCTGTAAAATGGTCTTTAGCGAAGCATTGATAGACGAAAGGGCTTCGATCTTCTCGTCGATCGCTTTCTTCTGGGCGGCATAGAGTCCGGCCAACTCATCGCGCTCGGCCTGGCTTACCTCCGGCTGCGGATCAGGATCGGGATCGGGATTAGGCGTGGAGATATCTACTACCTCAAAATTGATCGCAGTAGATGAAATCTCCATTTTAACGGCAAACTGATCAGCTTTCTTACACAAGCGCCATTCTGTTGTTCCACTTTCACGACTGTATGCCTTAATATAATAGGTTCCCTCTGGACAACCAGGCGAAAAACTAGTGTTTCCTGTAGCGGTTGTACGCCATAGGCCCTGCTTCAAATCCAGGTTTTCTCTGAGTGAGACCACATCGCCAATGAGTTTTCCTTCAGGATTCTGGACACCATACCCCAGATCGAAATGATAAGTATTAGCCAGATCACTGGTATAAGTTAAGGCCAGGGCAAAGGACACACCCCCGGCTTTGTTACGTGAAGCCTGATAGCTCTGACCGGTAGGCATGACAAGATACCCCTGACTGTCTATTACCATTTCTCCTATTACTATGTTTGAAACAGTCGCAATGACATCCTCTTGGAAGGTACCGTCTTCTTTGGTCAGGTAAATCACTGCGTCCTGGTCAAAATTATAACCTCCGCTGCCGCCTCCTGTTCCATGACTTGGGGGAGTCAGGTCATCAAGCATGAAATAGTTGTCCTGATAGCCACCCCAGCCCCAGTTGACGGCATATCTTCCATCGCCATCATAACCATGCAGGATAAAGGCGTGTCCGCCACCATTTTGGTCGGTTCCGCCATAGATGACAGGCCGGCCTGAGGCAATCTCATCATAGATCAGATTATCCCAGTCGTCAGCAGCATACGAGGAACGCCGCACATGACGGGCACCACGGCTATAACCGAAATAAGCCTTAATGGCCTCGGGAATATCTGCTATACTTGCCGAACTCTCTTCTTTCGTGTATTCCATACGAACGGCGACGCCACAATACATCATCAATGAAGCAACCGCATCCTTCTGTGCTTCTGTCTCTTTACCATTATACGAATCCACCATATGACCCCAATCCAAGACAGTGCCTGCCGGAATGGCATTCATATAGCCTGTTCCATCCTTATAAATGATTGGATTCTGGTAGCCCGGAATCTCTGCCTGTATCTGATCCACGAAATGCTGGTGATACAAAACCTGTGCCATCGCTGTGGCCACACAGCCTGTCACACACTGGAACGTTTTGCCATTGGTATAATAACCTGTCATCGTTTTCAGGTTATAGGGATCGTCTTGGCCCCACTTCACCGTCATCATCTGAGGAACCGACGGATGGGGAGCGCTTCTCTTGACGGCGACAGCCCTGCCTTCCTGAATCTGCCGTATTTCTTCCGAATAGTGATTCAACAAGGCCTCCATAGCCGGTGGCAGGTTATCTATGTCAAACGAGCCTGACAATGAATAGCCCAGAATCTCTGGCGTGCGGTCATCGCCGCTGACAATCACATAGCCCTGCTCCTGACCGACATTAAAGACATAGTAATAGTCGGGCACCTGCAGGCTACGTCTACGTGCTCTGGACATTGCAGTCTCAGCCACTTCCAGAGAGCCGCTTTTGCCATTCTGACTCAAGAACTGTTGGGCCTTACGAAGCGCCTGATCGCGGTTGATCTGTCCTGCACAAGTTGAAATGGCAAGGCAAACCAAAGATAGGATAAGTAATAGTCGTTTCATAAGCGATAGTTGTATAATTGTCATTAATTTGCCACAAAGATACGAATATTATCCGTAAGTTCCAAGTAAATCTAAGAAAAAACGATATTACACCATGGTTACGATAGCAGTCATACCAGGCATCAGGTGCGGATGGGGCGTTAACAAGGCCTCAAGATGCACCATGCCGTTTTTCTCGACAACGGGGCTGATAGCCGATACGACAGCCGAATGGGATTCTGACGGATAGGCTACCGAAATGACCTTGATATGCGTACCCACTTGAAAATGATGGAGCTCGTTTTCGAGTACGTCAAAACAAACCTTCAGATGTTCGGTATCAACCACATAGAATAGTGGGGTGCCGGGGGTTGCGGCACTATAAAGTGAGGATTCTATTCTGCTGACTGCACCTGTGACAGGAGCAGTGATGGTGCAATAGGAAAGCTGGTGCTCCAACTGTTGCAACGAGGCCTTGGCTGTGTTGTAGCCGCTATTGATACGAGCCTGACGCTTGATATCGTCAGAAGCCTGATCCAGTTCGTGACGTTTGTAGCCTTGTCCCATGAGTATGGCCTGATACTGGTATTCTGCATGTTCCAGTTCGGCCTTACATCTTACAATCTGATCATTAAGCGCAGCCTGACTAAGTCGCACGACAACCTGTCCCTTCCGGACTATCTGCCCCAACTTCACGTCAAAAGCAACGATTTGTTCATTGATTCTGCTGTATACAGGAACCTCGGTCACGGCCTGTATGGTGCCCTTACTCGAAAAGCCATCGGTGGCGATGGTCTGCTGCAGACTCTTTGAGGCCGCAGCCTGGGTATCGGCAGCAACAGCCGTTGAATCCGGACCGACAGTTTCTGTAGAACTATCTGTATCCTTATGATTACGACAGGCATACAGCGCAAGCAACAGGGTGCATAGTGCAAGAAATCTATTCATGTTGAGTCAATGTAAGTAAATGATAATATGTGGTCCAATAATTCCCGAGCGCGGTAAGATGCTGGTTATAAGCATTATCACGACGATTCTGTGCTAACGAATAGGTGTTGAT
Organism: Prevotella sp.; assembly: GCA_017556145.1. GTDB lineage: Bacteria > Bacteroidota > Bacteroidia > Bacteroidales > Bacteroidaceae > Prevotella. The sequence goes on along the minus strand of JAFZCU010000034.1, from coordinate 86,154 downwards.
GTCGCAGATACCGTTGGCATAGTTCTCGGCAGTCAGTTCAAACACTTCATCGGCCATCGTAACAGCCTGGGCAGTATGTTCGAGCAACTGCTGATGGGAACGCAGATTATCAAGCGTTGTCAGCACATCCTCGCAAAGAGCCCGCTCCACCTCATCGAGGGCACTGGCCTCGCGAGCCGACCAGGCAGTAGCTGCTTCGTAGCGTTTCTTGGCTGCGCCATGATCCATCAGGGGAATATTGACAGATACCGTTCCAAGCATATAGAACTGCTGATGCCGGTAAGCCTCTCCAAGGTTACTACCCACCTGTTGGAAACCTAAATTCACATCGAGTCCCACGTTGACACCCTTCTCCTTGTTCGCTTTCTGCTGCTGATGAGTAGCCTCCATCAGTAGCGTTTTCTGATGCTGGTAGAGGGGGTTGTTAGTCTTGGCCAGCTGAATGGCCACATCTGCTGTCATATCCAGGGGTTTAGGCCTGTCAGGCACCAGCATACGCCCATTCACCGTATCCACCCTGAGGTATGATTTCAAAGCCTGGCGTGCCAGCTGTTCTTCGTTTCTGGCTGTAAACAATGCGTTGCTGGCGTTAAGCCGTTGCAGTTCGAGCGAACGCAGTTCGGCCAACGTCACCATCGCGATACTGAATTTCTCCTTGGCAATTGCGTAAAGTGTATCAGCAGTCTGCTTATTGCGCTCACACATATCGAGTATCCCCTGTGCACATACCAGTCGGAAGAATCGTCGCGTAGCCTCTTCAGCTATCAGGTGCAGCTCATAGCTATGTTGTTGGCGGGCAGTCTTCAGGCGCTGGTCTTCAACCGCCTTCTCCCAACGATAGGGATTATAGCCCAACTGCGACTGACGATAGCCCAGGATAACGGGTGTAGCCACAAAATCACGCGGGTAGTTATTCTTGTCACTGCCAAAATACTCGCTCCACATGGTCTGTGTCCCCAGATACGCCTCACCACCCCACTCCAGCATCTTCTGGGTAAGTTGCATCTGTGCCGCAAATGACAGACGGTCGAAATAACGAAGATAGACATAGTTTCGCGACGGATCGCTGACCACACGCATGTAGTTGGGCGTAACCTTCAGATTCAACTGCGGTTTCCTTAATGCCTCGAATTCGGCATAATGTGCCAGCTGGTAATCGTACGCATGGCGGCTCTGAAAGGCTGTGATGGCACTGTCCTGCGCCATCGCAATCACCTGCTGCAGACTTTGTGCCGGACAGACGACAGGAAGACAGCCCAGTAGTGAGAGTATGATATGTATGGCTTTCTGTTTCATAGCTTCTGCCGTTTTATGATGTCACAGAACAATCCGCCTTTCGCCATCAGCTCGTCGAAGCTGCCATCCTCGGCTACTCGTCCATGGTTGATCACGATGATTCGGTTGCACTCACGGATGGTGCTTATACGATGGGCAATGGTAATACGGGTACACTTCATCTTAGCCAGGTTCTCGATGATGACATGCTGGCTGATATTATCGAGGGCTGATGTAGCCTCATCGAGGAACAGAATCTTAGGTTTACGGATCAAAGCACGGGCAATCAGGATACGCTGCCGCTGTCCACCCGACACACCTTGGCCGTCGGCCGTTATAGGCGTATCCAGTCCATGGGGCATCCTGCTGACATCCTCCTCAAGGGCTGCCATACGCACAGCTTCCCATACCTCGTCATCGGAGAACCAGGAGTTACCATACAGGATATTGTCGCGGATGCTGCCCTCGATCAACTGTCCATCCTGCAGACAAATGCTGACACAGTTCTGCCTCAAACTGGGCTTACTGATGTCGTCGAGGTTATACTGGTCGTAGAAGATAGACCCTCTTTCAGCCTGTTCGAAGCCTAACAACAGACGCACGAGAGTGCTTTTACCACAACCCGAAGGCCCCACAAGCGCCACATAGTCGCCTGCATTGATGTGAAGGCTAAGACCATTGAACAGGTAGGGCATATCCTCGTTATAGCGGAACTTCAGGCCGTTGATGTCAATTTCGCCACTGACCGTCTTCAACATCATAGTACCTGGCTGTATCTCAGACTGTGCAGAAAGCACAGGACTGCAGAGCTTGATCTGAGGCACTAAAAGGGCCAGTTCCTTGATGATACTCTGAAACTGCCCTACTGCCTCAGTGGCAATAAGCAGTACGCTGCAGTAGGCGATATAGTCTGACAGGCAAAGACCATAGTGCCATGCTGCCAGCATCGTCACAATCATAGGCAGTAACCGGGCATTATAGCTGAGTGAACTGCTGATGACATACATGACGGGATGACGACTGCTAAAGGGGTCGGAAGGTTCATACGTCATAGCCCAATGCCTGAATGCCCTCATCTCTGCCCCGTTGGTCCTGATCTTCTGTGCACCGGAGACCAGACTGAACATCAAGCCTATCAACTTCGAGTTGCTGGCATTGACACTGGTCTGCACCTTCGACCAATAATAGTATTGGATATAGATAAACACCAGATAGAGACCCAATACGGCTATACCCGTGTAAAGCAAGGGACCGCCATAGGTGAAGAATTGTATGAACAAGACGGCTGTAAACAGGAATGTGAGCATGGAAGAAAGCATATTCTCCGTTAGCTGCGAACTAAGTCTGACCACCGACAGGATACGGTTCGACAAGTCACCCGGGGCATATTTCTTGAAGAAGGTGGTGGGCAGCATCAGCAGCCGCGTCATAAGCGAGGCCTGCATGACATATTCCAACTTGTCCTTGATACGCATCACCAACAGGTTACGTGTCAGCAGGATCATCACAAGACCCACTGCCGCACAGAAGAGCAAGGTGGCCACGGGAACAATCTGGGTAGCATCGCCCGAGGGGATAACCTCATTGAACAACAGTTTACAGACGTATGGCGTAACCATCGTCAGCAGCATCACCCCCAGACATGCCATCAGCACATAAAGGTAATCGAAGACGTTTAACTGCCGTAGGGCATGACCGAAAAGTGACAAAATGGTGAGTTCTCGCTGGGGCAAAGGATAGCAGAGCGTGAAAGCCTCAGGCTTGAGCAGATGCGTATGGTTTCTGGCATAACAACGTCTGCCGGTCTGAGGGTCAATAAACGAATAGTCGGAAAAATGGGGACTCAGGATGACAGGCGTATCATCCTCGACAGTGAACCCAAGGACCTTACCTGAGCATCGTGACCACCAGCGACCTTCGAGTTTCACCTGGCGGAAGAATATCTGTTCCTGATAGAACACCTCCTCCAGCTGCTGGATGTCGTCAGGAATCTCACGTTTCTGTGTCAGCTGTCGCCATACCTTCCGGTCTATCATCCCACGGAAAATGTCAACGGCCTGATTCATAGCCCGCCTGTCGCCCTCAATGCGCTGAACTAACTGCTCGTAAAACAAACTTTTCATAGGTCAGGCAAATTTCATGAGTTCACTATACAGGCCCCCTTGTTGCATCAGCTCATCGTGAGTGCCATGTTGTATCAGCTGGCCTTTTTCCAGCACGTATATCTGGTCGCAGTCGCGGATTGTGCTCAAACGGTGGGCAACGAACACCGTGGTGATGCCTAATTGGTGGATACGCAGCATCACCAGTTCCTCCGTCTTGGGATCAAGTGCAGATGTCCCTTCGTCCATAATCAGGATGGTGGGGTCCTTTGCCAGCGCAGTGGCAATCTCGATACGCTGACGCTGTCCGCCGCTGAAATTCTTGCCATTCTCGATCAGCATGGCATGATAGGCGCCTGGACGTTCTGCGATGTCCTTGTGTATCTGGGCATCGTTGGCAGCAAGCACCATCGAGTAATCTTCAATCGAGTCATCCCACATCTTGATATTGTCGGCAATGGTACCTTCGAAAAGGGTAATATCCTGATTGACCACCGAGAGCGAGTTGAGTAAGACGGCCCGATGTATCTGTCTGATCGGCATATCATCGATCAGGACCTCACCCTCCCACGGTTCATATAGCCCGGATATCAGCTTTGCAATGGTACTCTTGCCACACCCGGAGGAACCTACAAATGCGATACGCTCACCTGCAGGGATCTTCAGCGAGAAATGACTGATGACGGGTGGCAGACTACGGTCATAGCCGAAGGTGATGTCACGCAGTTCCACATCACCTCTCAGCCTGGGGTTCTCGGGCAGGTCGTCCACCTCGGCAAGAGGCTGGTCACCCCATTTATTGACTTCTTCCAGGCGCTCCAACGCTGCATGCGACCCATATACCTTCTGAGCACCCTTGATCGTGTAGTTGATGGGGAAGATGATACTTGTCGCAAGTCCTTGGGTAGCCAGCAACATACCGGGTGTGAGTTCGCCCTGAAGGATATACCAGGCTCCCAGGCACAGGATCAAGGCATTACAGAGATGAAGGACCATCAGGGGGATGGAACCGACAGCCATCATATTCATCGTGGAACGTACACGTGCATTCAGCGCATCCACGTAAGTCGCGTCCCAATTGGCATAGAAATCCCGCTCACTACCCATCGACTTGATCGTCTCAAGATTCTTCATACCTGTCATCGTCACACCTTGCAACCGGGCATCCGTCACCTCCATTCCTTTTGCCTTCTGTTTTAACATGCTGGCAGTCAGGCGCATCACAACGACAAGCACGATCATCGATGCCACAATGATAAGACCCAGTTTCCAGCTATACAGCATCATCAGCCACGCACAGATAAGCGGGCGCAGACACAGAATGACAGTTGGGAAAAACGAGTCGAGCGTCTTCGACACCTTGGCAATGCTCGAATAGCGGGCCACCAGCTCGCCTGAGGAAAAATGCTCTATCACGCTCATGGGCATCCACAGGATACTGTTCACAAAACGCGAGGAGGCAATGATATTCAGTTTCGTGTAATGTCGCTTGATCAGTACATTCAACGAGATCCATACCGATAGCTCAACCACAAACAGCAGGACATAGATCACCATCAGTGGCGTAAACCACTCAGGGTTCTTCAAGGTAATGATATTGTCGGTATAGATCTGCTGGAAGAACGGTGGAAAGAGATACGAGGCCATATCTATCAGATACAGCAGGAACGTTACCACGATGAAGCCCATGCTTCCACGCATGTAATGCCTGACCAGTGTCAATGTCGACTGTTCCTTCATTCGGTAAGAAGTCTTAATGCACGAAAACGGGTTCTGGCCGATTCAAACAGATACTGGAACATACTGCGGCGCCTGGTCTCGCTCAATACCGAGCAGCAGGTACCCACGTTCATGTTCACATCCTCCGGTTCCCCGAACGACCAGTCATAGCGGGTCGCATCATCAACCGAAGGCAGTAGTTCTATCTCAACCTGGTACATCAGTCCACCGGTTTCCAACAGGCGCTGCGTCATCTCGTCGCTCTTCAATGTCTGACGCACCACATCAGCAGCCACAGGATAACGGTCGATACGCGTGACACGCCCCCTGACATAGCCTATCTCATCGCGTTTCTCGTTCTCAGGCCATACCTGTGCCTCCATACCCACCCGAAGGTCGCGTTGCCCGGCATTGTCGATATACGCAATGAGAATGGCTTTCTGGTGCTGGGTGCCCATACTGTCAACAACGCTCACTATCGGCTCAAAAGCCTCAAACTGCTCGTTATCTAATTTGCTGCTGATGACAGTTCCCTCAACGCTGCTCGTCAGAATGCTATAGCTCTCCCCGACAGATATCAGCGCCAACGACTGCCCTTGCGCCACATGGTCGCCATGATGTACCAGCATGGTACGGATCATACCTTTGTTGGGTAGAGACACATCGGTGGTGCCTTGGTTTGGGAAGACCACGCCACTATAGTAAACCTTATCTGATACCGTACCCTGAAATCCCCACACGATAAAAGCAACCAACAAGAGCAGTACTGTCAACGCAATCAGGTAGGTCGGTACTGAAGTGATCTTCAGCAAACCTCCTATCTGGTCTGTCCTCTTGAATCTCTGTTGGCGACTATTGGCTGTAAAAGGATTCTTCATTCTCAGTTGATGCTTTAAGTTATTGTCATAGGAAAATACACTGCAAAAGTAATTAAAAAACTTGAATTAAAAAAAAAATTAACAGGTAATTTTTCATTTTTACCTGTTAATTCTTATTCTTTAGCGACCGCGACCGCCTCCGAAGCCTCCGCCTCCACCGAAGCCACCGCGACCACCTCCAAAGCCGCCTCTGCCGCCACGACCGCCTTCAGGACCACCTTCGCCGGGTCCGAAGCCACCGCGACCGCCACGGTTGTTATTACCTCCGAAGAAGTTCATGCGGTAACTCACGTGCAGCATGGCATAGCTCGTGATGGCGTTCACCTCACGGTCGGTCCAGCCATTGGCCGTCACGTTGGTCGTCAGGTTGGTCTGCTGGTGCAGAATGTCGTACCATTGCAGCATCACCGTGAGTTTCTTGCCACGCAGGAAAGTCTGCGAGAGCTGGGCGTTCCACAGGAGTTCGTTGGTATTCATCGTCTCATCGGTATAACCGCGTTTGCTGAACATGTGGAAGTCGGTAGCAAGTTCCATGCCCCAGTTGAAGCGGATGTTCGTATTACCGCCATACTGGAAGTTCCAGGTCGTCAGGTTGTTCGTGGCCTGCAGACGGTTCTCTGTTCGGGCATAGGTCGCACGGCCGTTGAGCGCGAAGTTGAACATTCTCACACGGAAGCTCAGACGCACCTCGGGCGAGAGGTTATAGGTATGAGTGACATTACGGTCAGGCACGGCGGTACGGTTCAGGTTGACATAACCCACGCGATGGTCATAGCGTCCGTTGATGGAGCCGCTCACGTCCCAGCGGTTCAACGTGTCAAGGCCGATATTGAATGACATGGCGAGGTTGGCGCTCCAGTTACCATTGATGTTCTCAGGTTTCGAGATACGTCCACCGGTGGTTTCGTTATAGGTCACGATATTACCGATGGAGTTTCTGGTAACCTGCCATCCGCCATTCGAGGTGAAACTCCAGTGAGCCTGATTCTTCGGTATGGAGAATCCCATACTGTCGGTCACGAGTTTAGGCTGTCGCTGCATCTGGAAGTTGAAGCTGAGGTTCGAGTTGAACGAAGGCTTCAGACCAGCGTTACCCGTCGAGATGTTCAGCGGGTTGGTATCATCGTAGATCTCGAGCAGCTGGGTGATCTGTGGTTGTTGCGACTGTCCTCGGAACTGGATCTGGAGGTTGGTCTGCTGGTTGAAACGGTACCGCATATTCAACGTGGGCGAGACATTGGTGATGGTTCTGACCGTATCCACAGGCCGCCCCAAGTATTGCTGGATGAAGTGCGACTTCTGCGGCTGGATGTTGATACCGACATTCATATTCAGTTTCTCGCGCACCATCCTGAGCTGCACGTCGATGTTCTGGTTGTTTTCCGTACGCTCTGAGAAACGGCTCAGGTCTTTCGAGAGATAGCTCTCATAGGGATTGTCGAGGTAGCCGAACAGACGTCCCCACTCGCGATATTCGTTGAGCACCTCGGCGAAGGCCTCGTCAGTATAGACGGCAGGGAAGTCGTAGGTCGAGGGGTCGCTCTTCTGATGACTGTAGTTATAGCGGTAGTTCAGTTGCAGGAAGACACCCTGGGCACCAAACGAGCGCACGCGATTGCGGTTGCCGAAGGGTCCGCGCTGCTGTGGCTGTGTAGAGTCCACCTCCACGGGTTTCGGTTTGAAATTAAAGAGCGGCTCTGTGTAGGTGAAACCTATCTGATAGCTGAAGTTGTCGGTGGGCGACATGGTGTAGCGGTTGGTCTGATAGGTGGAGTCGTTGCCTAAGTGGTCTTTCTGCTGGAAGAGGTGCACGGCCGAGAGGTTGGCGTTCTTGTTGGAGCCGTCGCGGTAGTTGAAATTTCCACTGACAGCGATGTTCCGGCCTTTCGTGCCGATGCGGCGGTTGAGCTGCAGCTGCGCACTGGCATTCTTGTTGGAGCCGTAGCCGAGCGACTTGCCCTGGCGGTTGTTCACCACGAGTCCCCTTTCGTTCAGCAGTGCGAGGCTCTTGTCGCTCAGGGCATCCTCTACATAATCGAAGGGATTGGCATTAAACGAGGCATTGGTGTTAAACGAACGGCTGTCGTTCGTAGAGAAGCTCATGTCAGGACGGAACGACAGGGTGGTCAGTGTGTCGATGGTCCATTGCAGGTTCATGTTGCCCGTCCAGCTGTTGTTGCGCGAGTAACTCTGGCTGATGCTGTTCGAGAAGGCGCCGCCTCGTGTCTGGACGAAGTTCTCCGAGGCTGAACGGTTCCAGTTGTCGGCATCCTGACGATTCCAGGTCACACGTCCGCTCCAGCGCACCTGGTTACCATTTCGTTTGCGCTGACTCTCATAGCTGGCGTCGAGGGCTGCCGTCTTGGTTTCTCGCTGTCCCTGGTTGTTGCCTCGTCCTCGTCCACCACGTCCCGTGAAGTTACGGTCGTTCACATTATTGGCATTCGCCATGAGCGTATAGCGCATGGCACCAAAGGGTTTCATGGCGGTCAGACGGAACCCGTAGCGATCGTCAGTACCATAGCCAAGGTCGGGATTCGCCTGTACGCCATTGCGGGCACTGCGCTTGGTGACAAACTCAAGTGTGAAGTCGTCATTACCATCGTCGATACCCGTCATTCGCGACAGGTCGCTCTTGTCGTCATAGGCCTTCACCTGATCGATCACATACGATGGCAGGTTCTTCATCACGGCATCGTTGTTGCCCGTCATGAAGTCACGGCCGTCGAGCTTGAACTTACGCACTTCCTTGCCGTTGATGCTGATCTTGCCGTCGTCGTCGATCTTCGCACCGGGGAGCGCCTCCACCAGTGCCTCAATCACCGAGCCTTCAGGCACACGGAAGGCATCGGCATTATAGATCACCGTATCATCGCGGATCACCATCTTCGGCAGATTGGCAGTGATGACAGCCTCGTCGAGCTGCACGCTACTGGCTTCCATCGCGATAGTGCCTACAGAGAGCTCCCGGCCCCGCTCCTTGTTGACTGCACGATAGTAGTGCTTGTAACCAAGGAAGGTGACTTTCACCAGATACTGACCTGCCGACACATTATTAAAAGTAAAGCGGCCGTTGTCGTCCGCGAGCGCACCGCTCACGAAGGTCGTATCGAGTTTGCCGGCTGCCTTCTGTGTCAGACGATAAAGTTGAATAGTACTCTTTGCCATGGGCGAGTTGTCTTCCTTGTCGATAACCCGACCTGACATACCATCTCTTTGGGCTGCTGCTGTGAGTATGCTCAAAAAGAATGCAATTAAAATGGTTATAGTGCTGCGTTGGTTCATATAATGGTTCATATACTTATATAGATGAAAATTTTGACAAATGTTTAATCCTTTGCCGATAAATTAACGTTTATTATCATCATTAATAGGTATTTTTCGAAAAAGAAAGCAGATTGCAACCCGATTGCAGAAATATTTTATGTAACTTTGCAGCAGAAAACAGAAAAGGTCATGAAACTATCCAAGTTAAAGACTGGCGAAAAGGGCATCATCGTCAAGGTGTTAGGCCACGGGGGATTCCGCAAGCGCATCATCGAGATGGGCTTCATCAAGGGAAAGGAGGTCGAGGTATTACAGAATGCGCCCCTCCAGGACCCCGTCATCTACAAGCTGATGGGCTATGAGGTGTCGCTCCGCCATCAGGAGGCCGATATGATTGAGGTAGTGATGGAAGATGACAGATGGAAGATGGAAGATGGCAGCTGGCAGAAGGAAGATAGTAATCTATCACCTCTCACCTCTCACCTCTCACCTCTGAGCGCCCATGAGGACGACTATCTCCAACATATCGCCAAACGGGAGCGCCGTACCATCAACGTGGCACTCGTGGGCAATCCCAACTGCGGCAAGACCTCGCTCTTCAACTACGCCAGCGGGGCCCATGGCCATGTGGGCAACTACAGCGGCGTCACCGTCGATGCCACAGAAGCCCATGCCTCGATGTTCGGCTACGAGTTCAACCTCACCGACCTGCCTGGCACCTACTCCCTCAGCTGCTACTCGCCAGAGGAACTCTACGTACGCGAGCATCTCACGGAGAAGATGCCCGACGTGGTGATCAACGTGATCGACGCCTCCAACATCGAGCGCAACCTCTACCTCACCACCCAGCTCGTCGATATGAACATTCGCATGGTCTGTGCCCTGAACATGTATGATGAGTGCGAGCGTCGGGGCGACCGGATGGACCTCGAGGTGCTGAGCCATCTCTTCGGCATGCCGATGATACCCACCTCGTTTAAGAGCGGCGACGGCGTGAAGGAGCTCTTCAAGGCCGTCATCCAGGTGTATGAGGGCACCAACAGGGCCTCGCGCCACCTGCATATCAACTATGGCCACGAGATTGAGGACGGCATCGCCCACATCCAGAAATACCTCAAGGCCGACGAGCATATCACCCAGCACTACTCCACCCGCTACCTGGCGCTGAAACTGCTGGAGCACGACAGTCAGGTGCTCGACTATCTGGGTAAGCACATGGCCGGCGAGAACCGTATGCACGACTTCCACGACCTGACGCATGCCCGCGACAAGGCCTCTGCACGTGTGAAGGAAGAGACTGGCAACGACTCCGAGACTGCCATCATGGATGCCAAATACGGTTTTATCAATGGCGCCTTGACCGAGGCGGGCTATAAGACGGGCACCAAGGAGGACACCTATCGCACCACCCACCGCATTGACGGCATCCTGTCGAATAAATACATCGGTTTCCCCATCTTCTTCCTCATCCTCTACATCATGTTCGAGGTCACCTTTACCTTGGGAGAATATCCGATGGACTGGATCGAGGCATTCGTGGCATGGACGGGTGAGCGACTGACGACCACGATGCCAGAAGGACCGCTCAAGGCGATGCTCGTCGATGGTGTTATAGGCGGTGTAGGTTCAGTTATCGTCTTCCTGCCACAGATACTCATCCTCTACTTTTTCATCTCATTGATGGAGGACTCAGGCTACATGGCGCGTGCTGCCTTCATCATGGACAAGCTCATGCACAAGATGGGGCTCCACGGCAAATCGTTCATTCCCCTCATCATGGGCTTTGGCTGCAACGTGCCCGCTGTGATGGCCACGCGCACCATCGAGAGCCGTCGTTCACGCATCATCACCATGATGATACTGCCCTTCATGAGCTGCTCCGCCCGTCTGCCCATCTACATCATGATCACAGGCACCTTCTTCTCGCTGCAATACCGCTCGTGGGTCCTCATGTCGCTCTATGCCATTGGTGTCGTCATGGCGGTCATCGTCAGCAAGCTGTTCTCGTCGCTCATCATCAAGGGCGAGGACACGCCCTTCGTCATGGAACTGCCCCCCTATCGCTGGCCCACGCCCAAGTCCATCTGGCGCCATACGTGGGAGAAGGGCAAGGAGTATCTCAAGAAGATGGGAGGCATCATCCTCGTGGCATCCATCATCGTCTGGGCACTCGGCTATTTCCCCCACAACGACACACTCACCCGTGAGCAGCAACAAGAACAGAGCTACCTCGGTCGTATGGGCAAGGCGGTGGAACCCGTCTTCACCCCACAGGGCTTCAACTGGAAACTCGATGTCTCGCTGATGGCAGGCATTGGTGCCAAAGAGATTGTGGCCTCGTCGATAGGCGTGCTCTACTCAGGCGACGATTCGTTTGGCGACGACGAGACCTTCAGCGACGACAGCGAACGCTACACCCGTCTGCGTCAGCAGATGCTGCGCGATGGCATCACACCCCTGTCAGCCTACGCGTACCTTATATTCATATTACTCTACTTCCCCTGCATCGCCACCATCGCTGCCATCCGCAACGAGACCGGCTCCTGGCACTGGGCCCTCATCGCCGCAGCCTACACCACCGCCATCGCCTGGCTCGCCTCCGCCCTCATCTCCCTCCTCGGCACCCTCCTATAACTCAAAAAAAAAGGCCGGCATCATTTGCCGACCTTATAGATATTGGATAACACCGCTCCGCCTCCTCACCGTTCGTTGTCTGTTTCGCCGTCAGGATCTCCGTAGTTCCGTATCTCCGTATTTCCGTATCTCCGTTTTTCCTGAAATCTAATGCTTTAAATACTTAGCGATAAAGCCCTGTGGCGAAAAGACTGACATACTTGTAACACCTTGATAATCTTTCACATTAAACGTCACAAGACAGTCACATTCCGACTCAACAGCGGCCTGGTACTGACAGCTATCCTCTATATCAGAAAAATTACCATCAACAATACCCTTCAAGAATGTTTGCTTGTCCTGTCCAACGACATCAAACAGATGAAATAACATTTGAGTCAATCAGAATCCTCATACGCCATATTTTTCGCTGATATAACCATCCCGAAGTTCCTCCGCTGAATACTGTGAGGGCTTTAAGACTGATCCAAGTTTCAAGAGCCCTAAAGGATCGTTCTCCAGAGCTTTCACCTGTTTATACACGCTCTCATCTGCGTCATGCTTTATTGCCCCATATTGCCGCATATAGTCCAATAACGCCTTATGCAGTGTATCTTCCAACCAAGCCTGCATGGCGGAATCCCCCTCAAACAAAGGTTTTGCCTGCTCCAAAACCTGATCGTCTATTTTAACATTATAAGTACACATAATTTTATCCTTTCTACTTTTCCGCTGCAAAGATACGATTAAGCGAGCAAAAAAACAAATTTATTTGAGTTTTTTCGAGCGAGAGTATCTAAAACGCAGTTAAAGATACGATTAAGCGAGCAAAAAAACAAATTTTTGAGCAGCGAATGCAGAGAAAAGTTCACTTTTACTATGCTGAGTCGCGAAAAAATAAGACCGAAGGTCAGATTTATTTGAGTTTTTTCGAGCGAGAGTATCTTTTTTTCTCCTTGCATTCCCTCTTCACCACCAGCAATATAAAAAACTCAAGCCGTGTCCCGGCTTACCAAAACCTAAAAATAATCGGCGGTTTCTGCGATTATTTTTTTAAGCCTCTTGCCAACGATTGGCGAGAGGTTTGCATACCAATGTTATCGTTGGCAATGGGACCGTAAATGATGTCGTATGAATGCAGCTGATCGCGGGTCTTGTTGTGGCGGTTCTTGTGCACGAACTTACCCCATTCTACGCTATAATGCTCATAGTACAAACTCGCAATCCCGGCATCTGCCATAGCAGCCTCTTCGTCAAACTCAAAGCGCGTAACCGTAGGTTCGCCGCCAAACAGCAAAGCCTTCTTCTCTGCCATCTCCTTTGCCTGCTCCAGATCTGGCGACAGGTAGAAGCCTACACCGAAATCCTTGCCGACCTTCGACTTCAAGAAATTGACGGTCACAATCTCCATATTTGATCCGTGATATAGTATCATGCCAGCGCCCCTCCATTTTTGCGGCAGTACAGAGCCAAATCCTCCACCACGTCCTCAAACGGCTGCGTATGCTCCACGTTATAGAACTGATCCACGAAATCAATGCCTTTGAAGCGGTCCAGATAACGGTATGCCTGCTGCGGATTCAGCGAAAACGCAGCGGCAAACTCATTGACCACGGCAATGATGTATGCCAACTTATCTTCCTGTCTGACAACCATAACAAATCATGTTTTCCGCAAAATTAACGATTCTTTCCCGCACTCATTGCATTCCTTTGGAATTATTAATTTTTTTTAAGCGTTGTACGTACATTATTGTATTTGGCCTCTTCACCACCACCAGTAGCCCCGCTGCTGCCTATTTGTGGGATCTGAGAGATCTGTGTGACATTAATCATTCACCATAATTATCCCCCGCCCCTCTCCCAAAATCAAAGAGGATTCCATCCACATTGATTTCCCAAAAGCGGTGTCGCTCACTATTCCATAGAGAGCGGATTATTTATCTGCTGCCGCCAAAAAGCCATCGCTCTTTCTGTCTCATCTTAACGTAACTTCTTTCTCCATAGCCCCATAAATACTCTGCACCGTCACGATATTATCCTTTAAGAAGTAATATAACGCCACGTAAGCATTTATCAAGTTACTTTTCTTGTACTCTGGCTCACCTTCAGTCTCCTTTATCACATTTGAAAGCATATCCTTCAAATTCTGATCTTTCCCCATCGGACGCAATCCATTATTTAGGATCACTTGTTTGAATTGAAATTCATGATGACTCTGTATAAAGTGGAAAATAGCCTCCTCTAAATCTGGCCAATAGCTGAGATCTGCATTAGTGACAAACTCTTTTAACTCTTGATAAAGAACATCTTGATCCCTGAGATGAATAGACACCACTGGTTCCGAAAACTCATTGTTCATCATTAGCGACTGCCCATACAACTCATGAAGATCTTTGAATTCGAAGGTGTAAGTATGATGAAGATAATCCTCCGGAAACTTTCTTTCCTCTAATGGGGTTATTACTTCATAAACACCTCTTAAATATCTCTCGAACACAGGCTCCAGAGCCCTAAAATACAACTCCAGTCGGGCATCTGCGCTTTCTCGCTTTTTCCTTTCCTCATTCTCCTTTGCCTCTTTATCCAACCTGACAGACTGCCTTATAGCAATGTCATTCAAAAAAAAGCCAATAATCAAGATACCCAGTATTGCTTCCGTTGCAACAAGAAATCTCCCTGCTGTCCCTGCTACTGGATATATATCGCCAAAACCTAGCGAAGTAATGGTAACAACACTAAAATAGAAAGCATCCCCAAAAACTTGAATGCCCTCATTTCCGCCCCATTGATCTTTTGGCAGGCAAAGATAGCAAAGAGCAAATAGCAGTATTACTCCCAAATACCCCAAAGCCCATTTCAATGCACTTGAATACTTTCCCATCATCGCCATTATCCATTCTTTATGTATTTCTCTTTATGTATTTCCTTCTATCGCTTTCAAATGTACCACCCCTATCGGAATGAAATGTACCACCCTTAATTTCTCATCACCAACCCTTCTGCATAAGAATTGTACATCTTCTTCTCCTCGTCACTCATCACATTATCTTGGTAAGTAATATGTCCATCCTCCAGAGATATACTCTTATTCACAACATGCAGATAGGATTCTTCACCTTTTTTCAACAGATGACTTAGTGAGGCTCCAACAAATATAATTTTCTCGTCTACTACCGATGGTTTAATAGCCACATTAAATCCCGATCCTGCAGCAGGAACTGACGGATATATAATTCCATCTACTGCTTTCGTCTTCTCATTTACGTTTAGCAGATAGTTCACAAAATTGGCGATCTTGAAATATTCCACATTGCTCGTGAATGTCTTTCCAATCTCCCTTGCCATATATTCAACAAGTTCCAGTCCATCTTGATTCAACGTGTTAGCTTTAACGGCTTTATTCCAGTCATCTTTGATAGTCCTAATGTCTTTACATGCCATCGTATAATCTGCTAAGAATGGCAGAGCCACTAATTCCAAGTCTTTCACCACTTCCCAGCGAGACACTGTACTTCTTTCTATTCCACTGGCTGCTTTATCTCTAAAGAACGAAGAGGTTTCTTGTAGAGATACAACACGAGGTGGCGGTGTGTTCTCATCATTATAATCTGTAGGGAAAGAACACGCGTAAAACATTGGTTGATATGGCACGTTAGCTCGTTCGTAACCAGTCACACAGTCAAATGGGGGATAATTCAATTCTGAAATTTCAAAAAAGTCCTCACCTTTTCTGTTGACTCGTTGCCGAATCAGTCCAGATCCACTATAAATAATAAATCTGATGACAGGAAAAGCGAAATCCTCTACCATCCGAAAGATTTGATACAATTCTTCCGTATTTTCATCCACCACGTTAATGGCGTCTAGTAAATCTGTTATTTTTCCCATATTACATCAAGCGGCACCACATCTCTTCCTGCGTCATATCACGTTCCTTCTGGTTCTCTCACAAACCTCCATATTGGGAAATCCCTTACTGTCAAAACTGACAACTAATCTTACATATAAAATAGTTCATACGCTGCACCAAGTTTTCTGAGAGTCTCACTAATACACTTCTTATCATTCTCCAAGTGCCAACTAACTATCCATTTCAAGTTCTGATTCTTCTCTGTTATCCATTGAATATACGGAAAATCCACCTCGGAGAATGATAGTCCATACACATAAACCATATTTGCATTCTTCACAGAAGGAAGTAACACATCATAATAATTTGCCAGTTGGATATACTTCTGCCAATAAGAAAGATGAAAAGTTAACTCATATTCACTATTCCCATACGTCCCAGCCTTAAGGAAGTCATCACTCCTATACAAACCGTATCTCTGCATCACATCTCTTTCCAACACAAATTGATTTTTCCCGTGTCCATATATCAGCTCATCCCCTCGTAATGCCTTACCGTGAATATAAACAATACGATTCTCGTCAATTCCATAAACACGCTCTAAAGTACAAGTATAATTAAATGAGATATACAGAGATGCCTTCGGTAAATCAACCGTTTTCTTTGCTTCAATACCATCTAATGACTTCGCCCAATCAGTAAATCTCATTGATACATTTTTATGAATATCATCTAATTTCCAACTGGCTGGATGTGAAAAGTCTGGAGGTAATCCTGTTATTGTAGGCGTTTGCGATTCATTCTGAGGTATCTCTCTTATCAATTGAGGAATGTTGATACTACTAAGGTTCCTTTCAAAATCATTCCACCATTCACCTGACACATCAATATACCTATCAAGAAAGCCAAATAAATCTTTATCATTAGCTCTCAACCACTCTTTGAAATTTGCATAGCTCGATGGTAAGCCATGATTCACATCAAAGCCATTGCCAACTATAACGATATTATTTCCTTCCATATTTTCTAAATGCCACGACAATCTGATACGTACCGTATGCTACGACCAGTTTGATGACAAAGTACAGTATCTGCCCCCAGACGTTCAACCCATATTCCTCTATAGTATCCCTGAACAGAGGAATGCTGAATACGTTGATACTGTCCAGAAGCGTAGCGACAAAACTCTCTATCCCAATAAACTCGCCCAACCAATCAAAGCGGTACTTCTCAGAGCCAAGTCCTAACATCACCAATGTCAAAACCACGCTTAGCAAAAATGTCACCAGAAAAGCCTGTACCCAGTTCTCGCCAAAGCCACTAAACATCCTGCTGAGCCACAAGGAAACCTTGTCCCATAAAGAGATACTTTTATCTGCCAGCAACAGTCGCATTTCTTTCGCATACAACTGCGTTGCTGCCACATCGTCGTTTACCTTGCGTGCCTCGTTCTTCAGCAGGCACAGCGTCTGCCTGTCCGTGTAACTCTTTACCTGATTACCCTGATAATTCAAAAAGCCCTGAATACAAGTGCCCTCTAAACAAATTTCAGTAATCTCATTCTCGGTAACATCCATCTGCCCGGTCACCGTTGAACATCCTACCACAAGCTCCTCCACCTTACAATGTGACAGTCTCAACCGCCCAGATTCATCCACATTGCTGAAGTTGAATGAGAACTTCTCAATATCGCTGTTCTCAATATGATACTGGCCCTTCAGTTCACAACCATAGAACTCTACGTCCTTGAAAATGTTCCGTATGTCATCTTCTCCCTTTACCGATGTAACAATCCCATCCAATACACACGAATGGAAGTATAGCGTACTGTCCATTGCCACTTTATCCACATACATTCCGTTTATCTTCGAATCTCCCAGATAAATAGGGAACCCGTTCGAGTTGATAGCAGACAGACTAAGATTATCTACGGTGCTGTTAGTAATCTCTATTGATTGATGATACTCCTTATGATGGTGGTTTTCAAGAGTGACCCTCGACAGCACCAGCCTCTCTTCAACGATGCAATTGTTGAAGTGAAACAAGTCTGCTTTGCCTCCACTCAGAACAAGTCCCTTCCTGAATTCACATTGTTCATAATCAGAGCGTCCTGTAATATGGATGTCCTGCATATAAACAAAACTCTGAAAAATACATTTGAAACAGCTGAACGTGCTGCTGACAGTGACACTATCCATCCAAACCGCACCATCAAACCTTACATAGTGGAAGAAATTCCCATAGAGTTCCGACCCCTCCAGATGAATATCCTTCGTGATTTCAAAAAGGCAGTTCGGATCGCCTTCTATCTTCTCAATCCCCGGCACAATACCGGCAATATCGCACAGATTGAATATCTTTGACGTCGGCTCCTTGCTGTGTATGGGATACGAGACATAGAGAACGCAATTCCTTAGGTCAATAAAGTTATTCCAGAATGGTGTTAGAGGATTCTTCTCCCTTTCCCTATCCTGTTCCTCAAAACCCAGTTTCACCCAGGACGCCATCTCCTTTGCCGAACCTAATATAGCCCGGCCTTTCTCGTCGCGTTTGAAACTGGCTTTTGTCTTTTTCATTTCAGCAATCGCTTATTTGCATTCCAATCTGCTTAAATATCTCATCAAGTTCCGGCTTGATGGATTTGTATCCCTAAGTCCTACGGTGCAACCTTCCTTCTCAAATAATTCACGAACGCACTACAGCTTACCAACATATAGTACGCCTCGTCTTTCGTCGGAACATACGTTCCGTCATCATCCATCAATGCGTGCCTGATACCGCTATTCGGGTCATTAGAATATACATAGAACTTGGTGAATTGGTCTTTCAACATCTTATGAATCACCACTCCGTTATCTTCCAGACGCTTCAAGGCTTGTCCCAGCGTATTCTCTCCTGTAAGTTCCCTGCATACCGCCTCTACTGCTGAGATCGACTCCTTGATAGAGTTCCTTACATCCGGGTTCGGACGTGTCGCATAATGCTTCACCGCCTTTTGGAAATGTTCACTCACATTATCCTTTGAGTTTGCTATAGCCTCATTGATGGCTTCCATTTCCACCTCCGACGTTATATCCGTTAAACAATGGTTCACTACTCTGTACCCATAGTCCAGGCGCTCAAACTCATTGTTGATATTGGCTTCAAAATCGTTCAGTATCTCCTCCAGATAATTGTAGTTCACTGTGTTCACACTCACCCATTTGCAAACATATTCCACCATATCAAGAATCTGATTCCATGAAATCAGGTTCCCACATAACAGTTCATTAAAAATCGCATGATAGGTTCCATGTTCTTCAAATGTTGACAAACGCCTATTCGCAAAATGGATCCACAATTCCCTCTCTATGTCTTGTTGTAAAAAGAACTGACTCCTTGAATGTCGAAAGTCTTGATAAACAGAAATTAGATTTCCACAAAGCACGTCATAACAAGTGCCTATGGCATTAATCACTTCAATACTAATCCCATTCCTCGTTATGACTGGCTCTGGCACAAGATTGTGTCTATGCGAAAATAAGTTCTTGAATATATTCATGTTAATGATCTATGAGTTATTACCGTGTTACCTTTCATTTTATCGAACAATCCACATTGGTTAATCTCTGGCATCACCACACACCCTCCGTGACACAAAGATTGGTGCTCACAACCCTCACATGTATTGTTTTGCATTGCTTTTCTATGCTCCACAAATGCCGGATGCGATTGCCATATCTCCAACATGCTCTCTTTCCTTAAATCTCCATATCGCTGAGTGCCCACCATAAACGAACAAGGATACATCTTCATGTCCTCGGATACAAATGCAGAGAACCTTGCAGCTTCACATGAATCAATCAGCGCCGGATTTACATTCATCCAGATAACAATTCCTGGCAAGCAGCAACTGTCAAATCCGATTTTTACAGTCTTACACTCGGAAGAAGCATCATAAAACCTTTTCAGCTTTTCCTTGTCCTTGACCATCAAATCCCGCAAACCTCTTCCAATAGGTTTATAGTTCAGAACAATCACGGCATTAATATTCTTAAACCATTCAGGTGCTTCCTCAAACCAAGATGTCAGCAAGTCAATCGTATCATTTTTCAAAATTACATGCAGATTGAGCTTTATTCCATAACCCGCTATTCTTCGAACCATCTCATCATATCGCGCGTATGGAGGGTACAGGCTCAAAGCCATAGCACCGCAATACCACTTCGTTGCCTTTAGGATCTTATCTGTCAGCCCATCCCCATTTGAGGTGTATGATGGTACAATCCCCTGTTCGTGAATCAGTCGAAGAATCTCCACAAACTCAGGGTGCTGGTTCGGATTTCCTCCTCCCAAAGCTATTTGCAAAACACCGCATTCTGTAGCCTGTCCAACAACCATCTCCACATCCTCAAACAGCATGTGCCCACCAGATGGTTTCGTTTGTCTGTAGCAGAAGTCACAACAGCGTTCACAGTAGCTGGTGATTGACAGGTCTAATAGCTCCGGGCCGTCTTCCGACCAGAATGGTTCTTCAAATCCGTCCTCCTCCAGCCTTACAAAGAATCCGGTCTTTCTGCTAAAAACCGTCTTATAGTGCTGGGCAGGATGCTCGCCAACCACAACATCACCAAGCGTCTTCTGTAGCATCTATTACAAGTTTTCCACCTTCTATCACAAAAGAATCGCAGCAAAACAATGTCTCTACAGAATCATTGTCGCTACATAAATCCCCGATATAAATGTCGTATCCTTTAGCTTCTGCATCCTGTACACGGGTTAAGGTATCCTTGCTGAAGTGTTTCTCCACATATTCATCAACAGTATTACATCCAAAGCGCTTTGCATACACAAGCCCCGGAGTCATATCGTCCTTGAAACATTTGAACAGTTTAACAAAAACATCCAGAAACAATGATTCCTGCGACACACCTACAGCACGGAAGAAGGTTAGTAGAGTCGGCTCTCCCTGCGTCATAACGATGTAATTCGTCGTTGAACTGTTAGTAACAAAATCCGTCTTGACTTTCATACCTAAATGCTCATCATTACCAGTTTCTCAAATCGCTCATAGACATCTTCCGATGTAATGAAATCATCGAAATTCTCACCTACCGACATCGGATTATAATCGTACAACCGCAGTTCCTGCCTATTGTTCAGGATTTCTACAATCTCATCCGCATACTTGGGTTCCAGTTGATAGTATCCCGTCAGAAATTCCTTCATACTCTTGAATTCTGTCTTGTAAAAGGTATCATACAGATACTGCACATCCATACTTTCCGAGAATATGCTCTTGTATATTCGCTGGAACAGCTCTTTAGCATACCCGCCAACAGCACCGCTTTTCTCCACAAAGTACTCCTCAGTCAAGTCTTTGTGGGCAAATATCAGATAGCGATAAAAATCGTAGCCGTACCTCATATAATGGACTTTAGTTGTTCAATCAATATCACAAGGTTATTACTCTTTGTAACACCCTGCACACTCTCCAGTTGCTTGGCATTGCCAAATTGCTTTAAGTATTGGATATATACATCCTTGGCATACCTTTCTGAACATACGCACATATACAGCAGCAATTCATATATATTGTGAAAATCCTGATGCTGGGCAATCTTATCATCTTCTAACAACTCTTCCAATGAATTGATCATATTCCATCGTTCGCTCTTTGACTCCCTCCCACCATAATATTTCTCTATCTTTTGCGGCCAGACCCTATCCATAAAGAGACTAAGGCCCTTATCATCCAGCGTGGCAAGATGGTTCAACAGCAGACGTATGTTTAACTGACTATGTTTTTCTGTATTCCATCGTCCCCAGTAAATCAGTCGTTGAGTCACATATTTTGGATTCTCCTTCTGAAGAAGCCGCTGCACGACGCAAACATCATCTTCATCAATGGTCTCTTCTTTCACATCCCATATAAACGACTCGAATACATCTTCATACCAGTCCAGCTGTGCAAGAATTCTGCAAGCCTCTTTCTGCAGATTGTTCTTAGCATGAACAAATAGGAAAGGCGTAATCCCCTCTCTTAACTGGTGTCCGCTTGCGGTATAAGCTTTCACCAAACGCTCATACTCTGGAAGATTGCTTGTTAGTATATTATCAGACAGATAGGCAGAAATGATATAGTCACGGAATGAGTCATATGTAAAGTTCACTACTTCCTTATGCCCAAATGCGCCCTTCGCATTTGGAGCAAGATCCTTTCTAAGCAAGATATTCTCATCCAGAAACCTTCTGAAAATCTCCTCCTCTTCCTTGGCTATATTCTTTAAAAGCAACGGTAAGGGAACATTGAAGAATGAGTTGCTACCTATCATATTGCCAACCATATTCTCCATAAATGAACTAATACTCGCTTTCTCCAACTGATAGTGCTGTTCATTCTGCACCTTTTCTATCAGTTTTTGGGTCATCAATTCATAGTATTCTTCAAACAGCTCTTCCCGTTTAATACTGTGTACGTGTCCGAGCGATTTGCCCTGATTGGCTTCAGAAAAAATTCTTAGCAACAGTAAATCATCGCAAAGCTCATCTTCTACGTGATGCTCTATATTGGCATTGATATGAAAGTAGCTTAGGTAGTTCCGAAGAATTTTCTGTTTCTCTTCTTCGCTTAAATGCTCATTCAAGTCCTCTATCCTCAACATTCTGTCCTTGAAGGCCGCATCCAAGCTGGCAAACCGCTCATTGTAATATTCTGTGCGGCAAGTCATCAGAACCTTTACGCAGTCGTATTGCAGAATCAAATCAAGAAACACCCCCAGATTCGATGCAAACACATCCGGCTGCGGATTCTCATTAAGTCCGTCTATAATAAATATAATCGGACATCTCTTGTATTTGCAGTAGGTAGCTACCTCCTTGATGGCATTGACAAAGGACATTCCTGTACCAGGCAACATCATATCAGCGAAACTGCGCCCTATATCATCTGGCTTTATCTCATATCCGTTCAAATATACAAACGGAATATGTCGTGTCATCAAAACCTTTTCCACCAGGTCACATACCAAATTGGTTTTTCCTTGTCCGGCTGATGTCGTTATCAGGAGCAACTTCCCCACAACGTATTGCAGATGCTCGTTCTGTTTTCCGAATCGTGATGAACTGAAGTAGTCTCTTGAACTACCCGAATTCAATTCATCATATCTTGCGCGAAGGAATTGCTGACATTCTTTTACCCTTTCATAGAAAGTCCTTATTGACTCTTCAGCCACACAAGACTTGTATGGAGCAATATCAAAGTCAAAGGCTGGTTTGTGGTTTATTCTTCTGTCTCTGTTTAGGCGATATAAATTAAAGGAGTCGCATCTTTCCAGTGCCAGTTTGCAGAATGTATAGGGATCCACAAAGTCCCTCAGAAACTGTTTTATCTTCCGGTCTTCTATGAAAACATTAGGCAGGTATTTCCCTGAGGTGATGTTCTTCTTGACATTTCTGTCGTAATAGAGAAACTTGTCATTATCGTCAAAGGCAGAATGGTGTTTTGGATTCTCCACCGCCTTTTGTGCCATCATCATTACGTAGTCCTTGATGGCCCCTTCGGTGAATCTACTCAGCCTCTGATGATTGATGTCAAAAGGCAATCTGTTCGTATCAACCGCTCCCGTATATAATAGCAGTATAACATCATCTATCATACTGGCCTTTGCAATACCCAGTTCTACCATTACATTAGGGTTGGGCAAATCCTTTTTCCCTGTGGTAGAAATAGGAGTAAGGTCTGCAACGAACAAGTCGCACTTCTTTATCTTTTCCATAACGACATTCTCTATCACGGGAGAACCAGACCTACCCCATGTAGACTCATCATAGATGACATCATACTCACCTTCTGAGCGGATATCATCGCAGGCGGATTTTAAAGCGTCTGCTATCATCTTGTGATTACCCTTCACATCCGACTGCCAGGAAAAGAAAAGGTTAAGCTTCCACATATATGTTAATCCCGATTATTTAAGGAGCGCACTTATCTGATACGGCCAACTCTCCCGATGCACCAGCCGTTTCTCTTGTAGATTATGCTTGATAATTTCAGCTTTTGACAATTTGGAAAGTTCCTCCCAATTATCACGGAACACATATGTTGCATTACCATAAACCATATTCTCCATCAGAACCAAGTTTTTCTTCTTGAATACGAATACAAGATACCCATGAAAACCACCATTGCCATAATAAACAAAGTCTGGCTTATACTTAATAATTGTCTTAAATCTGTATTTCTGAAGTTGACCTACAAGTTCGCTGGAATCTTGTATGTTTCCTACAATCTGATTAACACGTTCCCAAACGATTTCTCCTTCTGGTAATATCTGCCAATTCGCTCTTTTCAGAGGAGCAGACGAAACCTCTGGGCATTTGTTCTTATCAAGGATAGTACATACTCCAAATATCTCAAGAAAAAGATTGACCACATGCTTTAATAATTCCTTACCCTCTGGGGTATTGGGAAGCAAATCTGAAATTGCATAATTCTTTCCTCCAATCGTAATCAGGGAGATTTCCTGATATGGTCCTTCAATATGATTTCTTCTATATCTTTTCCCTGGCATATCAACATAATGATAGTCACCATGCCAATCCTTTATATATGCATCATAATAGAATGTTTCCTTTGGCAGATTTTTGAGAAGGTCATCTCTACCTTCTACATTAAATTTCGACACAGGGCCTATAGCTCTGGGGAGTATCTTGATGCCTGTAAAATCTACAGTAGGAAATCCTATCATCTTTAACCTTCCCTCCAAAATTCTGGAGTTAATTTCAGTGGCTACATACAATCCTTCCTCATTTTTAAAAGGAACGATGTACTTGTCAATCTCTTTAATTCTCGTTTTTGTTATCAGCATATTTATTATAATTTTAGTTAATCAGATTTTTTATTGTTCTCGTATGTCGTGATACCATCGCGACTCTCATTTTCCACCACCACCTACGGTTCTCCGTAGGGCCATCATCTTCTCATCCCTTCCATCTCACTCTCCACCATCTTCATCAGCTTCGGCATCATCATCTCGATCTTACGACATTTGACCTTATCATTGAAGTAATCGATGTCATCGAGTAGTTCATTACACAAGTCCTCGGGCATATCACCAGCATAGCCAGCGGCTACGAGGGCGATGGCAGCAAGTTTACGGGCATCCTTTTCAGCTCTTAAATGCGATGCGCCTAGAATAGTGGGCAGCATCTCGTACATGATGTTGCAAGACTCGATCTTTGATCGCTCATTCCGTAGGTCTTGAGAATGCAATAGTTCCGGGAAATAATCGTCATCCTGAAGGAAGGCATCAAGCATCTCTTCCTCATACTGTCGCAACAATAGGAAGAACTCTTTCGATAAGCCGAGCGGAGAGCTAAGCGAAGGAGCAGCGAGAGCAAAGTGAAGCTTGCTTAGACTTTGCCGAGTCGCGTCTGAGTTCGAGGAACTCAAATTGCTTAGGCTATCCCGAGGCGAGAAAGCAGTCGCCGTAGGCAACTTCTGCTTACGCATCTCCTTCAATTCCTTCAATTCTCTATTCGCCATATAGGACATCCCTTTTCATTCAAAACAATAGTTTTACTTCTTTTTCCTATCATCCTTCGGATTTCCAATTAATGGATCCACATTTACATATCCCAGGCCACCGACAAGCTTATCTGTATCTGGTATTATCATAGAATATGCATCCAAAGTATTGGGTATGAGATAGTCCTCAAGACTCGTTTCTCTACCAAGCACTCCTGTTTTGGGGTCATAAAGGGTGCTAAGAGGACTAACAGCATATCCAGATTCTGCCATCTTGGCATATTGATCTGATAGCAATCCACGCTTCCACAAATCAGAACCTGTCAAAGCTGATGTAACTATTGAAGAATCCAGTTTCTTACTCCAAACTTCGGCTAATGCACTTGATTGTACTCGTCTCTGGTTAAGTCGATCTTCACGTTTCCTCTCTTCTTTAGCCACCTCTTTAATCTCTTTGATAGCCTCGTCTCCGACTCCTGTTCCAAGATACTTGTCTGTTAAATACAGAAATTCCTCTTGATCACATATCAAGACCTTATGTCCACCGCTCTCGTCATAAAACTCTTTTGCCAAATCCTTACGAGGAACTCTTTTCTTTACATACCAGTCTTCTTTCTTCTCTTCAGTAACAAGCACGACATCCGCGTTCTTCTCTTTGGCATAGTCAATCACCATCTTCCAAAGTATCAAGTCTCCATATACGTGGCGAGGACCTCGTTCCTCTTTCCTTTTGAGGTCCCCATATCCAGGTGGAACCTTGTACTTATACCTCTGTGCCCCCTCCTCATATATAGCTATCAGTTTCTTCAGAGGATAATCATTACCAACTTTCCCTTCATACAATTTTTCCAACTTCTCCCATATTACATCTTTCTTTGCATAATCAGGGTCAAGCTTTTTTAATTGGTCAATTTTTTCTTCTACAGGTTTTATGCTATTCTTGAAAAGATCGATTAGTTCTTTTCTAACGATGTATGGATGACGGATATACTCCTTGTTAAGAAGATCAGTAAAACGATTCTTTGCATCCTTTATATTATTACTGATAGCATCGCAACTCCCTCGCAGTTTTTCAATTTTGTCCTCTCTATTATTAAAATATTCCCATCCTACCTGATAAGGCATCCAAAGCCTCGTCTGGCATTTCTCCATTACGCCAATCATCTTGTCTTTCGTTTCGGCTGTGTAGAAATACAGATTCAGTAGGACATTGGTATCAAGGACCAACACTCCATTTTCGAGGTAGCTCTTTATTTCCTCGTCCCTCATCGGGTATTGCTCAAAAAAGATCTTTTTCATATTGTTCCAAGTTTATGCTATCGTTTTTTGACTTTAACGTCATCATTCTCTGCAACACACAACTCCACTTACAACCCCGCCAGCAAATCATTCGCGTTCATCCGTCTTCGCATACTGTCCTCAATTTCTTGTTTCAAGGCCAAGGCTGCGTCCGTATTGATATGTGTCCCAACATGACCCTCTCTTGTGATGAGGAAATTCACAGAATCATACATAAACTGGCTTTCGGCGCAATCATATATACCCTCTACCTTATGCACATAATTGTCTGGGAATCCTACATACACTCCAGTCCTTCCACTGCAGTTATAAATTCCACACAACGGATCTTTCTTTCCAACAAGCATAAAGAGCAGCCTATTCAGTTCTGAGGTACTATTGTAAGTAACAAATCGTCTTCCACCGATAGCCATACTCATTCCTGAGTTATAATCCCAATTCTTACCCTCAGGCATCAGTTTCCAAATACTGTCCATGCTTTCAATATCAGCAGAAAGGAAAGCAAATATTGCTTTGCACTTATACATTATTTCCAATCTTTCCTTAACGCTTTGAGGAGAAATGCCTGGTACTTCGGCATATTTTTCCTGATAATAGCACAAATAGTCAGTAACGATTTTGTTTAAAACAGAATCCCTGAATCCTTCATAGTCTATGTCATAATAGATGTCAAACAGATTAATATACTGCCCCATCCACTGACTTTGCAGCATTTTTTCAAGAATTGCTTTTTGCTTATCTCTCGCATCTTCATGAATAAACAATGCAGCAAAGTATTCTTGCATCGACTTATGTACCCACCTATAATAAATCCCATCCTTCACAAATAGAGGTACTGCGGTTACAATATCCTTTATAAAGTCCTCACTTACAAAACGCTGACCCGAATACTCATTTTGTATTTCTTCCAAAATACTAATCAAATCTGCCTTCGTGAACTCTATTTGGAACTGCCGTTTCAAACATTTGAAGCCTAAGTACCTGAGCACCTTCTTGAAATCCGACATATTTAGCCCAGATTGTTTCTTTCGCACATACCCGCCATCCTTCGTGAGATCATGCGACTCGAAATAGGCATCAAACACCTGCTGATAGAATTCATCCTTCCTTATTGGCACCTTTTGTTTATAGTCAAATGCCGTAAACAGCAAAGAAGTCAGTAATGGTGTCCGTAGGAAGTCCTTAACATTCGTATATGATATATTATTCAGCTTCTCAATCAGGATATTCGACACCTCTCCATTACTGTCA
Organism: Prevotella sp.; assembly: GCA_017556145.1. GTDB lineage: Bacteria > Bacteroidota > Bacteroidia > Bacteroidales > Bacteroidaceae > Prevotella. The sequence goes on along the minus strand of JAFZCU010000034.1, from coordinate 58,390 downwards.
TACTTCCTCAACAGCTCCGTCGCCTCTCTCTCTGTCAGCGGCTGTATGCTGAATACCGAAAAATCGCCAAAGGTCACCAGTGAGATTTCTGGGCGTGATGTAATGATATAAGTATTATCAGGAGCCTTACTTACAAGTGACTTTATCTCCTCCGTCACCATGGATTTTTGCTCATTAGCCACCTCGTCATAACCGTCGAAGAAGAACACAAAGCCACCTTGCTGTATCAGTCTCAGCAGCAAATTGTGGTCAAATGCCTCCGCCAAAGAATCTATTTGCCCCTGCACAATATCCAGTAGCGTATTCTCCTTCGTTATTCTCCTCAGCTCTACGATTACGGGGATGGCCAACACCTCGTCTATGGCCGACAGGAAAAGCCTTTTCACCAATGTAGTCTTTCCCATGCCTGCAGTGTCGCGGATAATCATTCGGGGATGTTTCCGCATAAATTCCATGGGATACTTCTCCATGACGGCTTTTTCTTCAGAGTCGTTTTCCTCCTGGACAGTTAGCGGCACATAGATATCCTTCAGTCTGCGCTTACTATTCCTCAATACCATTGTACTGACCACAGAATGTCGCTCATACGCACTCTTCAGATAATTCTCAAAATGCGTAGTCATAGGCACAAGGTGCTGCTCATAGTCAGCCTTGAAACCCTCATATATCTTCTTCAGTCCGGCAATGGCTATTTTCTTAACCAACGCCTCTGCTGTCGCCATTCCCAATGTCTCTATAATCATAGCTCTTCACGTGCCATTTACATCTTTCTTTCTCAATTTAGCCACCGTTCCCTGCGCTTCTCCGCAGGGTTTTTCTTCGTCCCAGTGCCCTGCAATTTCGTTGCTAGTCTTAAATTAAACGATTTAGCCTTGTCATATCGCCCAAATGTCAGGAAATGTCTCCTTCGTTTTCTCCTTATCTCCTTATCTACAAGCTATTTTTTCTCTGAAAGAGTTTCTTTAATATGTTTCTTGATAGTCTCTTTCAATTGATTACCACCAGACAACGTTACTTTATACTCAATATGACGGTATGCCTGTAGATCAAACGGTATATCTTGAATGTTCTGTGTTAGCAGCAACACCTTCTTACCTAAAGTATGTGCAATGCCCAGCTCATAAAACACGTTAGGATTTCGTCCTGTTGTGTCACATATGATAATAGCAGCTTTTAATATGCTTTGCCAGACATCTTCCATGATGTTCTGGCCATATAGATCATCTGCCCTGACAGGAGTCATACCTATTTCCTTTACTGCAGGTTTGATAACTTGTTCCCATACATCATTTGACCATTCTTCTGTAAAAGGCATGATGATAAATACCGAATCGGAATTGATACGGGTATCTCTATTCTGAAAAATCGGATTAACTATCATAGAATCAAATCTTCTTTGAAATAAAAATCTATAACTATCGGCCATCAACGGAAATGTACCTTCTAAAATAGTGCTTGGTCTCAGCCCAGCAGAGAGGTTATTCTCAGAATACGCAAACATCCATATGCCAATTGTTTCCCCATCTAATACTATAGGATAACATTGCATGGCAAATGCATCAATATCTCTTTTATCTTGATATAGTACAAAATTCGCTATCCTCTGGGGCATTTCTGACAGCCTATACCAATAATCTTTTGACTCTTTACTCAATCTTTCAATAAAGGATGGTAGTACTTGCCATGGTCTGTTTTTCTTTAAGAAGGTACATCCTTTATTTGATGCCACATATTCTGGAACAATTAGATTACAATTAATCGTACAATACACACCATAATTAAAACCAGAAAGGTTGTGTAGGCATTCCAATAACTTCTGCATTTTGGTTCCTGGGAGGTCTTCAGCAGCTGCTATTATATAAGCCTTCGGTAGCAGTTTGTTCATCTTTACCGATTGCCCTGCGACAAGACGTTTTACAATATAGTTTCCGTATAACATACAAAGAACATCCATAGACCGAATCATATTATTTGTCACAAAATGCTCTGTATGAAATGCCAAGTAGCCCAATTCTAAAAACTGCCCATTTTCTCTTATATGCCGTATTTTTATGAAGAATAGTTTTTTATATTTTGTTTTTTCTTTACGAAACTTGCTGATATCAACATCTTTCCACAAATCACTATCCCCATATATCTGAGTCACAAGGACCTTGTTGCTTTTATCATCAAATAGATAGACACGCATACTATCAATGTCAAGACGCCTTCCTAACCCATGTAGCCATCCTTTCAGAACACATTGACTTATAGATGACAACGTTTCTGGAACGGGTTTTACCAAAATATCTCGATAATAAGAGTCGAGATTAATGTCCTGCTGCGTTATATCTATCATAAGGTCATGTTATATTATTTCTGCAATTTACCCTTCGGTTCTCACCTACATATCTTATTCTTCACCATCGCCCAAAAACCAATCACTTCCCTTACTGCCGTCTGCAAGTAAAACATGGTTGACATCCTTAAAGACTTTTTGTAATATATCGTTCCTGTGTGAAACCCTGTGGCATCTTTATACAATCGTTGTACAATCACATAGGGATTCTCCGCTAGCAGTTCATGCAATACATGGCTGAACTTCTCCTTCGATATTGCAGGGTGGGCATAATCATAGTCGGCAATGGCCGCACAGATGTCATCAGGTATTCTGTTTAATGCGTCATAAAAAGGGGGCCCTACAATCTTCGGGTCTGCCACAGGAAATTGCACATCCCTACTACCCAACCCATTATACAACATACAGTGAAATATCGGAATCGCTATTCCATTACACGATTGCGTTATCTTGTCACGGTCGGGAAGCCACCCCACTATTTCTAAGTCTGGAATATTTTTCAGAATCTCTGCTGTATATATAGCACCAAGTGAAGTAGCCAGCAAGATATCCTCATGCAGACTTATCTTCTTACCCATAGACACCTCCTGTATTTGTGCATCCAGTTTCTTAATCGTGTCTTGATAGTAGCTACTAATGCTTGCATTGGCCGCATTTGTCAACCACGTCTGATAGCAGTCTCTAATAGCAACAAGATTGTCCGTCACTTCCTTTTGTTGATCTGCTTTTGTATCTCCAAAAAGTATATCTCTACTATCCAGAATAAAAGAATAACTGAAGATAGGCAGTCTCCTTAGATAACGCATCAGCCTATTACTGATGTATCGTGTATGTTTGATGTCCGATTTCTGAAGTTTGGCAAGTTTCTCCTTAAGAGCATTGTATTCTTCCTCATTCTTATAATGCAGCAAAACAAATGAAATAACATTCGCCTTATTATTTGCATCAAGGCAGTAATCAGTCAGCAATATCCACTTATTGGCGTAACCTGTTTTCTTCAAGTATTGCCCTATTACAGCCTGAGTATCCTGTGTCCGTAACTCATTCTGCATAAAATTTAGCATACTACCTATCATATTATTTAGAAACATACATATTATAACCTATATCTTCTTTGTCCCGTTCCTAGCTCTTTAGAGCAGGTTCCCCTTTCGTCTCTTGTCCAAAGATTTTATCTTTGATTTCTTCCTTCCCTTGTCCCGTCCCTCGCTCTTTAGAGCAGGTTTCCTTTCGTCCATTCCCCACAGCGTCCTGAAAGATGTACGGCGCATATTTTAAACTCTCTTGCAGTATCCTCCATTTCTCAACAATCCTTCTAGATAATTCCTATGCGAAACCATTATATGCTTTATGATCATAAGTCCCTAATCGTTGTTATAGAAAACGAGATTACCCTTCACACGCAGTTTGGCAAGTACATCCGGAGAAAGTCCTTCTTTCCTGAAAGAATACTTGGGGAAGTCGGGATTACTATGCGGCAAAGAAACCTCATTGCCATTATTCCTATACTCAAATGGACCGGCTATGATTGTTCTGAATGTCAAATCTCTGCCTATGAAATAAAGTCCGGTCGAGTTTTGTAGTGTCTTATCATCGCCGTCCATTTCAAAGTATATACATTCTGCAGCAACACCTTCTGCCCCGAATGAGTAGGTCTGCCCCACATATTGTGATGACACATCGCGTTTGATATTACTGAGTATCAAGCCTTTCCAAAACTCTTCGATATTAGTTCCTGCTGTGTCGTTATATAGGTTATACTGTGTTCCACTGTTTTCATCTTGCAAGCACTCTGTTCTGATGAGTATTGGGGCTTCAAGTTCATTGTCCTCGAAGACCTTTTTCACGTCAGCGTCATTCTCTTGAACAGCCTTGTAATACTGGGCGTCGCGAGTTAAGAGAAGGCAATGGTCAAGTTTCAGCTCTTCATCAGGATGCATACACGAAACCATCACAAGGCAGTCCTCTCTTGAAATCTTAGTGGCGAGACACAAACTGCTTGTAGGATACACAAGGTTTTCATGTAGCACATGCTCGTCAAAGTCTATTCCCAGGTTATTACGGAAATAGTCAAGTTCAGCCATGACTGTGTTTGTAATACCACCCTTTAGGGTTTCATACTCCACACCATTATACTTCCATTCTTTCTTTATCGTACTTTTCACCTTACTGTCAAAAGGCTGTGTCTCTGCCGGGTCGGCCATCTTCCAGAGCAGGTTGGCCTTGCGCACCTCGGTAAACTCAAAAAGCACATAGTGAGAAGAGCGAAGCTTCACAAATGGGCATTGGGCAAGGTAGTCTATCGAACGGTTAAGCAGCGGAAACTTCTTTCCGACATAGTCAACCAATATATTGGTATCCAGATAGATATTGACTCGATAGGCCTCTTCTACTATCATTGAAACATCTGCCATATTCTTACTTCAGGAATTCGTCAATATGATTCTTTACAAACTCTCTGTCTATCTTTCCTCCCTCCGCTAGTTCTGCCGTTGCCCTCTGGAGTAGTTGGTAGCATAGTTTCAAAAGGAAACGAGGCGATCCTTTAAGCTGCGGATTCTTCACCTGCATCATTTCGTCAAGGCCTGACTCGTCAAAAGGTTCTATAGAATCTTCCGCTCCGCCTATTCGCGAAGTGGACAAATAATTCATCACAACTTGCTTGAAACCATTTATATCTAATGGCTTCAAATCAACCACACTACCTTTGATTCTGCTTGCAAGAGGGGGTGAGTAGCTCTCTATAATCTCCATTGCCTTGCCAGTCATGGCAAATACCGAACACCAGTTCTTTTCTCTGTCTATAAGTAGACGCAAATTTCGTAGATAGTTATCAATATCGGTCTTCTTAAGTCGTTCCGCTGTTATCTCCTCAAATTCATCTATAAGGATAAAGAAGTCTGTATAACCCAGCTGCTTACGCACGATATTCACTATTGCCCTAAGGATATATACTTCCCTCTTATCCATTTCCTTTACACTGCCGGATGTCAGCATGTCCCACGACTTGGATATCCCGATAGTCTCCGACACAACGTCATACAGGTATGTAGCAACTACCGGTGACTCAGCCACTTCTGCATAACTCTTTACCATGTGATCTTTTAGGGTTTGCAGTAGTTGTTTTTTTTCATTTGCATTTTTCCCCGTTGTTATGATATCCACCAGTTCCTTGTAGTTTTGAATACTTGCACTCAAAGATGGTATTGGTTCATCATCGCCAAAAAGCGAATTCTGTATTGCTCGCGGCCTGCTTACAAGCGACTGCTTCACTTCTGGTTTTTTATCAAGATACTCCATGAAGATACCCCATAGATATTTTCTGAAGTTCTCTACTCCAATCTGACTGACAATAGCTCCAACCAGTTCAGCCAGCTTCTGTCCCGGATTGTCTATATAGACAACGTATGGTTTAACTGTCTCGTTCTTCAGATTCTTCAACAGATACCGGATAAACATCAGCGTCTGGGTCTTTCCTGAACCATATTCTCCGCGAACAACCATACTCATATATTTATCCTCCGTATCAGGGTTGTCACGATGAGCATACAGTGCATCACTGATAAAGTTGACAATTACGTTAAGAGTTTCTTCGTCTACAGGTATTAGCCGTTCCGCTATCTTATCAGCTTCACTGATAATTGCGATTCCTGACCTGGGAAATGGATTATACTCCAACCCAAAACGCTCCTTTAAAGCCGTCCTTTGATTCTCAACACTGTTGAGCCTGTCTATAATGTTTACATTCATAATGTTATAGTTTTAGCAAATGTGTAATATAAGTATTCCCTATCCTTGGAAAAAGGAAATCTTCCTTCCCGTTAACAAATATGGCAGAAGTCGTCTGCGCCCGATACTTATCGGTCTTTTCAGCATTCTCTGCCACAATTCTATCAATAATACTTTCCACTGAGTAGTGCTTATCGCATATAATTGAATAGATAACGTCTGGTATATAGTGATATGTCCCTTGCATCTCTGTTGAAATATATTCAAAAACAGAAAAGTCATTGGGCATTTCTTGATAGAAATAGGCTATACTTAAACCCTTTACTATAGGGAGTGTGCTCACGCCAAAAGGTTTCAAAGAGTACTTCTTTAGCATTCCTAAAGACTGACCCCATTTTAAGAACACATCCCAAAAGCGCATCATGTCCGCATGTTCATCCCCTATACCGACAATTTGTGATGGTTCTTCTATTTCCAACAGGAAACGGTTTGTAAATCGCCCGCCGTCTATATAATATCCAACAATATTGGAATTACTGAATAATTGATGAAACTCTCGAAAGCGGAAATAGTTCAGATATACTTCACGAAACACTTCCTTTTCAACATTTGACAAATGATCTTCTGGTTTTGTATTGGAGAACAGTCCTTTTGAAATGACCTTATTGTCATCAACTGACATTAATTTGAAATTCTTTAAGGCATTGACTTGCTCTAACAGATTTCTCTGATTCCAGGTTTTACCGCTCCAAGACCTAATTCCTTTCTCGCTGCATTTTTGATATAAAGAGGGTATCGAGTCTATCTCGCATTCATCATATAAGCGGTAAATATTGCGCAGGTCTTCAAGGAAATAAACGAAAGAATAACTCCAGCGTTTTCCTTCATCAGGCTCCTTCTGGGGTTCCAATAGTTCTATTGGTAGTTGTCTCAATTTTATCTCCCTATTCATCCCGTCTATCTATTAAGTTCCAAAATATTCTCCGACAACTCCACATTATGACGATTGCTGAGAGTCGTCCACTTGTGTCCTCGCTCCCTGATTTTGTATATCTTATAATCTCCAAAACCCACCGACTGCGCAATCTCACCTAAATACTGCGTCGTAGGGATATAGATACCGTAGGGGGCTGAATCACCAAGAATCAGATATGCCTTGCTTCCTTTTCTAAGCACTCGATGCATTTCTATCAACACCTTATACATATCCTCAAAATAGTGCATCATGAGAATATGAAAACTTTTCTTTCCTTTACGTCCTTTTCCACTCTGAGCAATGGCATCATAGTGTTTGACGAGTATAGGCATCAACGCTTTATTCGCTATGGCAAATTCTGTTTCCAGAAACTCTTCTAAATGAAATTCGGTGTCCCTGTAGTGAGTAGTTGCTCCCGTTACAAGTTCATGGCGTACCTTCTCAGTAATATCATGCCAGTCTTTTGTTAGTTCAAAAAAGTGAGTGTGTACTTTTGATACTTCCCCATAATCCAGATTATTTAAGTAAGGAGGTGAGGTAATACATAAATCGCAAGACCCTGCTTCAATATTCTGATTCTTTTTCCTTGAGTCAGCCTTATATACATCAGCCATTCGCTCATGATGAGGCATCGTTGCCAAGTCATTCAGCATCTGGTACGATATTGCCGTAAACTTTCCTAAGGCGTCGCCTGAGTTTACCAAAGTCTTTGACCTTACTATATAAGGCACAGCGATAGGATGCAGTGCCGCTTTATGCAAAGTTTGACTCAGCGCCAAACGTAGGAATAGTTGATATTTCACATCCTCTATGCCTGCTATACCGTCCCTTAGAAGATATAGGTTTTTCAGTGTTTCTGCATCGTAAAGACCACAAAGCAACTCATTATACTCCTCACTAATATCTATTTTGGCATTAACTTCAGCGAAATTATTTAGGTAGGCAATTAAGTCTCGGCATGTTTTGTCATCGATATCCCAATTGAGTTTTGCATTGATAATGTCGCACATCAGTTGTTGACTTTCATTGCCCACTGAATGGATCTTTTTCTTCTGAGCAGCCACAAGTGTTGTTCCGCATCCGGCAAAGGGTTCATATATGCATTCTGGCTTCGCTTCCAGTTCGTCAACGACGAGGTCAATGAATTTATATGAGAATCCTGCCGTAAACTTATACCAGTTGTGTACGGCACTTCTCATATTATCCTTTGATGAACCTATATAAGCATCAACCATATTCTTCTTTTCTTCCAGGGCACATCACCTCAATTAATTTTGCAAATATACTAAATTTTCCCGTTTCCAATGACACGTCCGCTCCTTTTAACTCTTTTTAAGGTAATTTCTGCTATTTCTCATGACATGTCCTCAGTGTCCCCACTACCTTGCCATTCTCATCCAACTTATAAGTACCACTTACAACAAGCCACATGGGAAGATTGGGGTATCTTTGATAATTAGGGATTGTCGTTTAATTCTTCTTGTATGGGTCAGCATGATGCTTTGCCCTTGATATGTTCTGTTTCCAGCCTTACCGTCATTGCGTTTTCTGCTGTCTTTCCATCATTTTTGTGATGTTTTTGTCACTTTGAGCGACCACTCAGGCTGTCTTCCTCAGCTGCCAAATCATTAGTCACCGAGCAATTGTTTATCAGTCTTATCATTAACTCCACAATAGAGCTTTTTCCATCGCCATTTTTGCCTACTATAGCCGATATGTTTACCTTAGGTGAATCCAGAAAGAAATCCTCTGGTAGTATCGCTATGTTTGTAGATCTTCGCTTCACCACTCCTTGGCCTAAATCTATTCTAAAGTCATTACAAAAATAGTAGAAAACGTCTTCTTTAAGACATTTCCTAATATGTGCTAAGCAGCCTTTTAACGGGCGTATTGCAATTATCTTCAGCATACCTTCCATTCTTTATTTATCTCGTATGTTGCTACATTGTTGTGAAAGTTTCTAGCAGTCCCCGTGCTCAGTGGTTTTGCCGCTGAGAAAAAGTATCCATCTCACTCTCCACCATCTTCATCAGCCTCGGTATCATCACCTCAATCTTGCTACACTTTACCTCATAAGGCGTCGTCCCGCCTTGCCAAAACATAAAATTTTTCGACGGTCTCTGCGAATAATTTTTTAAGCCTCGCTCCTGGAGAGGAGATGAGGTTTGGAGAAGAGGTTGAAGCCTTCTCTTACAGGCCAAGAGAGGGTTGGGTAAGTTGTCGAAAAAGTCATTGTCCAGAACATAGCATGCGACAGTACAATACGATCCTCAGAGGAATGATAGTAGAATAGGCTATCATCCTCCTTGGTATGCAGTTCTTGCAGTTTCTGCTCCATTTCTGCAAACTCTTTCGGTAAGCCGAGCGGAGAGCCGAGCTTGCTTAAGCTATCCCGAGACGAGAAAGCAGTCGCCGTAGGCAACTTCTGCTTACGTTTCTCTTTCAGTTCTCTATTCACAGCCATATATTATCGATGTATAATCCTCCACACCTTATGCCACGTCTTCCAAACCGGCGTTCCAAACACCTCACCAGGGTAATACCTCACAAACCTCAGCTGCCTTCTGAACTTCCGCACATTCCGCTGCCAGAACGTCTCATTCTCCGGCCTTACCGTGCGGGCATCAAAATGACCGAAGTTCCCAGCCAGCATGATTTCTTCCAACAGGAACTTTCCAGCCTCCTCGTTAGGCTCGCACAGCAACTCCTCATCACTCATCCCGCACGCCTCCTTCAACACATACATCATCGCCGCAGCAAACCGCATCAGTCCGAATCTTCGCATCAGTCCCCTCACCTCATCATAAGCCGTAAGCGGGACTCGAGCTGTGCTCGCTTGTTCCGAAGGTCTCAAGAAGTTCCTAAGCACATAGTAATAATCCACCACATGCCGCATTCCCACACCCTCATCCATCAGATGATGGAACGTATGCACCAGCGAATACACGGCATTGAATTCCACCGACGGATAGCCGAAACCCGTCTCCCTCTCCATCATCTGGCCCGCTATCTGCTCCTTAAACCACCTCTGCAGCCGCCAGTTCCTAAAAGGATTATATAGCCAAATCGGGAAAAAGTGTACCTCCACATCCACATCTTCAAAAAACTTCGCTTCCACATGATGCCAAGTCACATATCCAATCTCGCATTGGGTCCTCAGCCATGCCATCACATCCTTTCTGCGTCCATCCACCAACAGGTCTATATCCCCGCATAGCCGTCTCTCAGGCATAGGATAATACTGTGCCATTCCGACACCTTTCAGTACACAACTCTTGAACCCGACACTGCGAAAACGCCTCGTCAACTCTGCCGCCCGCTGAACATGCTGCCTATACATGGCTTCATCCATCTGAGATCAGGGAGGGATGGATGAAAATAGACAGATGGGTTATTTTATTTCACGGATATTAACGAACTCAAAGTTTGGATTATCCAGCATATCATATACCTTCTTTGCCTCTGCATCAGCAGACACGAAAGCAAATACGTCAGGTTCGGCACTTGCCTGAGCAAACATCTTGGTATCATTCGGGATAACGACTCTTGGTGTTATCACCACTCCACGCTCTTGCTTCACCTTGATTATAGTACGCATGAAAACTGATGCAACTTCTGCATGACTGTAAACAAATGGAACAAACTGAAGATATTTTGTAGGCAGAAATCTCAAATCACCTTTCACTCCATATTCAGCAAGTGCTATAGTCGAAACTTTACAGACAACGCCACTAGTGATATATTCTTTGAATAAGTCCAATGCAACTTGATGCAAGGACTCGTTTGGATTCATCAAACGAATCAAAAAACCACTATCCAGAAGTACAGCCTTGGACATATTACTCACCTCTAAGGTCATGGATCCACTTGTCAGCATCGCTCACTCCTGACCATGCAGGAGCCGACTGGCTGATGAGTTTTGACATATACTCGTCGTCAAACATAGCCTTACGACGAGACGCAGCCATCTGAGAGAACAGCATCTCCACCTGAAGCTGCACCCATGAATCTTCATCCATACCGCTGGTGATTGAGGGCCTTACCTCTTCCATCACAGCATCATCTATTGAAATATTGTACCTGCACATAACCTTCAAATTTAACTTTTCGGTTGCAAAAATAAGGAATTAATTCGATATTAACAAGAATTATGCCAATTATTTGTTTCTGATTCGTAATTGTAAGCCGATAAAAACCCATGGCTCGCCCGAAGGGCACATCTTTATTACACGTATTTTTTACACGTCGCGCCAGCCGAAAGAAACTCATGGCTCGCCCTTTAGGGCACAGGCTTGCGAGCCATACCAAAACCCTGAAAATCGTCGGTTTTCCGCGATTTTCAGTTGCATCCTCCCCATATAGGGGGAGGCCTTGGAGGGGGTGGGTGTCTCTTTGGTACTTTCTCTGCGCCAGAGTAAAGTACAGATCTGTGTTATCACCAGCCCCGCTGCTGCCTATCTGTGCGCTCGAGCTCCGCTCGCTTGCTACTGAAAGGCTACGGGTAGGCGAACGCAGTTCGGGAATAAGGACGCAAGTAACCGCGAAGCGCTTGCTACCGCAGGGACGCAAAAAAGCCGAACGGTGACATAATATCCGTGTGATTTTTATTCACTTTCCTTTAATCGTCCTCTCACAGGAAATCCAACGAGTCAACCACCTCCAACTCCGAGGCCTGAAAATCTTTCACATTCCGGGTAATGATAGCCGACACTTCTGGATCAGCCACAGCAGTAAAGTTCTGCACGGCATCCTCAAAATCCTTCCACCCCGACTTCAGTGCCATATCAATCACATCATGATCCACTAATGACACCTCCAACGCATCACTCAGTTGTGTCAGAGCATCGATACGTTGCTCCCGCGTAAGAATCTTCCGCAGTGAATAAAACATCGTGGTAAATGACAATGCACAAATGTGCAGCACATACTCACCTCGCTCCGCACCATCAAAAACAGCACAAGCCGCATCGGCATCCTCCCTGTTCAGAAGCATGTCAATAACGACATTCGTATCAACCAGATAGTGTTTCATTACTCAAACCGCGCCTCAAGTTCTTTCTTGTAGTCAAACCCAGCAGGAGCAGTTCCAATTCCCCTAAGCCGCTGCGAAAGCCTCGTTTGTTGCTTCTTCGCCACAGCCCTAGCTGCAAGCCTCTTAAACAATGCTTCCACTTGAAGTTGCACCCAAACAGCCTCATCCACACTATTGTCAATACTAGGCCTTACCTTGTCCATCAGTGCGTCATCTATCGCAATATTATACTTGCACATACTATCTTTGTTTTATATTTTCCGCTGCAAAGATACGATTAAGCGAGCAAAAAACCAAATTTTTGAGCAGCGAATGCAGAGAAAAGTTCACTTTTACTATGCTGAGTCGCGAAAAAATAAGACCGAAGGTCAAATTTTTGAGTAGCGAATGCAGAGAAAAGTTCACTTTTACTATGCTGAGTCGCGAAAAAATAAGACCGAAGGTCAAATTTTTGAGCAGCGAATGCAGAGAAAAGTTCACTTTTACTATGCTGAGTCGCGAAAAAATAAGACCATAGGTCAAATTTATTTGAGTTTTTTCGAGCAAGAGTATCTTTTTTTCTCCTTGTGTTGCCTCTTCACCACCAGCAGCCCCGCTGCCTATCCGAGATCCGTTTAATCCGTGTTCGCTCTACACATAATCTCATGATATGCGCCAGCCGATAAACACCCATGGCTCGCCCGAAGGGCACAGGCTTGCGAGCCATACCAACGCTCGACATCCCGAAGGGTGGCGCTTGCTACCGTAGGGACGCAAGAATCTTGATGGAGAGGGTTTCCCCTCGTAATCAATTAAGCTTCCCAATATAGGGGGAACCGATGGAGCAGCGAGAGGAGAGTGAAGCTTGCTTCGACTATCCCGAGTCGTGACAGAGGAAGACAAAGTCAGACTTGTTAGGGGTGGATGTCTCTTTGGTACTTTCTCTGCGCCAGAGTAAAGGACAGATCTGTGTTATCACCAGCCCCGCTGCTGCCAATCCGTGAGATCCGTTTAATCCGTTGTCGTTTTTTCTGTGAGATCTGTGAGATCCGTGAGATCCGTTTAATCCGTTGTCGTTTTTTTCTGTGAGATCTGAGAGATCTGTGTGAATTTATAAATTTCTGAGAGATCAGTGAGACAGTCTTGCGTCCCTGCGGTAGCAAGCGGCAAAGCCGAGCGGTGAGTTTATAATCTGTGAGATCCGAGAGATCCGTGTGACATTAAGATTTCTGTGATCTCTCTGTGAGTGTCACTCACTCACGAACTCAATGGCATCCTCCCTCGGATGCACAAACTCGAACTCCAGCGTCCTGGCCAGGCCCTCTTTCAGCGAATATGGCGGCTGGAAGCCGCTCGTCATCGCCTTCGTCGAGTCAAACTGCGTCGTGGCGCAGAACTTCTTCACTCTCACGCTCGATACCGCCAGCATCCTCCTCGTCACCAGCGCCAGCGCATCAAAGCAGTAGCCCCCCATCATACCCATCCAATACGGCAGATGCGTGGCAGGGATATGCCTCTTCAGCACCTCGCTCACCAGAGCCACCAGGTCATTCATGTTCGTGTCAGGCTTGTCAATGTAATATGCGCACAGACGCTATACTTATATCTTTTTTCTTTCTTTATCTCCCTTTTAAAAAGAAAAGAAACCACTCATTTTCAGAGCATTACATATTCTTTCTTTCTTACTTTCTTTAGAAATCCTCTATTTTCTGCCACTTTTTGAAAGAAAAGATTAAGGCAAACTATAACGCCTGTACTTCCTAAGGGTTGTTCTGATATTTGCTCTTGAATATAAAAAAATAAGAGGAATTATGAGCAAACCACAAATGTACATATCTCTCTGATAACAAGCGACTTACACAAAAGACAAATCAAGAAGAGCATTGGTTTTATGAGGAATTTCCATGATTTTATGAGGAATTTAGAGCAAAATGTTATCAGGTAGATTGACAACATAATACTTAGTGGCTTTTCTCACTCCCTCTCTCTTCAATATACCCATTGCTTCGAGTTTAGACAAATTGTAGCTCACCTTATCAGAAGAGATGCCTTCTGGCAAAAACTCCATCAATGTTCAGTAATCCTTACTCTTACTTCCCAAAGCCCTCTTTTAGGTCATTACCTATCATGGAAGCCAGCATCGAATGATCTTCCCTATAAATAACGTGAAAAAAATATTTCTCGTTAATACCATTAATCTCCACTACGGAAAGACGAATGTTTCCGATGCCGTGTAACTTGATATATCGCTGGAACATCCTCTCGAACAACCTGCTCCTATATTCTTGAGGAGGCATCGTGTTCTTAGACGTATTTGGGATAACACTAAGAAAATCGCAATAATAACAGATGATAACGTTCTCATTCTGAAGAAAGAAGTCTGCTATCGTCTCGGCAAGTACAGATAGGACCTTTTGTCCAGTCACATGGTTACCTAAAAGCCTGCGCAAATCAACACCAGCCACATTAACATCTCCCAATGCCTCGATAACATTGGGTGACAATACGCCATGATTCTCCGACAAAGTAATGTGATACACGTCACCTTCTGGCGACTTGAATATCTTTATGATGTCTTTCATTCGTCAAAGTTGAATGACCTCAACATCCTTGTATTCACCAGCCTCCCAGCGATCCTGAATCTTTTGGAGCCTCTGGGCTTTAGCCTCGCCAATCTGTCTCATTTTCTTTAGAACCTTACGCGAAGCGTTCTTTACCGTTATATATTCAATCTGTGACATTTTTCCTCCTCCTTTCTTCATTTTCGGTTGCAAAATTAAGGAATTTATTTCAAATATCAAAGGATTTCTTTTTTTTTCTAACGATTTCACTCAAAATCCTTCTTGTTGACCTGCTACCGCTCAAAAACATCGTCCCTCTGTTATTTATCTTCCTGTCCAGTTTGTTGGTAATAACGGCCTTTGACTCGCTCCCAATGATTTTCCCGCCATTCACCATCCATCCCTCCTCCTGCGCCAGCCGATAAACACCCATGGCTCGCCCTTTAGGGCACAGGCTTGCGAGCCATACCAACGCTCGACATCCCGAAGGGTGGCGCTTGCTACCAACGGGACGCAAGAATCTTGACGAAGGGCGGTCTCTGCCCGGAGTCAATTACATCCTTCCATATAGGGCGCTCGGCTTTGCCGCTTGCTACCGAAGGGACGCAAGAAGGCTTGGTTAGGTGGATGTTCTTTTGGTTCCTTTTTCTTGCGCCAAGAAAATGCGCTCGGCTTTGCCGCTTTCACAAAGCGAAGCGACTGAAAGAACATATGGAGTTATCACCAGCCCCGCTGCTGCCAATCTGTGCGCTCGAGCTCCGCTCGCTTGCTACTGAAAGGACGCAAGAAATTAATAATCTGTGAGATCTGAGGGATCTGTGTGAGATTTAAAATCTGTGAGATCTGCGAGATCTGTGTGAGTTTAAGATGCGAAACTCAACCTTGAACCATAAAGCATAAGTGCCGATAGCATTTGACGGGGGGTCATTTCCGTCGAACCAACAGACAAGCGATTATCCCACCGACGACTGCCCCGAGGGTGTTGTTTAAGAGGTCATTCACATCAAAGGTTCCCCTTTTCCAGATGAGTTGCGCACACTCGATCGTTTCTGACACAAACAACCCCGCAAGCAGAGCCTTTATCAGTCTGAATCTCGTTGAAATGCTGCAAACAAGAAAGCCTATAGGCACAAACATCAATACATTGAGCGGGCTATCTGTATATAGAATACTTTCTTTCGGGCACTTATCACTCCATAGCCAATAGGTATTAATCTTGTTTTCATCCGATGCCACCCTTGACAGCAGAGTAACAAAGGTGTCAATCTTTCATACACCCTAACGGGATTATCTTCACCCCGTCAGGACGAGTATATGCCATCTTGCCGCCCGTTAGCACCATCATCAGATCAGGCTCACGCAATGGCATCTGCTGCTCCTTTTTGTTATATTCACGGATAAGTTTCTTCAACTCCACAAGGTGCGAAGCACCATCCTCGATTTCGCTGCTTCCCAACTTGCACTCGACCAGCGCATACCTACCATCCCCCAAATGCAAAACCCAGTCAGATTCCAGACCATACCTGTCCCTATAGTACGACACATGAATCTCGAAATCAAGTGTATAGGCCTTCAGGTCGCGGATGCACATCTGCTCAAAGATAAAACCGAAAGTATTCAGCTGTACCATCAGCGCCTCCGGGGTCAATCCCAATGCAGCCACAGCTATCGAGGGGTCGACAAACGCACGCTTCAATCCACTCCGAATGGCTGTTTTGCTACGAATGGCCGGACACCATGCCTCAATGTCACATATCACAAACAGTTTCCTGAGCGCCCCCACATAGTCATCAAACGTCGGCTCGCTGCACGACACCTCGCCCGAAGAAGCCACATCTGCAATCAACGACGATTTCTTGGCAAGTGTAGAGATATTTCTCGCATACGAGCGCAAAATCATTCGCGTAAGCAACTCATCACGCGAAACGCCGTCCACTCTGCTGATGTCCTCAGAGCAAACTGTTTTCACGTAGTTTCTCGCCACAAGCAACTTGGCACTCTCTTTCTTAATGTTCATAGCCCCAGGCCATCCGCCACGACAGGCACTGAAAATCAAGTCTTCAACCGTCAAATCCGATTCTATGCCATCTATATCACTATCAGGATTGTCGAATAGTTCTTTTAAGGATATTTTTCCGTTCGACTCGCATGACTCCCACAAGCTCATTGGAATCATCTGCATTTTTGAGATTCTACTATTACCCGAATGATGGATCTTTGATTTGTCAACGGCATTCGAGCCCGTCAGTATAAACTGTCCTTGATCCTGCCGGTTGTCAACTGTCGTTCTTACGGTGTCCCACAGCACCGGTGCATCTTGCCATTCGTCAATCAGACGCGGAGTAGCGCCCTTCAGAAGTAGCGACGGCTTTGCCGCAGCCGTAGCTAGATACTCATCACGCATGTCTGGATCTTGTAGCTTAATAACGCTTTGGGCCACCTGTTCGGCCGTGGTAGTTTTACCACACCATTTCGGACCTTCAATCAATACTGCTCCGAAAGCTTCAAGCCGCTCTTTCAGGACTGCATCTGCTGTTCTCTTCAAATAAGCCATAGAAAATCAGTTTTAGAATTTCGATGCAAAAATACACAATATTATTGAATCAGCCAAATATATTTGGGTTTTTTGTGCTATTTTACTTTTGCTTTTTGTGGCATTTCACTTTAGCTTTTTGCGGCATGACAGTTTACCATCCACATCAAACCTGACATGCCTCCCCGATTCGTTAGCAGCCCCGCTGCTGCCTATCTGTGAGATTTTAATTATTTAATTAATTATGCCCCCATATATGGGGCAATAATTTTTTTAATAAATTACGCGTACGCGTAGATTAGAGAATAGTGCCATAATTCCACCCGGATAATGCCGTCAAGCCCCTCCAAAAGTGCCACTATTCTCCACGTTCTTCTTCACGGGATACCCTTACGAAGGCAGAAATCATTAATCGAAATGTTAGTGGGCTCGTACTCCGTCTTGTAGAGGAACCAAGCCTTCTCAAAATCACTGTTGCTTATCATACCTTTTACTGTTTTTGAATTTAACAGCACAAAGATACTATCTTTCTCTCAAACAACCTAAAACCACTTTTGGACGCTTACCATTTACAAGTCTATTCAGTTGCTTCTTTGGTACCTTGCGGTGAGCTGCGCTTATACCCTTAGTGATTATTAACAATGGTTTCGGCAGCGTCGGCAAACCTGGACAAATCGGCCTCATGGAGCGGGTAATACATCGCCAAAACCTCTTTGATGCCCAGACCTTTTCGCTGAAGGAATGAGAAACTGCGACAGGAAAGCCACTGATAGTAGGCCAACACCCATCCGGCCCAATATTCGGGCCCCACGCTATAGGTGCCGTCGTTTAGCGGTGAGATGATACCATCCGATGCCTCCACCACCATATCAGCTAACTCAGCACCAGAGAGTCCTGCCACATAGCGAGGATTACCAGTTGCGAACTGACGCGACACATCCGAGGCGAGAAACTTCTCGTAAAACTCCTCGATAGGATAACCGTACTTCCTCACACCGCAATCCATCATCACGGCAAGATTACGCATCGCACCGCCCAAGTATGTCTTCTTATACGCTCTGGCCATTTTTCCAATTGTTTCGTATAATGTCAATCACATAGACCTCGTTCTCTACCATGGGTTTGGATGCAATCTGGCGGTACTTGCCCCGGGCTTCCTCGTCGCGCAATTTATACTTGGCAAAATACTCTTCACAGGAAGCCTGGATAGCATCGACAAATCGCAGTGCCTCAAAAGCCTTCTTCGACTTTAAGACCACCTGCTCGCCTAGTTTACCCAGCCGCATGGCTTCTGATAAATCTGAAAGCGAGAGGGTGCCGTTCACGAAGTCACCGGCATATGAAAAATAGGAGTCATTGGCACGGTAGCCCACAATGATGTCGTATTTCTTATAGTCAACCTTGAAATGCTCCAGCAAATAGGTCTTTGCCCGCTGCGGCATACCATCGGCCACATTGAATTTCCGGTTTTCAAGCAAGACCGTGAGCCAATTCAGGATATTGTACTCCGGTCCGTTGAGGTTGAGCACGCTCAAGCCGGTCATATCCAACTGATAGTGATTGGCATAGCCGTCACGTCCCGTCGAGCAGGCCCATTCTTTGGCCAACTCGACATGTTCGGTGCAATAGAAGCCCCGACCGTAGTCATTGTAAAGCTTTCCTGCTCCGAACACCGGATGTTCTATCACATCCACAGAACCGTGGTATATATCAATCATGCGGCAAAAATACACATTTATTTCCAAACTTCCAAATAATCCGCCCCTTTTCTGCCTTATTCACCACCACCAGCAGCCCCGCTGCCTATCCGTGAGATTAATAATCTGTGAGATCTGAGAGATCTGTGTGACATTAACCATTCACCATAATTATCCCCCGCCCCTCGCCCAAAATCAAAGAGGATTATATCCACATTGATTTCCCAGGAAAGCGGTGTTCATCACTTTTTCAAAGAGATGAGATTACCTCATTTCCCCCGCTCCTCCGGCCTTATACATCAAGTAATCATCAGTGGACATCACACTAGTTTTAACTCCAAGGAAAGAGTACACAGCCTTTGTCTTAGCCCTCATCCTCTTGTCATTTGTCACAAGCACATCACAGACTTGTGCAAAATAGGCATGAGCAGCATCGTACAAACGTGCAACATTCGAATGCGCCGTTTTCTTATCACCCCAATAGTTTGCAGAATCTATCAGGTTAAACAAGGTATGATACAAAGGCTTACCACCAAAAGCCTCCGTTTCTCTCAAATATGTCAGCAAATCAATATTATCAAATTTCTCCTTCACCTTTTCATCAATCATTTCCAGCACTTTATCAGGGCTCACATTATTAAAAACTGTACTATCGAAACCCAGTCTTTCACGCAACTCCATAAACAATTCATCACCAGTGTTTACCTGTTGCGCAATAAAAGCAAGAAACGGGTTATCACAAAGTTTGTACATTTCAATAGGTTCCTTCTCAAAGATCTCCGGCTCATCAAATCCTCCTGTCAATATGTTGTTTCTGACACATAACTTAGAAATCAGCATCAGTCTTCCTTCCTGCGACACTTTTGGATTCCCTTTGGCCTCCAAAAGCTCATTCATATGCGCTTCAGAGTAATAGTATGCGACATCCGTTATTGCCTGAAATGTATCGACAGAGTACTTCCCAAACTCTATATCAACAAGCACATTATTATCCAGATACGCCTTCATATTCTATCCTCCTCTCTCTTATATGACTCATATGACTCAAGAAAACTCTAGATCACATCTGTATTCTTATTGTCCTTCTCTGTTCCCCTCTCGATTTTGCCAACTGGTGACGCTATACATACCAGCACTTGACTCATCCTTTTGCAGAAGACACTTTTTCTATCATTTCCTTTAATCGTTCATTGGCTTCTGTAAACAATCCCGTATAATGACAACACAAGTCAGTAATCCGTTTTATTTCTTCCTCTGCAAATACATCACTATGCTTAAGATATGTCATGCAATCATTAAGCAGAAATCTGGAAATATAGTCACCCTTGTGTACAACATTATAGTCTTTCTTTCCTTCAAAGACTTCTGAATAGTATGCATCCCCAATTATCATAGACGTGTCTTTCAGTTTTGTTTCGCAATTGTAATTAATGCATCCATCAATAATGACTGCTCCAATTTTTTGAGAGCACATAAACAAGTCAACCGCTTCCATATCGTGCAAAGAAAGCAACTCCTGCTGCTTCTTTATATCATCGAAATCCTTTCGCTCGAAAAGCTGCCAATGTATTAAAGCATAAACTGCCTCGTTTTGCAATGGTTGCGCCTTGAAGTAGTCATAATAACTTTTGTATATCATCGATTCCTTATATCTCTCCACATACTCGTCAGGGAAATATTTATCAATAAAACTCGCAGAGAAAGACTCAGCCATTAAATCGGGCATTCGAAATGCAATATCCTTATCGAGCATTAAGATGGGATACGGATCAATTACCAACCTATATAAAGATACTGCTGTTATAGTATCATGAAGTGCCGTCTCAAAGTCGCTTGTCAGCGTATTAATTCTCTCTGGCTTTCCATGAGCATTGATACTATTGTAATGGTAATATAGGCTTTTATAGCCCTGTTTATGGACATATTTGTTCATAATTTTTTTCCTCTTATCTAACCTATCGAAGAAATCTTTGAACAATTCTTTTATATTTGCATATTCTTCCCTCCCAGTTTTCAACTCTGGAACCATGGTACGAAGTTCAAACCCTTTTTCCAGTCTACTCCACGCGTTTAGCTTTTCTGGGTTGCAGAAAAGGTAAAGCCCGCTAAGCGATAACTCAATAGCTTCCCTAACAGAATAAAATGCACAATCGAAATATCCTTGCTTAAATAGATTCACTGAATTCGCCAACAACTGACAAGACTCATTAACAAAGAAGAAAGGATTAACCTCCGTCACCAAACCCGAATCAGAGAACCTAAGGTCATTCAAATCCTCCAGATACTCGTTTGCTCTTGACAGGGAGAAAGGCTTTACATTCCAATGATTATACATCTCAACCATGCCTTAAATCTAACTCGGCTAAACCCATATAGACATTCTTCAGTCAAAACACCTAATATCTATGATATACCTCATTTATTTTTGAGTTACCATATACATTTTGATTCATGTCAATATATATTGTTTAAACACCTTACTCTCTGCACATGACTTAGTTAACACCACTTTCCAGTGGTTTCGTCCATACTCCACGGCATCCAAATTGCATTTCCTTATCTGCTTGGCTGCAAAGGCATCGTATGCTGCCTCATCTACAAATTGCTCAGCCAAATACGTGTTTTTAATCTCTCCAAATTCTTGGATTGCCTTTTCTTTATATCGCGTCAGGAGATGAAGCTTCTCAAAGTGCCTATCAATAAGTGCATACAAATCTGGTGCAATTCTATTTTCAGGATTGTCTAAATAGTATTTAAAGTTCAGAGTGAATCCTTTCCGTGTAATGGTCACTTTTAGGAACTGCTCATCTGGCAGCAAATCCGTATAATAGTTAATAACTAGCTTCTTCCCATGCTCATCCAATACATCTTCACCTTTTGCAGAGTTACACTCACTGCATCCTGGTATTAGGTTCTTCACATCCACTGCGAACTCAGGGTAAGGGTCTTTGGGTAATATATGCTCTGTAGTGTTCGACGAATTAATAACACAGTAAGGACACAAATTATTATATGTCTGCGGATTTATCTCGAAATACCTCTTCCTGAAGTCCTTCACTAACTTCACCTTACTTCCATACAACCCTAACAGAGCATCCTTATGGTCAACACCCACTCTGGCGTGGAGCATATACTCCAAATCGTTCTGTGCAAAATGCCTGTCATAGTTGGCATAGCAGTCCCTCATCTGACTCTCACAAGACTGCAACTCCCGTTTCTCAGCTGAGTCAGGTTTCCGTTCTACAGCCTCTTTATACATGTCAAACGGCTTCTTAAGGTCGTATGGCTGCATATTTTTCATTTCTCAGTGAAGTATTTGTCTATCAGTATATATAACGGCATACTCACCGGCACTTCATTATTCTGAATAACTTGAAGCACCTCTTCCATAGAGTCTTTCTTTTCCACCAGATTCTTCACCATCTTTTTATAGTATGGAGACACTTCGTTACGTCCAAACACATCTTCCGTAATAGTCGTCAGGTTCTCACCCAGTGATTCCACCCTCATCAGCCTCACTACTGGCGAGCCGTCCCCCTGCCTGTCCATTACTATAACGTTGCGCGATAACAGCTCTTGTATGATAACTGCTGAATGGGTAGCCAAGATACAGCAAGAAGCAAACTCCTTGCATATCTTGTTCAGTATATTTATAAAGGTGGTTATACCTTTGGGATGCAGATGCACCTCTGGTTCATCTATCAAAATCAGGGTGTTTTTTCTAATGTGTGCCACAATCTCAATAATCAGGTTCATCAGCATCGACTGTCCTGAACTGTACTTTTTGTGGTTCGCCATATATACATCCTCCTTGAAGGTACAGAAATCGTCAAACAGTGGGTCCACCAGCTCTTCTGGAAGGAGCATCTTCATATACACATAAAGATTCCTTTTGCGCTCGCGTTTATTCACTAAATCTACAGATTCAACTCTTCTTCTTGCTACTTCTTCCGGACTCATCAGCCCTCCATCTCGCTTCTGAATACCACAATAGGTATAATTGAACGACGAACCTGACACATTGAAGAACCTATCGAATATACTATATGAGGCACTGATAACCTTCTTGAATACCGGTCTTTTTGGCGCAAACCTTTCATCCGCACTTTGAACAATACACTCCGCCAATTGGCTCAATACAGTTGTCTTTCCTACGCCGTTGTTACCAATTAATGCAATAATTCTATTCAAGTTATCCTCATCCTGAATATTCCCCATATCGAACTTGATATTCAGATACTCATTCTCATAGTAGGGCATCTTAGCCTTGAAGATAAAAGATATAGGCTCGTTGATAGAATATCCTGCTAATTTGTACACAGCATATTGATGGGCTTCTTCTGCTTCTGAGTATCTCAGAAGGGAGTTCTTGAAGCCATAATTGTCACAGAACTCATCACAGATCTGACTGAACACTGCAGCATCCCTCATGGCGTTAAGGAAGTCCTTATATTTTGCTCCAAGGAGATTCTTCAACGTTTCATAATAGGTCAAACTCTGTCCAACAGAACAGTATTCATTGCCAAAGGATGTTCCCCTGCTTGGTAAGTGTCCGTATGTTACGGCCTCGTCCCGTTTCAATATCCTTACCCTACCTATAATATGATATTGGTCTGCTCCCTCATAATAATAAAGTTGATAGCGGGTCTTGTAGCCAAAGTCATCCCATGTATCTTCTGTCAACTGAAAGGCTGGATACACATTTGGTTCCTCATCAACAAAGATAGGAATAGTGTTAGGATTCAGGTCTTTCGGCAAGATATCATGGTGTTTGCCTTCCATTAGTCTGTAGCATGGTTGACCGTTCATGTAGTCTTGCACGGCCAGTTCACAATTTATGTTGGTCAGTCCTTCGTTGATAACCTCTACAAAACTCTCAATGTTTTCCCTCGAATCCCTTACCTCAGGCGAAACTATCGCCTCAATAAATTTGATAAAGTACTTTTGGTCGCCTGCCAACAGGTTGAACCGTCTTAAAAGCGCTTCTTCCAGCGTCCAATCATTGTTGTTCACCATGTGCTGGTATGCATCAGCCTCTGCATTTCTGAAACGGTCATCCTGTGATGGCATGGTAGGCAAATCCCAAATGAGCTTCAGAAAGTCCACCACATTTAGATCTTCATACGACATACCATTACCATAATTACCCAACGGATTCTGTTGAGCCATTATGACATCGTACACTGTCCTTCTTATTTCTGGTGACAACTCTATCATCGTTGTTATTCTCTTTCTTTAAGTCCCAGAGGCCACTTGTCTCTCTGCCAGTACAATCTTATTCCACCATTCCCTATGGTTTTCCGTAGGTTAAAATTCCCATTGATATTAACTCCATCTCCCTCCTTGGCCCGTATGTTACGATACTATTGAGACACTTTATTTGCTTTCGACCCAATTATCCTTCTTCCACGCAGGTATCTTTCGAAATTCCTCTGAAACGACATACCGTCTGGCATCTGTCACTCCTGCCCCAGAGGCCCTGATAAAGATTTTATCGACTACCACCTCCGACAGTCCATGATAGCAGGACAGCAGCAGCGGCGCTGCTGCTTATCTGTGAGATCTGAGAGATCTGTGTGAGTTTTTAAATATCTGCGCTCACTGCGATTTCTGCGAGACTTTTTTCAATCTGCGCCACGAAAGTGCCTGGCACCAGTGTGTCACTGCTGCAGAAGTTCTCTGTTTTCACGACAATATGAAAAATATAACTCTCCTGTCATTACTCCCTCTCCATTTTCGTTCTCGTAGAGCTCAATTGTTACATCTTTGGGAGAATATACTATAAACGCACCGATTAAGGTGTCATGGACACAACTGTTTTCTGTATCCTTTTTCCGCGAAGACACTAAGGAGGCTATTCGTTGTCTATCCTTATTCCTTTCAGCATCAGTAGAACAGCCTTTACGTTTCATCTCAACAGCCAGATAGTTACGTTCCCTCCCCCTACTCTGAATGAGCAAGTCGCTTACCATATATTGTGGACGGTGAAGATTATTCTCAAACTGCTTTTTCTCACCATCACCCATTCTGTTATACTCTACATCAGCGAAGTATTTACGAAACAACGATTTATTATTCTTACTATCATAACTACGCATGATGTTCTCTATGTGATGCGCCAACCTCGCACAAACATTTCGCTCAGAAACGCCAAAGCGAATATTATCGTAATCCGTATGATAAAGTCTGTTTAGTGCAGGTATCAATATATCGTAAATGATAATATCTCTCATAATCACCTGATTGCAAAATATGTTATGATAGATTAACTCTATTATAGCACGAATTGACCCCTTTGACGTTACAAAACACTATCTGTGAGATCTGCGAGACAGTCTTGCGTCCCTGCGGTAGCAAGCGGCAAAGCCGAGCGGTGACATCAAAACGTCACGAAAGTGCCTGGCACCAGTGTGCCGCGCATTACAAAAGTGCTAATGCTGCTGTTATCAAAGACGATACACCATTGGCAACCACACCGGTAGTTACTCCAGTGAGTAGTGATGGTATTGCTTGGAAACACCTCTTCAGAAATTTTTTTGCGGGAGCCTCTTTCTGCAATTCCGTCCTTATGTCTTGAGACACATCTTGATAATCAGGGTTCGGTGCAACAGAAGCTGCAATCTTATCAATTTCACTCAAAATTCTGAGAAGTTCTACTTTATCCCTTGCGTTTACACAATTATTATCACCTACTACATTTGTTGATCCTTGTGCATTCACAGTTCCATTACCTGTGTTCACGACACCGGCATTGATAGTTACATTGCTCATTTGAGG
Source organism: Prevotella sp. (assembly GCA_017556145.1). GTDB lineage: Bacteria > Bacteroidota > Bacteroidia > Bacteroidales > Bacteroidaceae > Prevotella. The sequence continues at coordinate 32,768 of JAFZCU010000034.1, read as the reverse complement.
AATGGTTTTGATAAACGTATTGAAGTCAATATCTTCTTCATTGTTCACTTTTAGCAGAAAATCAATTAATATAGACTTAACTGCGATTACAATCTGAGTTACAGCAGCTTTGGTCGAATATTGATATGCATCTTGGATATCACCGTTTATAAACTTCGACATAAAAGAGTATGCATATACAGGAACATGCATATTAATCGTTCCCTCATCGTCAGATGCTTTACACAGACTTTCAATCTCCCCTATAGATTGATGAAACGGAATATGAATTAAACGCTCTCTAACTTTTTCATCTTTCACCAATTCGGCATGAAACTCAATCCAGAATTCACCCCTAAAAGGTACAAAGACCTTAACCTTTACGCCGGAATTAAGAATACGGTATTGCGGTGGCACTTCTTCTCCATATCCGTTTAGTTCTTTTGTAACCCATCCAAGAAGTTCATCATCATCCCTAACAGAAGCCAAAATCTTCATTTTGAGCAGAATATCAGATACTGGCCTATTATTCATAAGGTCTGACAACACATTTTCAGCGAGCTCTTTGTAATTCATCATATTTAACCTATTTCTTTTGTTCCGCAGTTTCTATCAAGCGTACTGATTCAATCGCTTATTCTCCTCCATCAAAGCCAACAACTCATTGAACTATTCAACCCGATTAACTTTGAGAGATCCTGCGTTCATCAATTTTCGATTATACTTTATCCAGTTAAGAAGCAGATAATCTTCTATATTATGTCGCGAAGGATTCCTTTTGTTCTTGACAATGTAATCCTTCACTTAATTGTATTTCACCAACCATCTCTCATCTTGTTTCATAACTAAAACAAAGGATCGCTATTAACCAGAGGTTTCTCTTCATGAGTAGACCATAAGAACTGAACAAGAGTTGTACTCATTCCAACAAGTAACTTGGCATGTCTGGAGTCCAGACCAGTGAAATCGGCGGTTCTGCCATGACCTGTGCCAAATGCATTTCGTATTTCTGCTATTGGCTGCACAATTCCTTTAAGGCTTCCATAAATTCTTTTTAAGCTACCTGCTATTATATCTTTTTCGTCTACTTTGTCAGGCTTTACATCAAGTTCGTCAAACACACGCCCTACAAGCTGCTGGAATTTCCAATTTTCATCTATCTCCTTTCCTCTATTCTTAAGAATTGTCCGGCAACAACTCTCAATGAGTTCTTTTGCCTTTCCTATTGCTTCAGCAGGATAAGATTCTTGACAATCCAACATGAGTTTAATTTGCTGGGACATATAGACAGTAGAAAAAGACTCTTCTACAGCCTTTGCTATTACAACATTGGGGTCTGATTTCCTATACTTTTCAATAATATCCTTACAACTAAGGTATAATCTCCTATATGAGCCAGAGGCCGTTCCAAACAAATCGCTTTCATGTGTTTCTGATTCAAATTGTCCATATTGAGTCTCATAGTATGTCAATAGGTCTGATAATAATTTGTATGAATCATCCACACTTGCTTCATCAATAAATGCCGTGAGTGATTTCCCTTTGGACAACTGGTATTTCTGACACAGAGCAACGCCAACGCTATGCATAGTGAATGCATCAAAATCAGCTGTGGAAAAGTCTAAAACATAACCACTCCTGATAAAAAGCTTTAATAATGCGCCTTTCTCTATGTTTGTCATTAACATGAACCCTTAATCCTTAACCCTTAATCAACGAACCATAATTAGACCATGAACCTTGAACCATTAACCATATATTTTCTGCGATTTCTGCGAGACTTATGATTTCTTCACCTTCAGGTTCTGCGTGATGCGGGCGACGATTTCCGCTTTGTTGAACCGTGTCTGCATTAGGTTCTCTGCAGCAGCAGCCACCTCCTGGCCATGGTCATGAGCAAAGTCCATCATCTTCCCGAAGCCCTCCGCAATCGCGCTGACGTCCGTAGGCTCTGCACACAGGCCCAGACCATTGCTTTCGATGATCTCCCTGCCAGCGCCGTTCAGCACCCCATACACCGGTTTCCCCGCCTGCAGATACGACTGCAGCTTCAACGGCTCCGTCTTCTCGATACCCTCCTGCGGCATCAGCGGCAGCATCAGCACATCGCTCTGCATCAGGATGTCCAGCATCTCATTATACGGACGCCTGCCGTGAAACACCACACCCCTGGCTCCTGCCCGCTCTGCCGCCGCCTTCACCTCCGCCATATACGACCCGTCGCCCACGATGTTCAGCTGCGCATCCGCCAGCCCTGCCTTTGCAAAGCCCTCAATCGTATTGATCAGGTTCTGATACCTCGACACATTCCCCGTAAACGTAAAGTTGAACTTCCCCTCCGGCAGCCTCAGCTCACTGCGCACATTCTCCACCGGCCTCAGCCAGTTTGGCGTATACACGCATTTCTTCTCCGAGTATTTCCTGATGGTCTCAGCAAACCGCTTGCTCGATATGAATATCCTGTCGCATCCCCCGTAGATCTTCCTGATCAGCCAGTCCAGCGTCGGCTGCGTCACCACATTCCTCGGCATGCCGTAGCTCCACACCACGTCAGGCCAGATGTCATACGTCCAGATGTTCACGGGCAGCCCCCATTTCTTCTTGGCATGAAGCGCAGGAACAGCCACTGTCAGCGGCCCAGTCTGCGACACAAACGCGCAGTCGAAGTCGCCCGAGAGCGTATTCACCACCCGTCTGCCCCCTCTGATAAACTGGAAGTAGTTCGTGAACTTCCGCCACTTACTGTCGCGATAGCCCTCTACAAACGGGTATCTATGAATCTTCACCCCATCCCAGTCCTCTGTCGTATAGCCCTTGTTCTCGTACCCCTCGAACACATAGCTCTGCGGATACGACGGGTACTGGGTCACGACTTCCACCTCGTGGCCCATCCTCACCCACTCCCTTGCCAGGTCATTGATCATAAAGTCCTCAGGCCAGAAGACCTCGGAAAATACTAGGATTCTCATGGTTTAAAATCCACAATTGCTTTTCCAGTTTTCATACCCCGCATCGCCGATAGAAGATCTTGTCCGGAAATGGTAGAACTCATGGAGTCTATGTTCCAGTTTAGTCATACTTTGCCTTAATTCCCTGACATTGAATTCCGTCAATCTTATTTCAGGCAATTGTAGCTCTTCTGAAAAGTATTTCATAACGTCAAGCACCATATCCGCATAGAATGCCGACTTTCCGAATGCTTTATAGCAACCTTCATCCTCGTCATAGAACAAATACACGCTCTGCCCATCATTGGCTGATTCTTTTGATAATATTCTCTCTTTATCCATTTGTAAAGTTAAATACTTTTAATCATTAACCATTAATCATGAACCATAAATTATGTACAATACGTCATAATTGACAACTTACCCGCAATGAACTTCCCTCCGAACGTTAAGATTAACACCTGGTTCTCTAACCTTTTAATACCATTAAACTCATGTCATTATCTCTAGTTGCAACGGGTTGGAAATAAAGAGAATCCCCATTATTTACCCCAGCAGGAAATTTGAATGCACCAAATTGGAAAATAAAAGGCAGCCAATCTTTCTTTTCTTTATATATGACATGGAATCCATTGGTTAAATCACCTACATAAAGCCGCACGTAGTTGTCTTCAATGCCTTCACCACGCTTCTTGCTGAACAACAATTCCTTTAGAGATTCATCGCGCCCATCAGCTTCAACAGTCGAAGAGAAAACAAATTTGTCCTTCCACTGGCAGCCATATATGCAAGAACCACACAGGTCGCCTACTATTTCAACCGAACCATCTTCTTTCATCAAGTAGATATGATTCTTTGAATACGGTGAGTCTGTTGCATAAAGAATTCCCTCAGGAATTGCGAAAGCTACACACCCCCGCCATTTCTGGTCGCCAAACGCAACACGCCCCACCTTCTTATACCCGTCTGTAGCTTTCCAGATCGCTGCAGCATCATCAAAATCGCCCGTAAGAATCCATACACATTGTCTATATGGATCAGCGATTATGTTATGGACATGATTGATTGCCCCTTCTGGAAAAGTAAATGCAACCTCCCAATCATCTACGCCTTTCCTGTGGTAAATGTTCACAGGCTTTTTCTCGTTATTATGGAGATATCCACCAAAGTAGATACCGTCTTTAAAACCCTCAATCCCTTGTACTTCAGAAAGCACAAGCGGCCTTATTCCTTCACCACTGTTCCATCCTTTACTCAACTCACCACTCATCAGATTTAACTCATGGAGTATGTTCCCGCGAGAAAGAACGACATGTCTGTTATCAACAGCTGCAGCTGCTCGAAATCCAAAACGAAATAGACGTGTAGCCAGCTTACTCCATCCTAAAAGCCTTTCCTTCCCACTTATAGAGACGGGAACACGGTCGGTATTTTTTCCATCTTGGAAAAGAACCATGTTGCCACGCTGATAGCACGCCAAACGTCCATCAGGTAGGTAACAAAGTGGTATCGTGTTGTTAGAAACAGAAGAAATTATCATTGTTATTGAATAGTATATCCTCCATCAACAACCAGATTCTGCCCCGTCACCCAGCGACTGGCATCACTAAGTAAATAGATGCAGGCATTTGAAATGTCAGTCGTTTGACCTAAGCCAAGGGGGAATCCCTCAACTCTTTTCTGCCTGTCTTCCTCTTTCATGGCATCCAATGCCTTCTGCATCATTGGAGTAAGAATTGTTCCTGGTGAGACAGTATTAACCCTAATTTCACGAGAAGCCATTTCCAAAGCCATTACGCGGGCTGCACTCATCAAAGCGCCCTTACTGGCAGCGTAGGCAGAAAGTCCCTTACGGGCAATCACTCCTGAGATGGAGCTTATCATCACTATCGATCCTCCTTTATTGAATGTCTTGATACCGCAGAGGTTCTTGACTATCTCAAAAGCGCTCATATAATTCACTTTGAAGAGTGACTCATATTCCTCTGGCTTTGACAGCTTCACAGGACTGGTAATTTCAATGCCTGCTGCATGTATAAACCCATCAAGTTTTCCATGCGTTTCAACAATGGTGGCAATCAAATCCTTGATGCCATCCAGATTGGCCAAATCATACGAGTAACTCACTCCTTTGCCTTCCATTTCAGCCACAGCACTATCTAATCTTTCCTGATTGCGGCCAATCGCCACCACCTTTGCTCCCATCTTGGAGCAATCAATGGCACATTGGCGACCGATGCCCGAAGAGGCACCAGTCACCAATATCGTCTTTCCTTCAAGTGAGAATGGGTTAAACGGCTGCTCCATGTTCAACCTCCACTATTTCACTAATTTTACAATCTTCAAATGCTACCACACCCGTTGCCCACGTCATACCAACACCAAACGCACTCAGAAGCACATCTTTGTGTCCGTCCAGTTTACCACGTAGTTCGCTCACAATGGTCAGCGGTACGGATACCGATGAGGTGTTTCCGAACTTGGCAATGGTGGAAGGAATCTTCGTTGCATCCATCTTCATCTTCTTCATAATGTATGAGTTGATGAAGTTGTTGGCCTGATGTAACACGATATAGTCGAAGTCATCCACTGTCTTTTCAACCTTGGCCAGCGTATTCTTGATGTCACGAGGTATCTCACGGATCACGAAGTTGAACACATCGCCACCTCGCATATAGCCTTGCTCCTCACTACGCATATTACCAAACTCATCAACCACCTTCTCCACCACTGTTTCCGCAGAACTCATCTTACGATAGCCTCCTGCAGGAATCATGATCAAGTCGGCTCGTGAGCCATCGCTATTGAGTGAGAACGTGCTGGTTCCGAACTTCGGATCACGCTCTATCAACGCAGCCACGCCACCATCACCAAACAGGAAGGCACTGCGACGATCGCGTGGTGAATACACCTTGGAACGTGTTTCGCCATCCAGCAGCAGCGCTTTCTTCAAGTTGCTGCGCTCCATCATACCATACACCACCGACAAGCCGTAAATAAAAGCTGAACAGCCAAGGTTGATGTCGAATGCAATGGTGTTGTTAGGCAGCCCCAATCGATGCTGCAAGGTCACCGACGTAGCAGGCATCCTATAATCAGGCGTCTGCGAGATAAACACCAACAGTTCAATATCCTCCTTATTGATAGCGTTGTCGGCTATCAGTTTCTCCGCAGCAGCATAGCACAGGTCGGAGGAGCAGGTTTCCTCATCAGCGAACCTGCGTTCCTCGATGCCTGTCTTGTCAACAATCTCGTTGGCCTCTTCCTGAGAGAACACTTCGGTATATTCCCTGCCTTTAACTACACGATGGGGAACGGCTGCCGACATCGCGGTGATGCCGACGCCTTCGTACTGTATGTATGCCATGCTTTATTTCTTTGTGCAAGCGTCGTAAAGATCCTGAACGGTTCTCAGTTTCTTGAAATCGGCTTCCTCAATCTGGGTGTCGTACTCGTCATCCATAAATGCAATGACTGACAGGTAAGCGATGGAACTCCACTCGTCATAGTTGCGGAATTCGTCTTCCATCTTGATTTCGTCTTCGCGCTCAAGCGCTTCTGCAAATTTTTCAATGAACTTTTCCATGTTTATTCAAATTTTTGTTACAAATAATAATACTTTCCCTTTTTATTGTTTTCCTGTAAATAATCTACATATTCTCTCGCTTTTTCCAGACAAACGATGATTTCACCATCAATCTTGGTGCGTTTAATCAATCCACTTTCATTTCTGTCTTTGTTGGCGTGCAGTTCGGCAAATCGTAGCATCCCCCATTCAGGTTTTCTCTCTTTCACCACCACATTCTGTTTGTTGCCTTCCTCGTCAAAGACCACGAACTTTCTTTTTCTGTACCATTCTTCTTCAGACCATTTCCAATTCCCAAACGCCTCTTCATTCACATGGCTGATGGTATTATAATGATCCAGACCAACACCCAAGCCAATCACAAATGCATTGTGGTCGTAACAGAACTTCCAGCATGAGTTTGGCCCGTGCGGCGAGGGTGCTTCGCCATCAAGATTGTGCTCCATCATTGGTTTTGCAAGGGGGCCTACTGCAACAAGTGGGTTGAAAGGATGGTGACTCACCGCACTGTCTTTGCGCCTCAGCATTGTGAAAGGCAGCATTCCCGACTGCACTATTGTTTTCTTGACATTATACGTGCAGATCAAATCTTCAGTATTCGTTGTCAGTATATCCGCACCATGAGGTTCTTCTTTGTATTTACGGATGGCAGGCATAGCCAATGTACCAGTTTCTCCTACCAAACCGAGCAATTCCTCTATGATTTGCTTGGCTTCGAGTCCAGTACATTCAAGAGCTGAATAAGAGGAATGAACCACCAGGAGAGAACCTTCGCCCACACCATTACAGCGAAGCCAACCAAGGACCTGATTGAAATCCACATGCTTTGTTGGGGCTTTTGTCTTAACAACCTTGTGAGGATTGAATTTGCCCAAATGCTTAACGTTCTTCCAGTAAAGCTTGCGTAACAACACCTCTACATGAGGCGAAGATAGCGCTATTCTGTTATAAATACCACTTAATCCCATTATAAGAGGTTCCTATATAATTTACGATACAATTCATACACCATGGGCGTGTCATAGGCTGACTTGACTTTCTCATAAGCCTTCTGGCACATCGCATCACACTCTGGCTTATTGTTCACTATCCAATCTAATGCAGCCAATATGTCCTCAGAAGATTTTTCTTTCACAAGAATCCCACACCTGCTCCCATCAATCGAAGTCAACATATCGGGTATGGCCGCACGTGGACAAGACAAAACTAGTTTTCCTCTGCTCATAGCTTCAAGGATAGATATAGGGAACCCTTCCCATGGATAATAAGTAGGTAAAGCCATAATATCTGTCTTCTCCAATATCTTCATCGCCTCTTCATTCGGCATTCTTCCAAGAACTTTAATACTTTTGCCATATTTGTCACCTGAAAGGGTTTTTATTTTGTTAACTATACTCTCTTCTCCAGGTCCTATCAAAAGCAACTCCATTGCATGATTTGTTTTTGCCACAGCCTCAACAAGTTCATATAAACCTTTCGTCGGAATCAAATGTGCAATATAAGCTACACTCTTATATGCCTTAGGCTTTAATTCACACGTGGAGGGAACAGGAATTGAATTGGGCGTAAGAAATACTTTATCTTTCATAACCGCATCTTCCTTGAGAGCGTTTAATGATCTGCAATCCAGCACCCAAACATTGTCATATAAATGCATGGTTTTCCTAAGGAGTTTACCCTTAAAGCCCTTGTCTCGAAAATCTTCTGGAATGCAACCATACCGGCAGTGCATGATACATTTCACGCCCCGTTTATGGCAAAGCTTAACCATATAGTAATCTCTTAATGTTCCGATGTCTCCACTGGTCGTAGTGTGCATAATCTTAATCTCTGGATTATCATCCAATGCTTTCTTTGTACGTTTCAACACATCAAACATCAGTTTTAATCCATAATAAGCTCTTTTGACAAATGACTTGTTAAAACCTTTAAGAAGCTTCGTTGTGTCGACTGGCACAATTTGAAACTCTTCATTGGGGAAATTTGCCATGAAGGCTTTTGACCAAACGGCTATACCGCCAGATTTACCCAGAACAGGGGCTGCTAATAATATCTTTTCCATTATAATTGCTTTATAACTTTGGCCGGATTACCTGCCACCACTGTATTACTAGGGACATCTTTGATGACAACGCTTCCAGCGCCAATAATAGAATTGTCACCAATTGTTATTCCCCCTATGATAACACAGTTGGCACCAACATTCACATTATCACCAATAATTGGTGAAGGACCACCTGAATGAGCGTTCCCAATCGTTGTGTTGTGACGGAGCGTTACATTATCACCTATTATTGTATTTTCATTCACAATAAGGCCGGTGCCGTGCCAAATACTCAGATTGTCACCTATCTTTGTTTTTGGTGAAATATGAATTCCATAAAAACGGCACCTCCACCTATATAATAGCAAAATCGCATAAAATACAAATCGCAGTATCTTATTTTCATAAATAGCATGAGCTATCTTGAACGATACGGCAAACTTATAGCCAAAAGAATTGCCTTTGTATTTCTTGACATCAATTTTCATGTGTTCTGATTTAATTCTCCTAAGCTGCCTATTACTTTCTCCAATTCTTCTCTTGAATATCTTTCTTCTTCGGGATAGAGTATCTGCTCATGCTCTATTATCTCATCTATTGAGAAATTGCGTTTGAGTGTTTTAGCGGGGACTCCTCCTACAGTGCAGTAGGGAGGGACGTCTTTTGTAACAACTGCACCAGCTGCAATAGTTGCACCTCTTCCGATATGCACACCTGATAGCAGTGTAACATTACAGCCGACCCAAACATCTTGTTCAATTATTACATCCTTATCATAACCCTTTGGCTTCGCCTTTTCTGTAATATCGGATACAAATTTACCTTTAATACGGGCATGGTTTCCCGTATGCACTGTAAAATGTTCGGCAATTGAACAATTTCCTTTAATGATTAATTTCGCGTTCGTTCCTGTAATATATGCGTATGGACCAATTCCTACATTATCGCCAATTATAACATTCGATTTGTTTGCTACAAAAATAGGAGGTATAATCTTGATATTTCTACCACTCCTCATTAAGCTATTGGTAAAGAACATCTTTTGCAACATATAACATCCACGAAGAAAGCAATTCTGTTTAAGTGATTTCATCTGTTTATTTGTTTGTTTCTTATACTAACATGTAGCACCACATAAGCGGAAGAACAGGTCTTCCCACTGAGTGACTATCTTATCCATACTATAGGCTGACACCACAGGTTTTCCGTCTTCAGCAAGTCGCTTACGTTCTTTCAGAGATTCCATCAACAATCTTAACTGATTAGAGAATCCGTTCACATCACCATCTTTCACAACCAAAACACCTTTCCCACCACAAGTGACCTCATTTATAACGCCATAATTCTCAAATGCCACACAAGCACATCCTTGCGACAACGCCTCTACTAGCGACAACGAGAAACCTTCAATCCTGGAAGATAGTGCATAGATAGATGTTTTGGCCATTATACTAAAAATATCCGACTGATACCCCAACAACTCCACTCGTCCATCAAGGTTGAGGTGATTAATCATGGCTTGCACTTTGGTCATGTATGGTTCTTTTGCATCTCCTGCAATAACAATCTTCCAGTCAGGAAATGATTCAGCCAATGGCTGAAAAGCCTGGAACAATAAATCAAAGCCCTTAATATCCCATTCTTTAAGCGCCCCTATAGCCAAAATAATTTTCTCCTTAACAGCATAATCCTGATTAAAATCAGGGCAAGCAACTGGATTATGGATGGCCACTTTCTTTGGAATATTCGTTCCTAAAAGTTTGATATCATTCTCTGTCAGCACAACCACGGCATCGGCCACATTATAGAAACGATGTCGGATGAAATGCACAAACATACTGTCATTACGGGCAAAAGAGGTCTCGTCAGAGAAAACGACAGGAACTCGCATACCTGTCAACGCAATCTTGACATAGAAGGAAACATGTGGCAAGACACTCACGACAATATCGGGGGAATTCGATTTTACAAGGCTCCTTACCCGCCTCAACTTACGAAGCATCTTCATTGCACGGTTGCCTTGCTTATTTTCTTCATAGAGGGGTAGCAAGCGTATTGATTCGTCCAGAGCGAAACCAACATCCAAGTTGATATCGGTCACGATGATCACTTCGTGCCCTTTACGCGACAACTCGTTTGCAATCATGGCGGTTTTCTTTGCGGCACCTCCAAATTGCATTGTATCTATGAAATATAAGATTCTCATCGTCTGTTTTTTATAATTTCCTTAATATAGTAAAACAGGGCAAAATCATACTTTTTCAGATCCACAACGAAGGTGTTGTTGCGAGTATTGAAAGTGTGCAATCCTGCGTACTTAACTCCGCAAGGTTTCAACTCCTTAATCACTTTGTCGCCCTCATAGAACACCACTGACCTTCCGTAAGCCCCGTTGCAATTCTGTGCCGGGCGGACTGCACCTAAGAATGCACCGGCCATTCGCGCTGTGTTGGAAGGATATGTAACCGTATCCACATGTGTATATGGACCAAAAAAAGACTCAGAACGGTAGTAATTCAACGTGTTCCCGTTTGGGCTGGGGTTCTTTGTCGAAACCACCTCATAAATATCTCCTACTTTGTGAATTATTGCATCTGTCAGCGGCTCATCAATAATAATCCTGGGGTTCACAAGAGCATCTTTCTCCTGGTCGTATTCATAAATGATACTTTTGCCAGATGCAGCATTCTCAGGATGCACATAGAGACTCCCCTCCACCTCATAGATAGCAGGGAAAGAAAGATGGCTTACGGCCTCCAGGATAATCTTGCAGCCCGTTATTATGTTCTTTGACTTGTCGATTACGATATGAGCTATACGCCCTCTCCTAACACCGAAGTCAAATTCCTCCACCAAAAGGTGCAGTTCATTGCCATTCTCGCAGAGAATGAACGGATCTGCGAACCATTTGTCGTTGTATGGGTTTTTGACAATGGTAAGGTGACCATAACTTATCCTATCATCTTCGACAGAAGAATCAAAATAACCAAAGGCCAAATCCCAAGTATAGTGTAATAGTGTTTCTTTAATAATTGCCCAAGCTTTCATATTCAGAATTTAAATATTCGTTTCATAAGAAAACTAACAAACTCTTTTCTTCTGATTTTGTATGGTTCAGGATCAACTGATGAATAAAAATACTTGCATTCTGAAGCTTTACACTCCCTAAACCACTTTATTATGCCTACCTTACATTTTAAAACTGATACAAAGTCATTGAATTCAACTATTGAGTAAATCTGCCGGATAGAAGAGGTAAAAATCTCATCTGCGTTCTCACCATGACAATTCTTCCAGAAAGCCAACGGTAGATTACAACCCGCAACATTAACCGCATAAGTAGTTGCATCATTACGAAGATTAATCTCAACGAAATAATAATCATCTCCCTTACACATCAGTTCAATGCCAAACAGTCCATTATAGCTCATCCCTGCAACAAGTTTCTTACAAGAATTAACCACTGAAACCGGAATATCTTCAATTGGCTTTACCAAAGAGTAAGTTGTCCCTCCTTTCGTATCGCGTAGTTTATGTATATATGCTGGTATTATAATTCTTTCTGCAGTTGACAGTCCAACAAGCACAATCTCATAATCTTTGAAAACAAATTCTTGAACTAACAGTTTTACGTTATTGTCAAAGGCGTTTAATGCTGACGGTATGTCTTTTTTAGAATAGCATACTTGGATATTCTTCCCGCCATGGATGCTTTCAAGAGGTCTTAATATACAAGGATATGGTATATTTGATAAATCAATGTCCATTGATGAAGCTTCAATAGTAATTGGAACCCTTAGTCCCGCCTGCTCAGCAGCAGCTATCTGCTTCGTTTTTTTCATATACTCCGTAAGCCTACCATTGCGTCCACAATTGAAGAATTTAAAATGTTGAATTAAATTATCATATTCTTTATCCATTAGGGAAGCTATGTCATCTGTACAAGCAATGACAACAGCCCCTTTATAATTGTCCTTCAGCATAACAAGTGCATCTTCAGCATTGTCCGCAACAAAACAACCCTTTACAAATCTTGAATGCAATAAAAAGCTGTCACTCTTTCCGTATAAAATGACTTCAGGCTGCACACCGCTTTCTCCAAAACATCGTATCATGCTATAAGTGTTATGGTGTGATGAGCCAATAATCACAAGTTTATCTGTATCGCTCATTCTTTTGAAGGTGTAGTTTTTGAAATAACCAGTTTATATATTGTTTGTAGAAAGGTTTCTTGTCTTCTGGATAGTATGTCAAGAACCCTTTTGATAATTGTAGTTCCTTAATCCATTGTTTTATAGAAATCTCACGATGTAGCATTGACAATGTATGATGCATCTCCCATATATAAAAACCGGGATGGAAATTGGTGAAGTTAGTCAGCGGTTGCTCAAATAGATCTTCAACATAATTGAGAGGCAGATTAATACCGTATTTATTCACAAAGCTATTACCACCATCGTTGCGCAAATTAATTTCTGTAAAGTAATTTTTTCCATCAATTTTACTGTGCATTAGTTCAACAGAGAATAGGCCTACATACCTGATACGTTTAATTAAATTTTTAATAGGCTCTATGATACTGTCGTCTTCTAATGCTTGAACCTTGGCTAGGCATACCATCCCAACATTTTTAGGATATTGAGTCAACTTGAATTCTATGACCGGTATCAAAACATCGCCATTTTTAAGGCCGCAGCCCATTATACAAATCTCATAGTCATGCTCAATGTATTGCTGCAAAATGATTCTTTGAGTATGCGTCAAGAGTTCTTGGACTCTGACACTCAAGTCTGTTTTATTACGAACAATTATCAAATCATTTTTCGATCCCTTGCAACTCATTAGAGATTTTGTAACACAAGGAAAAACGATATCTTCAGGCAAATCATTTATTGACTCTATTGGCCGGGAAGACCAAGGCGTATTAAAACCAGCTTCAATAGCAATCTTAACCTGCCTATCCTTCTCGCATAGTTCCTCAATAGTAAGTTCTCCTTCTGTATATCCATAGTGAAAGTTATTTCCCAATTTTGACTTGTTTTGTTCTAAGACAATTGCGGCATCATCACAGCATGGAATGATTGCTTTTTGGCCATCGCATAATTTCTCGCAAATAATCTCAATGCACGCCTGAGGTGTAGCCGCAGCAAACAAATGTTTACAATATCTGCTTGACTTAACCAACCCTGTCTTTAAGCCCCAGACAACTGCTGTAACATCATACCCAGCACGTCCCATACATTGAACAACCCCAGTTGTATTGGTATGATCATTCCCTAAAACAATTACATTTTTTTTGTTCTCCATTTTTCGTCTTGTAAGTTATTTGTTTTAATAAACTCACAAGACACACAAAAGAAGCCTATGTGAGTTTCTTTTTTATTATTGCTGGGTTACCTGCCACAAGCACTCCGGAAGGCACGTCTTTTGTCACCACAGAGCCTGCGGCTACCACGCTCATCTCACCGACCTTCACGCCAGGAAGAATAATAGCATTCGACCCTATCCATACATTATCACCAATAGTTACTGGTGCTGTCATTCTAGGGTAAATGTCTGCTAACTTATTCCAAGGGGAATTGGGATTTGCACTGGTTATAATCGTTGCCCCGTATGCCAAAGTGGAGTTTTCACCAATTTCAATAATATCCTTTGCCAGCAAGAAAACACCACTATTGACTTCCGAATGTGTATGCAAAATAATATTAGAATAGCTGCCGACTATCTTACAATCGTTAGATAATCTACCCCCCCCCATGTAAATAATTGACACCCAGACATTTATACCAAATTTGCGAGTATCGTCGCAAAATCGGAGTTTTTAGGAGTGTTCTAAATAAAAATGAAAACCTCATACTTCGTTCGTTATTTGTTCTTAATAATATCTTCTCTGATAATTGTGTTATATATTGAAAAAACGTTCTCTATAGTATGCTTCTCCCAATAATTGGTTTTGAAGTACGTAAGACTATGATAATCTGTTACAGCTTTCTTCAAGAAAGAACAAATTGATTCAGTATTATCATAATAGCAAACAGTATGACCAGAGTTTCTTAACTCTTCTTCAAGATTGCTATTTGGAGTTGTTAATCCTAATATAGGCCTCTGATAATAATAATACATCATCAACTTAGATGGATAGTTAGGATTTCTTTTTATAATTACATCTATCAAAAGGAAAATATCAGTCTGCTCGTAGATTGATTGGAGTTTCTCGGGGTCAATCTTACCCAGATACTTAATATGTTCAGACAATCCATGCTCATGAACATAATCCATTTCCTGCTGGTGAACACCGCCAACAAAATGAATCTCAATTTTGTTCCCGTAATTAGGATAATCGGACAGGAACTTTTCAACTCCCTTTATAATCGTCATAGAAGAGCGACTGCTATATATATTCCCTATGTGAGAAATAATCAACTTATCATTAGGTTTTTCTTTCTTTTGTACGGTAGGAAGGTTATAGATATTAAAAGATAGCGGTACAACACGGATTTTATTGTACACATCTTCTCCATACCTTTCATGCCATATATCTGCAATCACGTTGTTTGTGTGGATAATGATATCTGCTCCTTTAGCCACTTCTTCCTCATACTTAAGGTCAAGCTTTGCAAATTTGTCTAAACAATATTTCCGTCCGGAAGTATCATGCCAGGGATCATTGCACTGAACAACCAAAGGTAAACCTGTCAATTGTTTTAAACGTAAACCTAGTAAATGGGTAGATTGCGGAGAACTAATAGTATGTATATAATCATATTTATTTGAAGTTAATTCCTTTTTGACAATTCTTAAAACAGCAGGATTCCATGAATAACCTTCCACATCAGGGATCATCGTTATATCTTTGAACTTCATACGTCTGAAGAACGCAAGAAAATTATGAACTATCCGGTTATTCTTGACTTGAATGATGGGGTTTCTCAAATCAACTTCAGATTCCATTTTTGCGCATACTATCGTAGGAGAATAATCTGCACTTGGAACATTCTCCCAAAATGTACGGGCTATTTGCGCAGATGCATTATGTACCTCCTTGTAACCAAAGAGAATGACGAGTGGCTTTAACATATTATCTTTGCTTAAAACTATATCGGCTTGTAAGCCATATTATTACAAAACCCATAAATACATAGTAATGGCCTGACAGATAGTTGTTATTCGCAAAAAAGTAAATCGTACAATTTGCCAAAAGAATGAAAATAACGCCAGATACCATATCATTATATTTTGTATAAACCATCAAAGTCATACTTGTAAGTTTACCGATGACATAAACAGCTATTGGCACACCAAAAAGGGTGAAATCATTAGCTAGCCATGTATAGATTGAGTGCCAATAGATATATGGGTCAATACCATACATCTGATATATCTTATGTTGAAGATTTATAGGCTCTATGCCAATATGAAGAAAGTCATCAGCTATTCTGGTTAAGGCATTATTACGCCCTAAGAAAAAGCACCAATCATAATCAGTGGTAAACGCCAGTTCCAAATTATAATAACCACCAACAAGATAACGAGCAATGAATTGGTACATATCTTGGAACCATTTAGGTAATATAGAAACAAAATATTGGTAAAAGAACGAACCGGTATTGATATCCGTTTCTTTAATATCCGTAAATGTACCCCCGGACCGACCTTCCATATTAATACCAAACGCTGTTATTGCGAAGATAAAAATAACTCCTCCAACCAGCACGTATTTAATAATCTGTTTTCTTGTTACCTGATCACTTTTAATTGAAATGACATACACTAAAAGAAGTGTTGACAGCATTTGCAAGATACCGAAGCTTGTTCCGGCTCCGAACCATTTCAACACGTCAATAACAGCAAGCAGGACGAGTATACTTTTTTGAAATTTTGACAAATAATCCCAACATAACATACCTATAATGAAAAAGGCTCCATCAACTATACTCATCATCATATAAAGCGACCAAGGGAAGGATTGAACGCCAGATAACGTTAAAGCATAGCCCAAATCAGGTGATGCAATACCCATCGCAATTCGGTTGATTAACGCTGGAATATCGAAAACCGGCACACGCAACTCATAGGCATACTTCAAAGAAAAGGTAAGGATATAGAACACAAAGAGCGGTGTCATGTACTTTTTAAAGAAAGTCTTAACACTGATTATTCTTCTGGGATTTAAACGATTCCCTGATTTAACACCTTGTTTCAGACCCCAATAAAGCATCAGAATATTCAACAACACATATAATATAGTGTAGTTGTGCATTTCTGATACAGAATTAGCAAACGGATTGGAAAGATAAATCAACCAGGTAAACAAGTTAAATCCCACCAAAATATAAATCGGAATCTTTGTCGTCTTCATTTCAATCTAATCTTTTTAATGACTTCTTTCACAAGTAATTTCTCTTTACTATTAAAAGCGCACAAATATGACATAACAGTAATACTAATTACAGACATAAGGATGACAAGTATCAATCGAGTAATACCAACAGGAAACACTCTTGTTATACAAAATGCGCAGAAGGTTGAAATAACTGCCACAAGTAAGCAAGGTAAAAAAACAACCCTGATGAAAAACAGCAACTTCAAATCTAAGTGTTTTTTAATAAGAATAAGCCTTGCAACTAAGGCTAAGAAAGATAGAGATATAGCTACTACAACTGTTATCTCATATCCAAACCCAAATCTAAGCAGAACGTATGAAATGGGTAGGTTAAAAAGAAGAATTCCACTGATTATTAACTGATATTGCTTTATTTCTCCTGTTGCTTGAAACAACGTGTGCAGTGGCCCCGCAAATGAGCAAACTAATGCTTCTATCAATGCTAAACGGGCTAGTATTACAGTATATTCAGGTACTGTTTTTAACCAAATCTGTAAAATGTATGGCATTTCTATGATTAGCGGTACAGCTACGAATAGAAGAAGAATGTTTGACAATTTTGAAGATGAGCAAATCAAAGATGTAGTTTCTTTATCTTTTGCAACAAACGCCTTCATTATTGGCGGATTTACAGCCATCTGGAAATTCGTTACCAGCTGATTAGCTGCACCACTGACTTGGAATGCTATTGCCCTAGCAGCATTGACAACAGGACCACCAAATAAGTTTATAACAATATTAACGCCCTGATTGTATGCAATGCCAGCAAATACGCCTAATAAATTCCACCCTGCAAAAACCGTCATATCCTTAAACAATGCGCTATCCCATTTGGGCTTAAAAGTGACCTCATTTTTATATCGGATTCTGCAATTTAACATATAAAAGAGTTGAATCACAACTGCGATAATTGCCAATAACAATCCGTATGTAACCAGTTTGTCCCAAATAACATAGCCAATAATTATTGCAATAAATAATTTGGCGAAAGCCTCAAACAAGCTGATAACAGCGAAAGTCCCCATATCTTCATGCGTGATAATCAAGGCTCTATAAGGGACATTCATAATACTGAAAAACAGTGTGACAACAGAAAGATGAAAAATCCAAATAGCAGCTGTCAGTCTTTCTGCGGGTATCACCAATTTGTTCTTTACAAAGTAAAGTCCGATAGCCTCCGTAGCAACAACAACAATAATAGCGAGGAAAAAATGGACAAGCACACTAAGGTTAAAAACCTTATTAAGTTTTTCCGTATTATTCTCTTTGAACTCGACTGTCAGAAATCTCTGTACAGATGCATTCATTGCACTATTCAAGAATCCAAAAGCCAGCACAAATCCTGTTACTACATTATACACGCCATAGTCAACTACACCAAGAGAGTTAAGAATAACTCTTGATGTATACAGAGAGACTAGCATGATAATAACCATGCGTGCATAAAGCATAACGGTATTCTTTGCTATCCGTTTATTTGATGATTTTGCATATGTCATCGGCAATCTGTTTTAATTATGAGATAAGCATTAAGATCAGGGGTCGGTTCTTTGATCCGTTTTCGGGATCTAACAAGAGGTGCCCATTGCTAATGGAGTTCTCAAGACCTGCGGAATGAGCGACAAGTCGATTACTTGGTTGGGCAAGCGAGCAGAGCTCGTGAGTACTCAGGAACCATTAACGGGGCAACTCGCTTGTCATTTATATAGTCTTATATTCAATTATTCATTCGCTCGTATTTGCATCGGACTTGCATCGCCCTTGCATCGTACCACTCTCACCCATGACTCGCTCGGGGGCGAGGCTATGGCGAAGGAGCAACGAGGCTGCTATGATATTTATTACCGTTAACGGACCATGTAATTATTCATTCATTCTTTACCACATAATAGCCGCCGGTTTTCTTGGAACCTCTATGCTCAATATGCCCTTGTTTCAGCAGTATTCTGATATGCTTGTCGATGGTGTCAAAAGGCACATCGAGCCCAGTTGATATTTGCTTGGTGTTATACCCCTCATGTAGGCGAATAAATTCCAGTGTCGTTTTCTGGCTCTCATTTAATCCGCCATTTAATCCGCCATTTAATTGACCATTCGTCTGGTCTGCCTGCTCTGTCCCTGCATCCTTGTGTTGCCGAAGCGTGGCATAAACCATGAACTCGTTCTGACGATACTCCGGAGCAGGACAGCCTGCTGCTTCCATCTCGCGAAACATCCTGTCAACGCCTTCGCCGAACTCCTTCACCAACTTATACGAGCGCATATACATCGCTATCTTTGGATTGCGTGAGAAATGCATCTCACGGATATTGTATGGTCTTACCAACCCAGGTAGAATGCCCGGACTCTCCACTGTCATGTGGTCATCAAACAGTTTTATCTGGATATCCGTACCTAGAATGCTATAATCGCGGTGGCAGATGCTATTCACGGTCAAAGACCTGGAATTCTGTCGTATGCTGTATCTGTTCTATCGTCATAGTTTGTGTCTAACTTTCTGTTCTATCCTTTTCTGTTCAACATACGAAAGGAACTTGTCTTTTGCCTCCAAGGCAGCAAAAAGCTTGATGTACAGCTTTTCTTCCTCTGAACCAGATACCACTCTCTCGTTGTAATGGTTTACCAACTTATAGAA
The DNA here is from genome assembly GCA_017556145.1 of Prevotella sp. Lineage (GTDB taxonomy): Bacteria > Bacteroidota > Bacteroidia > Bacteroidales > Bacteroidaceae > Prevotella. Next base: position 13,193 of record JAFZCU010000034.1, on the reverse strand, counting down.
TATATAGTCCTTCGTAACATTGTTCTTTACTTTCTTGATGAGTCGTTTCATCTCATCAAAGCTTCCAAGACTGATACAATCCCAGAGAATGCCCGCCGTCATGAATCGCTCAATATCAGAGCAGTCGCTTTTCATATCCCTATCAAACTTTTCCCTGAAAATCATAGAAAGTTTCGTGGTGCCCATAATATTATACAAATACTGCTGGAAGCCCACAGGCATAAACCGGAAGAAGAATGGTACATCCTTTACATCTGAAAATGCCATCGGGAGTTTTCCTTCATGTTTGTTGGCATAATCAGCCAAAGCGTCTTTTGACACAACCGTAAAGATAATACCGTCTCGAATAATGGTATCATATGCCTTCGCCTTCAGTTTGAGGTCTTCAATGCCATCCAAGTTCCGCAAGGCATTAGCCAGTATGGCTATCAATAGGTCAGGGGTCTTGTGGTCATGCCTTCGAATCTCGTCAGAAATCTTACTCAGTTTTTCATCGCAACGCTTTATGAGCTTTTTTTCTACCTCTTCTTTCGAAGGTTTATTATCTAAAACTTTCTGCGTACTACCAGAACGCACAATAGGCTTGAAAGTTTTCTCCCCAACATACAAATAAGTGAAGCAATCGTCAATATTTACATTCTCGTATATCTGCTGAGCAGGTTCAAAATACTGGTCTACATCCTCCAACAAGAATTCCAAAAGAGACTTATCGTTTCTGACAAGACCAGAATAATAGCTAACTGCACGGTCATTCTTATAATAATTGCTCTTAGAAAGAATCTCTTTTTTGAAATCTTCATTATCTTTCATACGCTGGGCAAGGAAGAAATGATAGAAACAAGTGTGAGCAAAATAAACCTCGTCTTTATTGCGAGTGAAAAGCTTTCGTTCTATAAAATAGTCGCCTATTCGTTTGGGATCGAACTTATCAAATCCAACTACATTCAACAAATAGTAAGATATATGATCTATATATTCACCGTATGAAAGATTGTTTGGATATTTATTTTTCACCTTTTCTGCCAGAAAAGCCAGCAGCATGGTTTTGTTCTTATAGTCAAACGAGTTCTGATAAGCATTATTCAAATTCAATTTCTCCAGAATAATCTCAATGTAGATATCCAAGAGCACGGATTCGTTCACGGGTTCACGTTCAGCCTTCTCGGTACTCCACAGATACAAGGACACCGACATGGCCGTGCAAGGCAAGGAATAGTTGCAGAAACTGGAAACCATTTTCTCCAATTTTGCATTACGCTCCTGAAATTCATCCTTCGGGGACCACTTCACCATCATCTGCTTTACCTTGTCGGAACTGAATCGGGAGATAAAATAATACTCGAAAGCAAGTTCGTTATAATCATTGAAGACACCGAGAGGTAGTACATTCTCAGACTGACAGTCAGCCGTAGCTATTATTTTAACATTATATTGTTCGACAAACCTATAAATCGTGTGGGCTATGTATCTTGATTCAAACTTGGGATTGTAATTGTCTACGAATAAAATGATTTTTCCTTTCTCGAGAAGACCTCGTGTCTGTTCATAGTTGAGATCCAAAAATGCCTTGACAAGGCTATCAATCTCCCTATTCCCAATCAAATCAAAGTTCACGTAAACAGGAACAGCATTGTACTTGGCAAAGTCTTCCACAGCCTCCATCAACAGCCTTTGCAACATCACAGTCTTTCCGGACTCGGGAGTGCCAAAAATCAAAATGTTGGATTTGGAGGCAAGCAAATCACTCATTTCATAATCTTTTTCTTCTTCATCAGCATGCTTGCGAATAGGTGGCTTTACAAAAGCCTCCTTAAGCGAATTAATAGCATGAGCCTTCATGGGAATAATAGAATTGTCAAATGCTACCAATTTCACCGACGTAATATAGTCTATTGCATGGCGCTGTATCTCTGCCAAAGAACCCGCAGCCGCATTGGGTAAAACATCTTTGAATACACCCGTTTCGCAAATATCGTTATTAAGCTGGTATTTCCGTTCCTTTACATTATATTTATAATAGTAGCAAGCAAACTCTCTGCTGGCACTTGTATAATCAACAATGGAGAATCCGTTGGCAAGCGCACCACAAATGTTGCTTCTGATGTCATACGTATAAGCAGGTGCCACATTGACTAGTAGCGAGCCAAACACCGTTGACTTATAGTAGCTATCTGACTCATGGACGTGACCAACATACAAGAACTGGAAGTCAGCATAGAACCAGTTCCGGATGGTCCCCTTCTCGAACTTCAACCACTCCAATGGATGATGAATTGCCGCTATCTTGATATCACAACCATCCAGATTCTCCTTACAGAATTTATACTGAGGCTCACCAATGGCAAGACCTCTTTCCATGTCTTCGTTATCATAACAGTTCCATACTGTATTGAAGGCCGCGATTCCCAACTTGCCTTCTGAAGTATCGAAAGTAAAAGTTGATCCTAAAGTGGAGAGTTTGACATTCTCTTTGCCTTGATACAATTCTGCCACGAATTCATTGTATTCCTTGATGCGTTTTGAGTCTTTGTAATTGCCATCAAGCAGTGCTTTAGTGTATTCGATAATTTTCTGTGCACCTCTCTTCTCTATCATGGCTCGCAGACCTTCAGCATGAGTGTCCTCGTCTGCTTTTCTGTCCACTTCATGGTTACCAGGCAGAAGGATGAAATGATCTAAAGGGAGGCCTGTTCCTTCAAGGACGGGCTGAATGACTTTTTCATTGAACTTCTGTAATGCATTCATTACTCCACTATAATCCGAACCTGCCTTGTTGATCATATCTCCAGAGCAGATCACGAAAGTATCAGTCATTGGACATTGCGGTTGCTGACTATTGATAGTTTCTATCAAAGACTTTTTCGTATAATCCTCCCAATCATATTGAGTTGATTTATCAAAATGAAAATCTGAAATATGAATAACTCGTATCATAATTCCTCCTCCTTTTATGCTTTTGTGTATTCTTTGGCAACGGCATCGACCAAGCCGATAGCACGCTTCCAATTCTCTTTTTTTCTATAGTCAGTCTTTGTGTAGTAGCTGTTGACGGATCCGTCGCTGACGTCCTGCACAATGTCTTCACCTTCAAGGCAACGGTATATCTTCTTACCCATCGAGGTTTTCTTCACAAAGAGATGCAGGGCTTTGTTGGCTTCCTTCAACAGATGGATGTATGGCTCCAGCTTGATGGCGTCGCGGTCTTTCTCAAAGAGCGAGAGCAGATCGTCCTGCGCCGCTCCGAACGTTTCTATCCACTCAGGAGAGAAAAGCTTCTCAAAGAAGCCATTCAGTTCCTCTATCGTGCGTTCATGGGCAAGCAGGGAGCTAAGTTTGCTGTTATAATGCTTCACCTTGATCATCACCATCGTAACCCGTTGCAGCTTATGCACTCCAAATCGTGAACCATGCCCCCGTTTGGCCAAAATGGGGTCGAAAAACGACCTCATGGCTTCCATCAGGGCAAAGAGGGCCTGCAGGTTCTTTTCCTGATCTACGGTGAGGAACACATCCTTGCGAATGAGGTACTTCGATATTTTATCCTCGTCGATCACGGGGAAGTTGGGCTCACCATCTAGACGGACGAAGTAGAGAATCTTGGCAAACAACTCATCATCGGCCATCGGACGGACATCCGACGGGATTTGATCCTCACTGGGGGTGGTCTCATCCTTGCCGAACAGGACGTGGAGTTTGTCCAGAAGCACCTGTTGGTCGCTTTTGGCCACCTTCAGCCCTGCAAGTTCTCCGTTTGCCGTCAGTTCCGCCAGCCGCTGTTTCAGATAGCAGAACTGGCTCTTCACCGAATGGTCGTCTTGCACGGTGCAGAAGTATTTGTAGTTGTCGAGTTCAGTCTGCACCTTGGCTGTCTGATGAGATTCCTCCAAATAGATGCGCAAGGCCTGGCAGCGGTTCTCCTCCGACCATTCCACAGGCAACATAGCCAGTTTCAGCAGATAGGCATGAACCTCTTTCAACGCTTCACGGTAAGAATTCACCAGGTCGGTGGACTTCATATTCAGGATAGCCTTGAACGGCTCGTGGATTTCGTCGACGGGCAGGGGCATGGAGCCTTCGGCACTGTCGGCAGGCAGACGGTCGAGGTGGTAGCCGAAAAGACGGTCCACCACAATGGTCAAGCGCTTGGCACGTCCCTCAGCAAAGAAAGTATCATCTTCCACGTGGTACTCGCTGCCACCAAGCTGCTCTATCCACTTCTGTATTTCCTCCAACCAGTAATCGAACTGGAAGCGCACGAAGAAGCGGATGTCGAGGTCGTTGCGCAAACGATAGTAACGTGAGGACAGGCCACGGGCAATGTTGTACGCCTCCATGGCGAAAAGGAACATATCGCTACGGTGACGGAAGAGTGGCATCTTGCCGCTTTCCATCATAAACCGCAGGTGTTCCAGTCGGGCGGTAATCAGTTGTGTCTGGTCTTCTTTCATAAGATTCGTATTTTGTGATGGTTCTCTACAGGTGTGGATTAGCTATCCAAAAACGCTGTAAGTGATTGAGTATCAGTAGTCTGAAAATAGATTTAAAATAGATAAGAATAAACTTTTAAAAATTTCATTCCCACTATAATTTTGTCAGCGAAATCCAATGGAAGTGCATCCCGGGTAAGTCACGGACAGAGGGTTTTCAACGAGATCATAAACAAGAGTTATTCACTTAAAATTGTATCGTGTATGCAAGATAACATTTTTCTATCACCGCACTTCAAGCTGCGGGAGTTTACCGAGAGCACGACGGCACAAAAGCACGGTATCGCGAACGAGCCTCCGCCTGAGGCTGTGGAGAACCTGCGTCGCCTGTGCGAGGGCTGTCTGGAGCCGCTGCGAGAGAAATTGGGGCTGCCGGTGATCATCACAAGTGCTTACAGGGCTAAGGCTCTCAACAACATCATCGCCCACTCGTCTCAGAACAGCCAACACATGCAGGGTCAGGCAGCAGACTTCTATGTTTCAGGTCCCGCAGAAAGCGCAGATAGCGCAGAAAGGACACCTTCGACTGGCTCAGGGACCGGTTCACATCGGGAACGACTGATCATGGCCTTTAGGCTTATTCTCACCAGCGAGTCGATTGACTTCGACCAGCTGATCCTCTATCCGAACTTCATCCATGTGAGCTACGTGTCACGCGAGGCTAACCGCCACTCCATCCTGCTTGGTTGCAGCGACGGTAAGTTAGGCTACGGTCGCATCAGCCTCCAGAACGCGCTCAAGCTCAAATGATTCGGGGGTGGCCTAACGGCCAGAAATTAATCAAAATTAAATTCAAAATTTAAAAAATTTACAACTATGGCAATTATTAAACAGGTCGGCGTTGGCCGAAAGACGAACGGTACCATCGATGGTATCACGTATGTAACCCGTAACGGCGTGACTTACGCCCGAAGTGCTCCTACGATGCCTGCGAGCATGTACAGCACCCCTGATGCGAAGCGCCGCCAGGCGCTGTTCAAACTGGTGCAGATACACATTAAGTTTCACTTGCGTACCATCCGCCAGACGATTACCCCGAGGGGCAACGGCACGCCATCGAACCGCTATTTCTCGCTGAACTATAAGGCATTGGTGCTTGCGTTGGATGAACTGGCTGACCAGTATGTGGCTGGTGTGGATGTGACGCTCACCGAGATCGAGGCGGCTATCTGCGCCTATGCTACCGAGCATCCCACTTCAATCCGAATCGCCTCAAAGACGGGCTATCAGGAGGTGTTCCTCACTGGTGAGTGGCCTGACACGATCACGCTCTATGCAAATGGTGGCGATAGTACTGTGATCATCATCGTGGCGGAGAACGGCACAACCACTACGTTCAATGTGGATGGATCTGTCACCACGGGCACAAACTCTGGTAATGCTGGTGGCTCTGGTTCAGGAGGCACGGTTAATGGTGGCAGTTCTGGGTCCGGAGGTGGTTCTGAATCCGGAGGCTCTTCGACAGGCTCTGAGACCGGTGGAGAGACTGGTGGCGGTTCTACTGGCGGTGGTTCTACTGGCGGTGGTGAGACACCGGGCGGCGGTGAAACGCCTTCAGGAGGCGAGTCAGGCGGCGGATCTACCGGCGGTGACGGTGGCGATGGCGGCGATGATGGCTTCGATAAAGATTAAGCCGCCGTCAATGGATAATTGATAATTGATAAAGGATAATTAATTTTTATTGTTATGAAAAAGCTATTAAAGAAATTATTTCAGAAGTTGATCCAGAAGATCATCAAGAAGTCTGTAACTGCTGAGGTGGAGGAGGTCGTACCGGCTATCGTGCCGGAGACCGAGCCTGAGGACAGCTCCAAGAAGGCCATCTGGAAATTCATCCTCCAGACGCTCATCAGCATCCTGACTGCCATCCTCACGGCGCTTGGCGCCACGTCGTGCGTGAACGCACTCTAAGGTGCAGGGGTCATGGTTCAGGGTTAAACTCTGAGCTATGGCCCTTTAAACATCAAACTTTATATTTTAATTCTTATAAGCAATGAAACAAGTCAAATATATACTCGTCAATGAAACAGGTTCTGCAAATGCTGCTGGCGTTGGCCATTGCAGCCGTGTGTCTGACTTCCGACACCACACCATCGTCAACAGTAAGGGTCGCTCGCATCAAGCGCTCATCAATCAGCTCGTCAGCCTGCGTCGGCAATACCCCGATGCCAAAATCCTTGGTCTGGGGGAGATCGATGGCGAAAACATCCGCCCCAGTAAAGCAATGAACCGCCTCCGTCGGGAGCTCAGTGATCTGGAATGAAATGTCACAAATGGCTCGCAAGCCTTTGCCCTAACGGGCGAGCCATGGGTTTTTATCGGCTGCCGCAGTAGACAATCATCTGCATCTATTATTAAACATCTATACCAAATTGGGAATTCCGTTGAGCTCGTTTTGGATGTAGGTTAGGCTGGCGATCTTTTCCTTGGTCTCTTCAAGATTCAAGCGGCGAGTATTGTTGGAGTTGAATTCCTCGATAGTGGCGCGCTTGACATCGCCTTCCTTGAAATACTTGTCATAATTGAGGTCGCGATTGTCGGCAGGCACCGCATAGAAGTTGCCCATGTCAATAGCCTTGGCAGCCTCTTCCTTGGTGAGCAACGTTTCATACATCTTCTCACCGTGGCGGATGCCGATGACCCGAATTTCAGGTTCAGCCGGTGCCTGATGCTTAAAGAGTTCTACCACGGCCTCTGCCTGAGTCTGAATCGTGCAAGCCGGAGCCTTCTGAACCATAATGTCACCATTGTTACCATGCTCAAAAGCAAAGAGCACCAAGTCAACAGCTTCTTCCAATGACATGATGAAGCGGGTCATACTGGGCTCGGTGATGGTGATAGGGTTGCCCTTACGGATCTGGTCAATCCAAAGAGGGATCACTGAGCCACGACTGCACATCACGTTACCATAGCGGGTGCAACAGATCTTGGTATCTCCGCTCATGCGGCTCTTGGCCACGGCTATTTTCTCCTCGATGGCCTTGGTGATACCCATGGCGTTGATGGGATAAGCAGCCTTGTCTGTGCTCAGGCAGATGACGCACTTGACACCAGACTCAATAGCGGCATCGAGGGTGTTGTCAGTACCAATCACATTGGTCTTCACTGCTTCCATCGGGAAGAACTCACAGCTGGGCACCTGCTTCAGCGCAGCAGCATGGAACACGTAATCTACCCCCTGCATCGCATATTTCAGTGTGCTCTTGTTGCGGACATCTCCAATGTAGAACTTGATTTTATTGGCTACTTCCGGCATACGAGCCTGGAAGTCGTGACGCATATCGTCTTGCTTCTTCTCGTCGCGGGAGAAAATACGGATCTCTCCGATATCCGTTTTCAGAAAGCGATTCAGCACCGCATTGCCGAAACTTCCTGTGCCTCCTGTAATCAGGAGAACTTTGTCTTTAAATACTGACATAATATCTTTTGCTTTATTTTTACTTAACTGGATCAAAAAACGTATCTGGTTTGTTTGGATCAAAAATCTCGTTGCAGTACATCACAGTCACCAGATCCTCAGTGTCGGAGAGGTTGATGATGTTGTGGGTATAGCCGGGGAGCATGTGGACGGCCTGGATGTGGTCTCCACTCACTTCCCATTCGAGGACTTTGCCCTCAGGGTCGTTGAGGTTGCGCTGCTGAATCAGGCCATGGCCTGCGACCACAATGAACTGCTCGAACTTGGTGTGATGCCAGTGTTGGCCTTTCGTGATGCCGGGCTTGGAAATGTTGATGGAGACTTGGCCGCTGTTCAGCGTATGTACCAGCTCGGTGAAAGAACCCCGTTCATCTACATTCATCTTCAGGGGGAAGGCTGTTTTCTCCTTGGGGAGGTAGCTGAGGTAGGTGCTATAGAGCTTCTTGGCAAAACTGCCTGCCGGAATCTCGGGAATCATTAGGGTCTTGGGCTGCTCGGCAAACTGGTTCAGGAGGTCAACGATTTCACCCAATGTGGCTTTGTGAGTGGTTGGCACATAACGGTATCTACCCAGTTGAGAGTTGAGAGTTGAGAGTTGAGAGTCAGTTGATGGTTCAGAGTCATAAGGTATGACTGTTAAACCGTCAAATTCGCAACGGTGGGCTTTGCCCTGCAGGAGGGCGATCATTTCATCCACCAGGTCGTCAATGTAGAGCAATTCCAATTCAACACTTGGGTCATTGACGGTATAAGGCAGGTCGTTCGCAAAAGCATTGCAGAAGGTGGCAACTGCGGAGTTGTAATTAGGCCTGCACCATTTGCCAAACAAGTTCGGGAAACGGTAAACGTGCACTTCTGCACCAGTCTCCTGCCCATATTGCAGGAACAAATCCTCACCTGCCTTCTTGCTGCGACCATATTCACTGTTGCCAAAGCGACCTGTGAGGCTGGCTTGCTGGCTGCTGGAGAGCATCACCGGGCATTTGTTCCCATACTTTTTCAGGGTATCCAACAGGGTGCTGGCAAAGCCGAAGTTGCCCGCCATGAACTCCTCCTGGTTCTGCGGACGGTTCACCCCTGCCAGGTTGAACACGAAGTCGGCTTTCTGGCAAGCTTCCTCAAGCTCCTCGGGTGTGGAATCAATGTCGTACTCGTAGATTTCCTCTATTTGCACGGCATAGTTACGGGCCTTGCCGTCCCTGATATTCTTTAGCTGCGCACAGAGATTCTTTCCTACAAATCCCTTTGCTCCAGTCACTAGTATTTTCGCCATACCATCTTGTTTACAATACCTGTATAACTCTGGATTATCTTAACCACCTTGGTTGAGACGTTTTCCTCAATGTAATCGGGGACAGGAATACCATAATCCCCATTCTGATTCATGGTCACTGCTGTATCTACTGCCTGCAAGAGGCTCTTCTCATCAATACCGGCAATAAAGAAACAAGCCTTATCAAGTGCCTCCGGGCGCTCAGTGCTTGTGCGGATGCAGATGGCTGGGAAGGGATGGCCGACGGAGGTAAAGAACGAACTCTCCTCGGGCAAAGTGCCACTATCACTCACCACTGCAAAGGCGTTCATCTGCAAGCAGTTATAGTCGTGGAAGCCTAGTGGCTCGTGCTGAATAACACGCTCATCGAGCTTAAAGCCTGACTGTTCCAAACGCTTACGGCTACGAGGATGGCAGCTGTAGAGAATCGGCATGTCGTACTTTTCCGCCATCTTGTTGATAGCGTTGAAGAGACTCAGGAAATTCTTCTCGGTATCGATGTTTTCCTCTCTATGCGCTGATAACAGTATGTACTTGTGCGGCTCAAGCCGAAGTTGAGAGTTGAGAGATGAGAGTTGAGAGTTTATCTTCTCGAACACCTTGCTATCCTCTATCTCCTTGAGGTTTTGGTGGAGGACTTCGGCCATGGGGCTGCCGGTGACGTAGGTGCGCTCCTTGGGCAGACCGCAGTCAGCCAGGTAGCGGCGAGCGTGCTCAGAGTAAGCCATGTTCACGTCGCTGATGATGTCCACAATGCGGCGGTTGGTCTCCTCCGGCAGGCACTCGTCCTTGCAGCGGTTACCTGCTTCCATGTGGAAGATAGGGATATGCAGGCGCTTGGCACCAATCACGCTGAGGCAGGAGTTAGTGTCGCCCAGCACCAGCACGGCATCGGGCTTTGTCTCTACCATCACCTTATAGGACTTGTCGATGATATTTCCCATCGTAGCACCGAGGTCATCACCAACTGCTTCCATATAAATATCTGGATCTGCCAATTTCAAATCCTTGAAGAACACCCCGTTCAGATTATAATCATAGTTCTGCCCAGTGTGTGCCAGCAGGCAGTCAAAATACTCCCTGCACTTATTTATCACCGCTGCCAGACGGATAATCTCCGGCCGCGTACCAACAATAATCAGAAGCTTCAGCTTCCCATTCTCTTTAAATTTTGCCATATATTGTATGATTTTAATTCACCCAAGCACAGATCAGGGGACGGTTCCTTGATCCGTTCCAACTCCAACTTAGTGTTCTTTTCTTGGCGCAAGAAAAGAACGAAAAGAACATCCACCTATCCCAAACCCTTCTTGCGTCCCGTTGGTAGCAAGCGGCAAAGCCGAGCGCCCTATATGGAAGGACTTAACTGAAAATCGCGGAAAACCAACGATTTTCAGGGGTTTGGTATGGCTCGCAAGCCTGTGCACTAACGGGCGAGCCATGAGTTTCTTTCGGCTGGCGCAGAATCAGCAACGCCTACTTGATCAGAGCCTGGAGCATCTTCTTCTCAGCAGTCGGGTTCTGCTTCCCAAGCACCTCCACCAATAAATTTATGATGTCTGATGAATGATGTCAGATGTCTGATGTTGCTGCTGCGATACAGGTTAGAGCTATCAAATCTTTTTCTTTAGTTCTTCTATATCAACATCAAATTTATTCGCAGCAAGATAGGAAAGGACATCTTGAAGCTTGGCCACCTCAGGCGACTGACGTAATGCCTTGCACAATTTCAGTATTCTTGGATCTTTCTGAGTGGTTATACTTTTTGTTTGTTCTATCAGTTCAGCATAGTCTGATGGCAAATCAAAATCCTCCATCTTCATACCTATAGCCTTTACATTTGCCTTAATGAAGGTCTCCATTGCCTTACGATCCTTCCCTACTTTTATGACATACTGATGTTTGTTCTTATGTTTCAGAAATGTCAGGTTATCCGTCCTGCCTATCTCTTCAAAACCTTCTATATAAGAAATCTTCCTTTTGTCATTATCTATTATACCAACGGCAAATGCATCCTTATATTCCCCCTTCTCCATAGCCTTTGCCACCTCATTACAGCTATGTTTATGATTAACTTTGGCGTCCAGCAATGAACCCACGAGTGTCGTGTCAATAAAACACTCCGGCATAATCTCATTATATTTCATCACCCAGCCTTTCTATATTAAAGAATGCATCAACTCCACCTTCAAACATATCCTGCACGTCTGTCTCTGTTGCAGTTTTTACGATTGAGCCATTTTCTGTTGACCTAATATAAAACAAGCCAAAGTCATAACTCTCTCTCTCCAATAGGATGTCCAAAATATAAGGACTATGAGTTGAGATGAAAAGTGTATTGCCTTTTTCAAGTTTTACAAAATTCAGTAGCGACTTCATCAGTATTTGTTGCGTTGGAGGGAATAGATTCTCTTCCGGCTCTTCGAGGAATACTTCGCAATGATGGATTCCTGAGAGATTAAAAATCCTTCTCATCAACCATCTTGTCATTTCCGGATTGGGTATGATCTGCTTCTCCAGACCCGATTCTTGATTGACAGTCCCATATTCTGGATTCTTTATAAAAGCCTCCCCTATGTTATTACCATAGTATTCAACCAACGAGTTGACCAGTTTCTCCATTTCCGACTTATGTTTCACCGAGTTGTCTTCCCGCTCACGATACTTCTTGCTGCTGATATTGACTAAATGAACATATAAAGGAATCAATGATTGCAAACCACTCGACACATTAGAAAATGGAAGAACTTGCCCATCCTTCGTTTTTACAAAGTCTGTATCGCTACCTTCATCATAATAGTATGACACATTAAGGTTAAGAATATCCTTATCACCGACTGCTTTTCTGGCATCCGACCAGTCTGCCATAAAGTCTTGGATATTATCAGCAACTGACTTCACTTCAAACCAGTTAGGAATGACTGCTACAAGATTTCTTTCCGCAGGTATATAGCTTACCTTAGGACGCATGTAGTCCCACCTGTCTTGCTTCCACTCATATGAAAAGCCGTGTTCGTTGTCATAAGAGAACATTATGAAATCCGACTCATATCCGATATATGTATTCGCGTGTACATATCCATTCAGACGATGGAAGTTCACGAGTTCTTCCATAAACACTCCCTTCTTCTCAAAGCGTCGCGCGTTCTGTTCTATGGCTATACGTTTCTCAACCCACGTACAGAAGCAAGACACTTTCAGAACACAGCTTTTACCAATGCTTTGCTCACCAATGACAACGTTGACATCCTTAAGATAGATATCAGCTTCCGCTATTGGTCCGAAGTCTCGTATTATAATTCTTTTCATTGCGCTTTAAACATTATAAATTAATTATGTTATGGTCAAAAGTGTTGATCTTAGAGTAGCATTTCATACCACCGGGACAGAAAAGCTACGATATACTGTATGTTATAATTATAATTTCCATGTATTAACGAAAGATCTGACCTTGTCATAAATAGGATTTCCTATATCAGGATACTGCTCTAAAACAGCATTGACCCACGAAGGACCGTGGCCGCCCACCTCTCTGACAAAGCGTTCCAGTTCACCGACTGGCACTGGGAATATATTAACTTCATTCATCGCTCGTTGCAATGAATTATAGGCCATAGTTGCTGCCCCAGAAGGTATGATATCAATACCGCCTTTCTTCAGTTGGCTCCACTTTGTCTCTAATTTTAATTGTTTTCCCAAATCTTCAATATCCTTATGGGTGAGGTTTTCACCATTTATGGAACTCAAAAAAGTCTTTACATCTTCCCGCAATTCAGCTTTTGATATGGTGGTTTTACCTCCATTCAGTTGACTGACAAATGTGTAGGAAATCTAAATGTGATTTTCTCGTTTTGTCGGGAGATAATTGACGAGTAAAAAAAATTTTGCTTGGTGACAAATCCGCGTAATAAGCTGATTTACTGATTGTTTACGGTGACCCGACCCTAAAAAGAGAAATGCAGACATAAATGTCATCCCGGAAAAAGGGCTCAAATGAAAGTAACGACATGTGGTT